>NZ_QKTE01000016.1:0-92976 GCF_003234735.1 Curtobacterium sp. MCLR17_040 | reverse complement strand
GTGCGGGGTCGTGGCGGGGCACGGGGCGGGCAAGTTCGCACGGGTCGGGAGATCCGGCACGGTGCGGTCGTGCGGCTCTGGGCACGAGCTCGCACCGGGAGCGGGAACGCGCACGGAGTCGCCGCCGCTGCACCGTGCGCATGCTCGAGGAACCGGCACGAATGACGAACCCGGCACGGTGCGGTTCCGTGGTCGCGTCCGTGGGGCTCACCCGGAGCCGCACGGTGTGGGGTTCGTGGGTCCGGGCGGTCGCGGTGGCTCGGTGCGGGATCGTGGCGGGGCACGGGGCGGGCAAGTTCGCACGGGTCGGGTGACCCGGCACCGCACGACGAACCCCGCACCGTGCGATTCCGTGGCCGCTGGCCGCGTCAGTCGGTCGCGCCCCGCGGGGGATCGACGAGCAGCCCGACGCGGTCGTCCAGGTAGTCGGCGAGGGGGACTGCGGCGCCGGCGGTCGGGGACCACCGGACCGAGGGCACGTCCTCGATGACGACGAGTACGCCCTCGGCGCCGACGAGGGAGTCGTCGACGGGGATCGGGACGGCGCCGTGGTTCACCGTGTCACCAGCGTCGAAATGGCCCTTCGCGGCGGCGGCGCGGTAGGCGCGACGGACCTCGGCGGAGACCGACTGGTACTGCGACCGACCGGGTTCGGTGACGCGGGTGATCGACCCGGTGGCCCAGACACGGCCGGCGGTCTCGGGGGACGACCCGATCAGCAGTGCTCCGACCCGCCACACCCGGCCGAGGGGTCGCATAGTCGGGTCACGACGGATCCCGAGGACCGCCTTCGGCTGCACGTACTCGCCGAGTGCTTCGTCCGGGACGTCCGCGCCGCGGAGCCGTCGTGCCGCTGCGTCGAGGAGCTCCCGCGCCCGCTGCACTCCGTCCGTCACGTCCACCGAGCCTAGACCGGGTGGTGGTCGTGTTCTCGGTGGTGGTCCGCTCGACGTGGTGCGCTGCGCTGCGGCGTCCGTGGCTGGTGCCGGCGCGGCTCGTGCCGGCGCGGCGACGACGCGCGGCACTCACGAAGCCCGCGGTCATCATCACCGCCCCGTACGTCAGGAGCACGCCGGCGACCGCGGGGATGAGCCAGCTCCGCGACCCGTTGACGACCTGGTTGACGATGCCGATCTCCGGCACGGAGTACCAGACCACGCCGCGGATCTGCACGGCGGTGACCAGTGACGGGTCGGCCTCGGCGTTGTTGTCGCCCTTGAGCACGAAGGTCCGCTCGCCGTCGGACGACGACGACACCGAGACCACGCGGTGGCTCACGACCGCGGGCTGGCCGGACACGATCTGGTAGGTCACGACGTCGCCGACCCGGATCTCGTCGATCGGGGTCGGACGGACCACGAGCAGGGTCCCCGGCGGCAGTGTCGGCTCCATCGACTGCGTCAGGACGGTGAGTGGCATCGAGCCGGTGGCCTTCGGCACGACGATCAGCACGACCGCCAGGGCCGCGACGAGCAGCAGGAGTCCGGTACTGAGACCGAGCACGACGGCGTGGACGACGGCGCGCCAGCCGGAGCGCGGGGTGGGGGTGCTCATGCGCCGCATCGGATCGCCGCCCCGTTGTCCTGCGTGAAGAGCGTGACCTTGCCGGTGCCCGCGACGGTGCTCGTGGGGTTGCCGGCGCTGTCGAGCACCTTGACGGTGACGGTCAGCGTGCCAGCGGTGCCGGCGCTCGCGGGGACGTCCGGCGGGGCGATCGTGATGAACGCGGAGTAGTCCTGCGCCTTCTGCCCGACCGGGGTCGAGCCGACGAACGCGCCGTACCAGGTGTCCATCGGCCGGTTCGCGGCGTCCCACCGGATCTCGACGTACCAACCGCCGTGGTCCGTGCAGACCAGCGAGGGCGTGGTGTCGACGGTCGCTGCCGGGGTGGACAGGGTGAAGCCGCCGGCGACGATGCCCGAGGTCCAGGTGCCGCTCGTGACGGTGAGGTTGACGTTCACCTTGGCGGTCGAGCCGGCCGGAGCCGACGACTGCAGGGTGCTGCGGGTGCACCAGACGGCGGAGGCGCCGGCGGCCAGCTTCGCGCTCATGCTCGGCAGCGACGCCCAGGTGCCGGTGACGGACCCGGTGCCGACGGCCGTGCTCGTGGTGCAGCCCGCGGTCGAGGCGACCGGCCAGGCGACGACGGTGACGGCCTTGGCGAGCGCGGTCGAGCTGCCGGACACGACGGAGACCGTGGTGGTGGCGGTGCCGGCGAGGGTGCCCGAGTCGGTCAACGTGATCGGCTTCGTCGTCGAGGTGACGCTCGACGAGAACGCCGTGGTGAGGGCGCTCGTGCCACCGATGGACGCCGCGACCGTGCCGACCGTGGTGCTCGCCGCGGTGGTGCCCGACGCGCTCCACAGTGCCCACGCGGCGCTCGAGGTGCCACCGACGAACACGGCGGTGAGGAGCACGGCGACGAGGAGCCGGAGGCGGCGGTTCATGCGGAGACCTGCGTTCCCGTGACGGTGAGGGTGAAGTCGGTGGTGGCGCCGGCGACGCTCTGCGGGGCGTCGGCGTCGAGCGCCATCTCGAGGCAGGCGATGCCGCTGACCCCGGCCGGCAGGGTGAAGGACCCGGTGCCGGTGTCGAAGGTGGCGAGCCGCGCGCTCGTGCCGGTGAGCCCGGGCACGCACTTCGCGGCCGAGGACACCATCGCGAGGTGGAGCGTCAGCTCACCGGTCGCCGCCGCGACGGACGACTTGGAGGCCGTCGTCGTGACGCGCATGGACAGGGGGATCGAACCGGTGTTCCGCACCGTGAAGGTGCCGGTGGTACTCGTGCCCGGCCCGAGGACCGCGGTGTTCATCGCCGTGGTGCTGCCGACGGTGATGGTCGCCGTGGCGGAGCGCACCGTGGTGGCTCCCGTGCTGGCGGTCCCGTTCCAGAGGGCGTACGTGCCGCCGGCGCCGAGGAGCGCCGTTCCGACCGCGACGACCAGGGCGATCGCGACCGGCCACACCCAGCGGTACCGTCGGGCTGCGCGGTGGCGTCCCGTCGTCCGCGGTGTGGCGGTCATGTGCGTGCTCCTGGTCGTCGTGGTCGGTGGGGTGCGATCGGGGGATCAGGAACCGATCGCGGTCTGGGTCAGCGTGAAGGCCAGCGCGCTGAGGTTGATCGAGCCGCCCTGACCGGTGGTCGCCGACGAGGGGAGCGTCACCGTGAAGACGACCTTGACGGTCGACGTGGACGAGGACGGCGAGACCACGAAGGTGTTCGTGTTCGACGAGGACTGCACGACCGAGGCGCTCGTCGACGTGACGGCCAGCGTCTTCGTCGTGGCGGCGAGCAGCGCGGCGTCACCGGTGATGCTCTGGTTGGCGTAGGTCAGGTTCGCCTTGAGGTCCTGGCCGGTCGCGCCGATGTTCAGCGTCTGCGTGAACTGGAACGTGTTGCCCGGGACCATCAGGGCCTTCGTCGGGTCGATCGCGGTGGAACGACCGTTCGTGATGTCCGTCCACGCGCCGTCGTTGTTGGCGCTCAGCGTCAGGGTGCCGGCGCTCACGGCGGACGCGGCGCTCGAGGCGCTGGCGTTCCAGAGGGCAAACGTGCCCGCACCGCCGAGGAGGAGTGCGACGCCTGCTGCGCCGGCGATGGCACCGGTGACGATCTTGTGCATGGGGTGGTTCCGTTCCTGCGTGCTCGGGGCACGCTGAAGCCCACCGGGGACATTCGGGCGTCGTGTCCGGTGGGGAGGTTGTCATCGACCCAGTGGTTGGAGGGGGTCGCGGCTGACCGGTGCCGAGAACGGTCGCCGGGCCTCGGAGCGCATGTGCTGCTGCTCGGGCGGGCTGGACTCGATCTGGCGTCGACGTTACCTGTCCCCCAAAGTGCCGACAAGCGAGAACGAGCGTTCACCTGGACCCCAGAACGGGGGTCATTTTTGTCCCCGCTAGGGAGGACATGGTTTGTACCCCGGTTTCTGGGTGCGTGCTCCGCGTATGCAGAGTGATCACAGAAGGAATGCCGGTACGTACGGCGTCGTTGCACCGTCCGGAAACGAGGAGGGCCCATGGACATCGTGCGCTGGTTGTTCGACGCGCAGATCGTCATCGGCGACCAGACGGTGCTCTGGCGCGAGGTGATCGGCAACGTCTTCGGGCTGCTCAGCGCCCTCGGTGGCATGCGCCGGAAGGTATGGGCCTGGCCGGTCGGGCTGGTCGGCAACGCCCTGCTCTTCACCGTCTTCATGGGTGCGCTCTTCGACACCCCGAACCCCGTCAACCTGCTCGGGCAGGCCGGCCGTCAGGTCATGTTCATCATCGTGAGCATCTACGGCTGGTACCGGTGGACGCACCGCCCCGAGGACGCGACGACCGTGATCGAGCCGCGCTGGGCCTCCTGGCAGACCCGTCTGCTGCTCGTCGTCGGCATGGTCGGCGGCACCGCCCTGCTGACCCCCGTCTTCCGCGCGCTCGGGTCGTACGAGCCTGTGTGGAGCGACGCGTGGATCTTCGTCGGATCGCTGCTCGCCACGTACGGCATGGCGAAGGGGTGGGTCGAGTTCTGGCTCATCTGGGTGGCGGTCGACCTGGTCGGCGTGCCGCTGCTGTTCTCCGCCGGGTACTACGCCTCCGGGTTGATGTACGTCTTCTACGGCGTCTTCACCCTGACCGGGTTCTTCGTGTGGATGCGCCAGCGGGTGCGGCCTCCGGCGGCGCCCGTCACCGTCGGCTGACCGCCGTGATCACGACGCGCTGACGCGGCCCGGAGCACGGCCCCCGCTCTGGGACGAGACAAACGGCCCGGAATGCGCTGCAATGGTCGGATGGAACCCCTGCACGGCGAACGCGTCGAGGACGACGAGTCCCTCGCAGAGCGCACGGTGCGCGCGGCCATCCGTGCCTACCGGCTGCACCCGTTCGACACCGTCGACGCGGCTGTCGTCGCCGAGGTGGCCGGCATCCCGCTCGAGACCGTCGAGCGGCTGTTCCCGACCTGGCACGCCCTGCTCCTGGTCACCTACGACCGGTGGGCGCAGCTGCGGGGGACCCGGCGGAAGAACCCGCCCACGTGCACGATCGAGCACGTCCGCCTGACCCTGGCCGAGGACGTCGCCGACCCCGGGCTCGTCCGGGTGCTCGCGGGGCTGATCACCGTGGCCAGCTCGGAGTCCGGGTTCGCCGAACTGTTCCGCAAGCGGTTCGAGGAGTACGCCGAGCAGCTGACCGTCGGGCTGCAGCGCGACTTCGACAAGGGCTCGGAAGAGGCCGGCATCCCCGCGTACCAGGCTGCGACCCAGCTGCTCTCGGTCTACGAGGGGCTGCAGATCCAGATGCTGGTCCGCCCGCACATCGACGTCCTGGTGGAGTTCGACCGCGCGGCGAACACCCTGCGCCAGGGATGGAAGCGGCACGCCGTCCCGTCGTGGGACCTCGACGAGGCACCCGTCCGCGTCTGAGCGCAGCGGCAAGGTCTCCGGTTTGGAAAGTGCTTGCCAAACTGGAAAGTCATTGCAACACTGGTGTCAACGAGAGGGGACACCATGGACGACACCACCGCACGACCCGGACCCGCTGAGGCGGCCCGACTGCTCGACCAGGCGGACCGGATCGGCCGACGCGCGCACGACGCCGTCCGCTGGCCGTACGTCACGTTCATCACCGCGCTCGGCGTCGCGACCTCGCTCGGCACGCTCGGCATGGGGCTCACGACCGGGGACGCGTTCGCCGCCGTCTACGTCGGCACCCTCGTGGCCCTGTTCGCCCTGGTGGTGTTCTTCATGGTGAGCATCCGCGGCCGCTCGGCCTTCGCCCGGAGCCGCCGCTGGACCGTCTACATCGCAAGCTGGGCGGTCACCTACCTGGCGGCGATCGCCGTGGTCGGGTGGGTGCACGGCTCGGTGCTCTGGTCGGGCATCACCTCGGGGCTGCTGCTGCTGGTCGCCCTGGTGTGCGCGGCGCGCGAGGCCCGCTCGTGAGCACCACCGACCGGGTGCACCCGCGGCACGAGCTCGATGACCTGCTGCAGCACCCCGTGCGCTTCTCGGTGATCGCCGCCCTGACCCGCGCGGGCACCCTCGGGTTCCGCGAGGTGCGGGACGCGGTCGAGGTCAGCGACTCGGTGCTGAGCAAGCAGGTCTCCGCGCTCGAGGCGGCCGGCTACGTGTCGGTGGGGAAGGGGTTCGTGGGCAAGACGCCCCGCACGTCGATCACCCTGACCGCGTCGGGTCGGGCCGTCTGGGCCGCCCACCTGGACGCGCTCCGCCGCATCGCCGCCGGCTGATCGGCGGGGATCAGCCCCGCCGCCCCCGCCACGACAGCACCTGCCGCACCGTCACCTTCGACCCGTACTGCGCGACCGAGTGCCGGAACAGGTACTCCGCGAACCACAGCAGCAGCCCGGCGACGACGAACACCTCGACGATGCAGACCACCGACTCCGTCACGGTCAGGGCCCCGACGGCGTTCCGCACCATCGCGGTGATCGGCGTGAAGGTCGGGAAGTACGTGAAGAACTGCGCGACGGGCGACGTCGGCGTCGTCATCACGAAGAACGCCGCGTACAGGGGGATGATCAGCGCGAAGATCGCTGCCGACTGCAGGGCCGAGGCGTCCTTGATCGACGGGACGGCGGCCCCGACGGCGACGAACAGCCCGGACGCCAGCAGCACCCCGCCGACGAGCAGCAGCGCGCCGGTCACCATCCGCCACGGGTCGACCGTCAGCCCACCGAGCTGCGACGACACCAGCGGCAACGCGACGAGCAGCCCGACCAGGCCGGGCACGACGAACACGCTGACCTGCACGAAGCCGACGAGCAGCATCGCGATGACCTTGCCGCGGATCAGGTCACCCGCGGTCACCGTGGTCAGGATCATCTCGGAGATCCGGTTCTCCTTCTCCTCGACCACGACGGTGACCATCCGGGCGGCGAGCAGGATGACGAGCCCGAAGAACGCGGCGACGAACAGGAACGGCGGCACGACGGACAGCCAGCCCGGCGCGACCCGGCCGTCGGCGTAGGTGGTGACGTCGGTGGCGGGCGGACTGCGGAGCAGCTGCACGGTCTCGGGGTCGTCGACCGAGGCGGCGACGCTCTGCTCGAGCACCCGCTCGGCCAGCGACGAGTAGACCCCGTTCCCGAAGAGTCCGCGGTCGGCGGCGTCGACCCGGATGGCCGTCGTGGACGGCGACGACGGGAACACGATGAAGGCGTCGAGGTCACCGGATCGAACGGCTGCGCGGTCGGCGGCGGCGTCGGTGGAGGGGGTCCCGCCCCACTTCGCGGCCACGGACTCCGACACCAGGCCGGACTCGTCGACGTAGTGGAACGGGGTCTTGGTGGCCGACGACCCGGACACCACGGAGTTGGTGCCGGCAGCCTGCCCGATGCCCACGAGCAACGAGACGACCACGATGACGACCGGCAGCGCGAGGGTCCCGATCCAGAACGCGGGCTTCTTGACCGCGCGGACGAACTCGAACCGGACGACCGTGCCGAGGTTGCTCATGCCGCTGCCCCGTCGGTCGACGCCGCAGCCAGGGCATCGTGCCCGTAGACCTGCACGAAGATCTCGTCGAGCGGGATCCGACGCATCTCGAACGCGGTGACGTGCACCCCGGCCGCGACCAGTTCTGCCAGGACGTCCGCACCGTCCGGAGCGGCCGCCTGGGTCGGGACGAGGTAGGCGACGTGCCCCTCGTGGCGCGCGAGCCGGTACAGCGGTGACTTCGGTACGGGGCCGTCGAGCCCGACGCGGGCGACGGCGCCGCCGAAGGCGTCCTGCACGTCGGGCACGGATCCGTACGCGGCGGCCCGGCCGTCCTTGAGCAGCAGGATGCGGTCGCAGAGTCGTTCGACCTCGTCCATGTGGTGCGTCACGAGGACCACGGTCGCCCCGTCGGCCTTCCGTTCGTCGACCAGGTCGAGCAGGAGCCGCCGGTTCACGGGGTCGAGGCCCTTGGTCGGTTCGTCGAGGATGAGCAGCCGCGGCTGGTCCATGATCGTGATGCCGAGCTGCACCTTCTGCTGCTGCCCGCCGGACAACTTGTCGACGCGCAGCTTCGCGCGGTCGGCGAGCCCCACCCGGGCCAGGTAGTCCATGCTCCACGCGGTCGCCTCGGCGCCGCGGAGCCCGCGCAGGCGCCCGAAGTAGGTCATCACGTCGATGACGGACTCCTTGCGGTACAGCCCGCGCTCTTCGGGCAGGTAGCCGATGCCGCCGGTGGCCGGTCGGTAGGGGCGGCCGTCGATCGTCAGCGTGCCCGCCGTCGGGGTGGTGATGCCGAGCAGGGCCCGGATCGTCGTGGTCTTGCCGGAGCCGTTGCTGCCGAGCAGCCCGAACGTCTCCCCGGGGGCGACGTCGAACGACAGCCCGTCGACCACGTTGCGGTCCCCGAACCGCATCACGAAGTCCTGCACGCTGATGCTCGCCCCGCTCATGCGGCGACCCTACCGGGACTTCCTTCCCAGAACGGCCGCGATGGGATGCGAGAACGGGCGTACCTGGTCGGAACTCTCGACCCGGTACGCCCGCTTCCGGCAGGTACGCCCGTTTGGACCCGGTACGCCCGTTTCCGCCGGGTACGCCGGGTACGCCAGGTTCCGCGGGCAGACGCGGGCAGACGACGGACGGGAGGCGCGGTGCCAGCTGGCACCGCGCCTCCCGTCCGTCATCCGGTCGCGCCCAGGGCGTGGGTCGCGTCAGGAACGCAACCAGGCCGTCCCCACGCCCGACAGGGCGCCGTCGACCACGGGGGCCGAGGCGAGCAGCAGCTCGCCGGCCGGCAGCGCGAAGGGCTCGTCGCCGAAGACCGTCACGCTCGTCCAGCCGTTCGGCCGACGGAACGCGAGCACGTCGTCGCGGCCGGTCTCGATCCACTCGAGCTGTTCCTCGGACTGCAGCTGGCCACGCAGGCCGAGCGCCTTCCGGTACAGGTTCAGGGTGGAGTCGGGGTCGGCGTCCTCGGCCTCGACGCTGGAGTCGGCGAACCACGCCGGCTGCGGCAGGTGCGAGCCGTCCGGACCGAAGCCGAACGACGAGCCGGTGCGCGTCCACGGGATCGGCACGCGGCAGCCGTCACGACCGACGTCGACGCCCGGGTTGCGGAAGAACGCCGGGTCCTGGCGGTCGGCGTCCGGGATGTCGCCGACCTCGTGCAGGCCGAGCTCCTCGCCCTGGTACAGGTAGGCGGAGCCGGGCAGGGCGAGCTCGAGCAGCGTGGCGGCCTGTGCGCGACGGAGGCCGAGCGACCGGTCGAGCGCGTCCTGCGAGCCACCGGCGAGCAGCCAGGCGCTGCCCTGCTTGTCGGTGCCGCCGGCGCGGGGCGGCAGGGCGTAGCGGGTGGCGTGCCGGACGACGTCGTGGTTCGAGAACACCCACGTGGTCGACGAGCCGGACTGCTCGGCGAGGCCGAGGTTGAACTCGATGATGGTGCGGAACTGGCCGGCGTCGAAGTCGGCCTCGAGCAGGTCGAAGTTGAACGCCTGACCGAGTCCCTCGGCACTGGCGTAGCGGGCACGGCGGTGGGCGGGGACCCAGGCCTCGGCGACCGCGGTGCGGGCCGGCGTGTACTCGTTGAAGACCGTCCGCCACTCGGCGTAGATCTCGTGCACGTCGTCACGGTCCCAGAGCGGGTGCGTGCCGTCCTTCGGCATCTCGGCGAGCTCGGCCCAGGTGGGCAGGGTCTCGCCCAGGTCCTTCGCCAGGCCGTGGGCCACGTCGATGCGGAACCCGTCGACGCCGCGGTCGGACCAGAAGCGCAGGGTGTGCAGGAAGTCGTCGCGGACCTCGCGGTTCGCCCAGTTCAGGTCGGGCTGCTCCTTCGCGAAGCTGTGCAGGTACCACTGGCCGTCGCCGACGGCGGTCCAGGCCGGCCCGCCGAAGATCGAGATCCAGTCGGCGGGGGCCTCCTCGCCGGACGGTCCGCTGCCGTCGCGGAACACGTAGCGGTCGCGGGCGGGGGAGCCCTTGGGTGCTGCGAGTGCCTCGCGGAACCACTCGTGCCGGTCGCTCGTGTGGTTCGGGACGACGTCGACGATCACCCGGATGCCGGCGGCGTGCAGTGCCTCGACCATCCGGTCGAAGTCGTCGAGGGTGCCGAGGCGCGGGTCGACGTCGCGGTAGTCGTCGACGTCGTAGCCGCCGTCGGCCAGGGCGGACGGGTAGAAGGGGCTGAGCCAGACGGCCTCGATGCCGAGTGAGGCCAGGTACGGCACCCGCTCGGTGATGCCGGGCAGGTCGCCGATGCCGTCGCCGTTCGCGTCGGCGAACGAGCGGGGGTAGATCTGGTAGACGCTGGCCTGGCGCCACCAGGTCTCGTCGTGCGAGGTGGCGGCGGGCTGGGTGAGGGTGTCGGTCACGTCGGGCCTTTCGTTCGAGGGGTGTGTGTCGGTCACTTGATGGCACCCTGGGTCACGCCGGCCATCACCCACCGCTGGGTGACGAGGTAGACGATGATCGCCGGGGCCATCGCCATCAGGTACGAGGCGAACGACACGTTGTAGTTGTTGCTGAACTGCGTCTGGAACATCTGCTGCAGCACCGGCAGGGTCTGCAGCGCCGGGTCGGAGGTGATCAGCGACGGCATCACGAAGTCGTTCCAGGACGCGAGGAACGCGAAGATGCCGACGGTGGCGCTCATCGGTGCCAGCAGCGGGAACACGAGTCGCCAGAACACCTGCCCCGTGCTCGCACCGTCGATGCGTGCACTCTCCTCCAGTTCCGCCGGGATCGACCGCAGGAAGGCCGTGAAGAGCAGCACGCTGAAGGACAGCTGGAACATGACGTGCAGGATCGCGACACCGAGCGGGTTGTCCAGGTGCGCGAGTCCGGTGAGCTTCACCTGCGACAGTGCGAGCACCGGGAACGGCAGGAACATCGCCGCGAGCAGGTAGAAGAACGACCAGCGGAACAGCCGGCGGTCCCAGTTCCGGGCGATCGCGTAGGCCGTGAACGAGGCGAGCAGGATCGTGCCGACGACGGTGATCGCGGCGACGAACACCGAGACCCCGAACGCCCGCGGGAAGTCGGTCAGCTGCCACGCCTGCACGAAGCCGTCGACGCTGAACGGTGCCGGCAGCGAGAACGCGTTGCCGTCGACGGCCTGGCCGGTGGTCTTGAACGCCATCGTCAGGGTGACGTACAGCGGCACGAGCACCGACAGCGCGCACAGCACGAGGACGACGGTGACGGGCCAGTTCGAACGAGCGCGGCCGGCCTTGCCCGAGCCGGCGGACCGGTCGGCGTCGACGGAACGGATGCTGCCGGTCGCGGTGGTCCCCGGTCGCAGGGGTGCTTGCAGGGACATCAGAGCGCTGCCTTCCCGCGGGTCGCCCGCAGCTGGATCACGGCGATGACGACCGCGATGACGAAGAAGATCGTGGCGTTCGCCATCTGGTAGGCGTAGTCGCCGCCGTTGAAGCCCTTGAAGATCGACATCGCGACACTGGTCGTCGAGGTGCCGGGGCCGCCGTCGGTCAGGCCGACGATGATGTCGTACGAGTTCAGGAAGTTCTTGAACCCGATGACCAGGTTGATCAGGATGTAGCCCGCAGTCAGCGGTGCGGTGATCGAGACGAGCTGCCGCCACGCGCTGGCACCGTCGAGGGCTGCCGCCTCGTACACCTCGCCGGGGATCGAGAGGACGCCGGCGATGTAGATGAGGAGCGTCGACGGGATCGCCTGCCAGGCGGTGACGACCACGATCGCCAGCCAGGCCAGGTCCGGGTTCGCCAGGATGCTCTGCTCGAGCGGCCCGAAGCCGATCGCGGTGGCGAAGGCCGGCAGGCTGTTCGCGAACAGGAACGAGAACACGTAGGCGATGACGATGCCCGAGATCACCATCGGCAGCACGAACACCGCACGCAGCGCGATCTTGCCGCGGATCTTCGACGTCAGCGCGATGGCCAGCAGGAACGCGATCGCGTTCACGACGATCACGGTGACGAGCGAGAACCCGAGCGTGAACAGGTACGCCTGCAGGATCGCGGGGTCGGAGAACACCGCGATGTAGTTGGTGAGCCCGGTGAACCGGAACTCGCCGAAGCCGACGGAGTTCGTGAAGCTCAGCACGATGCCCATCACCGCCGGCAGCGTGATGGCGAGCGTGAAGAGCACCAGGGTGGGCAGCAGGAACGCCAGGAAGAGCGGGTCGACGCGGGGCTTGCGTCGTCCGTCCCGCAGTCCCTTCCGTCGTCCGGCCTGGAGGCGCGGGGCGGCTCCGCCACGGCGGCGGCGGTTCGCCGTCGTGATGGATTCGGTGGTCGTGGTTGCCATTCGGACGTCTCCTTACGCGGCCGTGCGGAGCGCGAGACGCGCCCAGTCGGCGTCGAGGGTGCGGAGCTGGCGCTGCGGGTCGCCGCCGAAGGCGATCGACTGCGCGTAGTTCGCGACCGGGATCTCGGCGGGGATGAGCTGCGAGGCGCCGAGGTAGAAGGCTGCGTCGTCGTAGTACGACTGCATGCCGCGGAGGGCGGGGTTCGACGCCGGGGGAGCGTCCTTGCGCACCCCGAAGCCGTTGTTGTCCGCGTTGTACTTGTCGTTGACCTGCTTGGTCATCAGGAACGACAGGAACTCGCGGGCGGCCTCCTGCTTGCGCGACGCCTCCGGGATCCAGAGCGCCAGGTCGACGTTCACGCGGACCTTGCGGTCGGCCGGGTCGTCGGTGACGGGGAGCGGGAAGGTGCCGAGGTCCATGTCCTTCGTGGTCTTGGCGATCTCGCCGAGGGCCCACGGTCCCTGCAGGTACATGCCCGCCTTGCCCTGGGCGAAGGCGAGGTTGCCGTCGCCGTACCCGCGGCTCGCGGCGCCGTCCTGGTGCCAGGCGCGGAGCTGCACCATGCGCTCCATCGGCTTCCGCAGGTCGCGCTCGAACGAGACCGCGGACCCTTCTCCGACGTTCGTGCCCTCGCGCCGGAGTGCCTCGAAGGTCGCCGGGGTGTCGATCATGCCGCCGATCGAGTAGTCGAACATGCCCTGGGCGATCGTCCACTTGTCCTTGAACGTGCCGTAGATCGGCGCGATGCCGGCCTTGGTGAGGCGCTCGCACACGTCGGCGAACTCGCTCCACGTCGTCGGGACCTCGAGCCCCTGCTGCGCGAAGAGCGCCTTGTTGTAGATCACCGACGCCGCCGTCACCGAGTACGGCAGGGCGCTCTTCCGGCCGGGGTAGTCGGCGGTCTGCTCCATGAGCGGCCACAGGTCGGGGTTGATGGTGTCGGCCTGCGGCAGGTCGGACAGGTCGGTCAGCGCGCCGTGCTCGACGAACGGCACGACCGAGAAGTTGTAGTTCCAGCAGCCGAGGTCCGGCGGCCGGTTCCGCACGAAGTTCGCGGACATGCTCGAGGTCGAGTCGCGCACGACCCGGACCTTCGACTGGCTCTGGTGGAACTGCGCGATGACGTCGTCGAAGTAGCCGATGACCTCGGGCTTCGACACGTAGAACGTGATGGTCTCCGGCTTGGCGCTCGAGGACCCGATCGGGGCGCATCCGGCGAGCGCGAGGCCCGCCCCGATGCCGCCCGCTCCCAGCAGGAACCCGCGTCGGCTGACCGATGCTGCGCTCCTGGCGGTGGCGTGTGCTTGCACGTCGTCTCCGTCCGTCCGGACCCGGCGTCCCTGCCGTTCCGTCCCGCGAGCGGCTCCGATGCTGCCCGCGGAACTAAATGTAGCGAGAAAATCTAATTCCGCAAGGAACTCGTCGCGCGATAGGGTCACGACATGCCGCCACCCCGTGGAACGAGCGCAGAGACGCTGCTCGCGTACGCCTTCGACTCGTCCGCGTTCACCGCGACCGAGGCGATCGACGCCACCGGCCTGACCCGGTCGACCGTGCTCGGGGCGGCCGAGGAGCTCGTGCGGCTCGGCTGGCTCCGCGAACTCGACGATGCCCGGGCCGCGGGGGAGTACCGGATGGGACGCCCCGCCCGTCGCTACGAGCTCGACACGGTCGCCGGGGTCGTCGTCGGTGTGGACGCCGGCCAGCACCGGGTCACCGCCTTCGTCGCCGACCTGCGCGGCACGGTGCTCGGTCGCGCCGAGGGGTCGCTCGGAGAATCAGGCCTCGACGTGCCCGTTCGACTCGGGGTCCTCGCCGACACCGTGGCCGCCGCCCTCGCCTCGGCCGACGTCGACCGCGGACGGGTCCTGGTCACGGTCGTGGGCATCCCGGCGCCGGTCGACGCCGCCGGTGCCTCGCCCGACGACGGCGGCTTCTGGGTCCGGATGAACCCGGGGTTCGCCGACGCCGTGCCGGACGGGCGGGTGCTCGTCGAGAACGACGCGAACCTCGCCGCGCTCGCCGAGCGGCCGTCCTCGGGCGACGCCTCGTTCGCGGCGTTGCTGTCCGGCGAACGCTTCGGCGCGGGCCTCGTCGTCGACGGGGTCCTGCTGCGCGGTGCCCACGGTGGCGCCGGGGAGATGCGGGTGCTCGAACTCGTCGAGGGTGTCGGCTCCTCCGACGGCATCGGCGCGGTCGCCCGCACCTTCGTGGCCGACGCCGTCGCCGCCGGGCACATCCCCGCGGACGCCGCGCTCGCCGCTGACGCCGCCCTGGTGTTCGCGGCCGCACGGAGCGGTGATCCGGTCGCGCGCGCGATCGTCGACCGTCTGGGGGACCGCCTGGCCCGGGTCTGCATCCTGCTCGCGAGCCTGCTCGACATCGACCGCGTGGTGGTCGCCGGCGCGATCGCCCAGCCCGCGGTCGCCGTGATCGACCGCGCGCGCGAGCTGCTCGCGAAAGGGCACTTCGACCCGGTGCCGGAACTCGTCGCGTCGTCGCTCGGGGCCGACGTCGTCGTCATCGGGGCCGTGGCCCACGCGGTCGACGCGGTGCGGGCCGACCCGCTGTCGTTCCCGGTGCTCAGTAGGGCAGCGGCACCTCGAGGCTCCGGTCCCACGGTTCCGTCCAGCCGAGTCGGTCGAACAGTGCATCCAGCAGCATCGCGGTGAAGCCCCACACCAGGTGCTCGTCCCCGTCGGCCTCGATGGTGAACGCCGGTCCGCGCCACTCCTGACCACTGCGGCGGATCACGGTCACGCCGCGGTTCGCCGGGTCGAGCAGGTCGGCCACGGGGACCCGGAACACCGCCGCCGACTCGTGCTCGTCGACGACGCGGATCGGTGAGGGGTCGCGCCACCAGCCGATGACGGGCCGGACCAGGTGGTTCGAGAACGCCAGGGGCACGGCTGGCAGGGCGCCGAGCACCTCGACGCCAGCGGGGTCGAGCCCCGTCTCCTCCTGTGCCTCGCGGAGGGCGGCGGCGACGGCGTCCGCGTCACCGGGGTCGATGCGTCCACCGGGGAACGCGACCTCGCCGGCGTGCGCGCGCAGGGTCGTGGCCCGGGCGAGGAGCAGGACGTCGAGGTCCCGCGGGACACCGGGCGCTGCCGCCGGTCGGTCGCTCGGCGTGTGGTCGAGCGCGCCGAACAGCATCAGGACCGCGGCCCGACGTGGTGAGGCCGTGCCGCCGGGTTCGACGAGCGGCCCACCGTCACCCCAGCCGTCCGCTGCGACCGCCGCGAGTGCAGCCCGTACCGATCCGTCGTGCGTCACCCGTTCACCCTAGGTGCGCGCCACCGAGCGGCCCCGCGGCAGCGTCGCACCGGACGCCTCACTGGGCGTTGTTCGAGTGCCGCCTGGGAGCCGCACAGGTGGGAACTGTGCGAACCGGAAGCGCCTCGGTGCCCCGTTCGCAGCGGGCCGCCGCCACGATTGCACCGTCCGCCGGGAGGCCCCATGTTCCACGATCTGCTCCGACCCCTGTTCCACGTCGCCGTCGTCGCGCCGACCGTGCTCGTCCCGGTCGACGTCGCCGCGGGGCTCCTCACCGTCGCCGCGCTGCTGCCGGCGTTCGGTCGTCACTCCCGGCATCCGGTCCGGGGCCTGCTCTGGCGACTCGGCGCCGTGGCCGTCGGCGCCGCGATCGGGCTGGTCGCGGTGTGGTGGTTCGGGGACGTGCAGGACCTGTACGGGGTGTCGTTCACCCCGATCACCCGGATGTGGGTGGCCCTTGCCTTCGGTGGAGTCGGGCTCCTCGTCGTGACGGTCGTCCAGGGCGGCTGGCTCCGCCGCGTGCTCGGCGTGCTCGCGGCGGTGGCGGTGGCCCTGGCCGCCGTCCTCGGCGTCAACGTCGACTTCGGGGCGTACCGCACCATCGAGCAGGCCGTGACGACCGATCCGTACCCGTCGGGTCCGCTGGGACACGAGACGGGGGTGGGACGCGCCTCCAGTCCGGTGGTGGACCCGGCCACTTGGCGGGCCCCCGCCGGCATGCCGCGACGCGGGAAGGTGCTCTCGGTCACCATCCCGTCGACCGTCTCCCACTTCCACGCACGGCCGGCGGTGGTGTACCTGCCGCCGGCCGCCCTGACCGAGCGACCACCGACCCTGCCGGTCGTCATCAGCCTGGCCGGGCAACCCGGGCAGCCGAGCGACATGTTCCAGGCCGGTCGGCTCGGCGCGGTGATGGACGCGTTCGCCGAGGCCCACCACGGACTCGCCCCGATCGTCGTCGCGCCGGATCAACTCGGGGCACCGGACCGGAACCCGATGTGCGTCGACTCGTCCCTCGGCCGTTCCGCGACGTACATCATGACCGACACCACGAACTGGATCCGGCAGCACCTGCGCGTCGGAGCGTCCCCCTCCGCCTGGGGCATCGTCGGGTTCTCGCAGGGCGCGACGTGCGCCATGCAGTTCTCCACCGCCCACCCCGGCGTGTTCGGCACGACCTTCGCGATCTCGAGCGAGCTCGCACCCCTGAACGGCTCCGTCCAGCACAGCATCCGGTACGGGTTCGGCGGCTCGGCCTCGCGGTACGCCGCAGCGGCACCGCGGGCGATCATGCGGGCGCACGGTCCCTACCCCGGGCACCTGACGGTGTTCGCCTACGGCAGCGACGACGCCCCCTACGTCGCCTCGACCACGGCACTCCGCGCCGCCGCGAACGCCGCCGGCATGCGGACCCGGCTGTTCGTGTCCCAGGGCTCCGCCCATGACTGGAACACCGTCCGCTACGCCCTGCGCGTCGGGATGCCCGGCGTCATCGCGCACCTGGGCCTGCGGTGAGCGCGGTGGTCGCGGCCCTCGCGTGGGCGCATCCGAGACGGCTCGTGCCGGCAGCTCGTCGGTACCCGCTGACGAGCGTCGTCTCGGCCCTGACGATCGTCGCCGGCATCGCCGCCGTGGTGCTCAGGTGCCTCGGCACGAAGGACGGCCGGACGCCCGACACCCTGGGCGGGACGATGGGTCCGCTCGGCGTGGTCGCGGTGACGAGCAGTGTCGTCGGGTTCCTCGTCACCTTCGTCGCCGTCGTGGTCTGCACCGCGGCGTCCGAACGGCTGCTCGGCTGGCGGCGCACCCTGCTCGCGATGGTCGTCACGACCGTGGTGGGGACCGGGCTCGGCGCCCTGCTGCAGCTGTTCGACGGCGCCCCGGCGAACCGCGGTTTCCTCGTGCACCTGGGGCACGTCGGACCCTGGACGTGGATCGTCGGCACCATCGTCACCGCGAGCGCGTTCGCCGGCGCCCTGTGGCGACGCCGGATCCGGGTGGTGTCGATCGCCGTCGTCGCGGCACTGCTGCTCTACGCCGGACACGCGTCCGACCTGCACGCTGCGCTCGCCCTGGTCGTCGGCCTGGTGCTCGGCCGCGTGCTGCGACGGTCGCCGGTGCGGAGCGGCTGGACCCGGAGTTCATCACGCGAGACCCGGGTGCTGCTCGTGGCCGCGGTGACCGTGTCGGCCGTCGGACCCGTCCTCGCGCTCGTCACCGGTGCCCAGTTCGGGCTGCTCGCCCCGCTCGCCGTGGTGCTCGACACCGGGCCGACCGGACGGATGCCGCACTGCTCGGTGACCGGGGTGACCGCCAGCTGCGTCCGGGCGCTCGCCGAGGTGCACCCGCACGGCCTGTTCCACTCGCTGCTGGCCGTGATGCCGCTCGTGGTCCTGGCGGTCGGCGCGGTGGGACTCCGGCGCGGGAGCCGGTTCGCACTGTGGCTCGTCGCGACCGTCGACCTGGTGTCCGGCGTCGCGACCGCCGTCTCGTACGGGGTGCTGCCCGAACGCCACCACGCCGTCGTGCAGCGCCTGGCGTCGGACCACCTCGCGGTCTCACTCTCGATCGCCGCGTCGGTGCTGGTGCCGATCGCGACCGCCGTGGTGCTCGTCCTGCGCCGCGCGGACTTCCCGGTCCGGACCGACGAGCGACGACTGCGGACCTTCGTCCTGACGGTCGCCGGTTCGGCCGTGGTGCTCGCGGTCGTCGTCGTCGGTGTCGCCGTGGCTTCGGGCGACAGCGTGCGCGAGCCCCTCCACCTGGCGCTCGCCGTGCTCGGCCCGATCGCCCCCGTGACCCTGCCGACGCACCTGGCGCAGGCCGACCCGGCGCTGCGGTTCGTCGTGGGTGTCTCCGGCCCGCTCCTGTGGCTCGCGGTGGCGATCGCCGCGGTCCGGCCGACCGGGGCCGGGCGCTCGGACAGCGACCTCGACGGGCAGGACGCCGCTCGGGTGGCCGCTCGGGCGCTCCTGGTCGCCGGCGGTGGTGACACCTTCGGGTGGATGACGACCTGGCCCGGCAACGAGTACTGGTTCACCGAGGACGGCCGAGCCGGGGTCGCCTACCACCGCACCGGCAGCGTGGCCGTGACGACCGGCGGCCCCTTCGGACACGAGGACGCGCGGCTGGCGGCACTCGAGGGCTTCGCACGGGCCGCGGACGACCACGGCTGGACGCCTGTCTTCTACGGCATCGACTCCACCCTCGGCGCTGCACTCGCCCGGCTCGGTTGGACGACCCTTCCCGTGGCCGAGGACGCCGACCTCGACCCGCGTACCTGGACGACGACGGGCAAGCGCAAGCAGGACGTCCGCACGGCCGTCAACAAGGCCGCACGATCCGGCACCACCGCGCTCTGGTCGGACTGGGCCTCGCTGCCCGGCTCGGTCACGCGCCAGATCGAGGCGATCTCGGAGGAGTGGGTCGCCGAGCGCGAACTGCCCGAGATGGGGTTCACCCTGGGCGGGATCGACGAGATGCGCGACCCTGCCGTCCGGACGCTCGTCGCCCTGAGCGAGGACGGCACCGTCCTCGCCGTCACCAGCTGGCTGCCGGCGTACCGCGCCGGGCAGGTGGTCGGATGGACGCTCGACGTGATGCGCCGCGCGCCGGACGCCCCGAACGGTGTGATGGAGTTCCTGGTCGCGAGTGCGGTCGACCGGATGCGCGCCGACGGTGCCGAGCGGCTCAGCCTGTCCGCGGCCCCGCTCGCCTCGTCGGCCGAGCCGCAGGGGGCCGGGCGGAGCGGCGTCGAATCGGTCCTCGACGTCGTCGGCGGTGCGCTCGAGCCGGTGTACGGGTTCCGCTCCCTGCTGCGCTTCAAGGCGAAGTTCGGGCCCGACCTGCACCCCCTGGTGATGGCGTACCCGGACCCGGTGGCGCTGCCCACGATCGGCGTCGCGATCGTCCGTACCTACCTGCCGGGGCTGTCGCTGCGCCAGGCGGTGGCGATCGTGCGGGAGCGGCGTCCGGCACACGGGGTCCGGGCCGAGCCGTCGGCGGAACGAGTGGGCTGACCCGGACGGGCCCGCCGCACCGTCGGTACGTTCGGAGCATGGGAACCGAACGGGCCGACGGACCGGCCGTGGACGAGCACGATCCGTACGAACGCCGCCCCGGTTACGTCACGAGTGTCGACGGCCGGACCGACCGGATGACCACGGACATGTTCGTCGGCGTCGCGGTCGGGTTCGTCCTGGTGATCGTCTTCGGGTTCTTCCAGCTCGTCGAGTGGATCGCGATCGGAGCGGCCGCGGTCATCGGCGCGGCGGTGTGGTTGGTCCTGCGCAGCCGGCGACGGCGTGCAGATCGCCGCGCTGGTCGGTCGCCGGACGCCGTCCCGCGTGCTCGGGACCGGGCGATCGCCGAAGCGAATGGCGGTCGCCGGTTCTTCGTCGCCCAGAACCCGGTCGTCGTCATCGTCATGGGCGCGATCTTCATCGGCGTCGCGGTCGCGCCGCTGCTGTTCGGCGGGGTCTCCGTCGGTCGGATCGTGACCGGGGTCATCGTCGTCGCGAGCGGCGTCGTCTGCATCGTGCAGGGGATCGGCACGCTGCGGGTGCGTCGTCGGGAGCGCAGCGGCGGCTGAACCTGTTCGTGGTGGAGGCCGCTGTCGGTGTCAGGATCCGTCGTTCCACGACATCTCTCAGTGAGCGACCCCTGCTCCGACCGAAGGAGAGACCACCGATGAACGCCCGAACCCGCGTCAGCGTCACAGCTTTGGCCGCCTGCGTCATGGTCGCCGCCCTCAGCGGTTGTGCTGCGAGCACCGCGACTCCGTCGCCGTCCGCCACCACGGCGATGACCGGGGACAAGACCCCGGTGCCGTCCCAGTCTCCGACCGCGACCGACGCCGCGACCCCGGTGAACCAACCTCCGTCGACTCCGTCGTCGTCCCCGTCGCAAGACCCCGGGACGTCGGCGCTCGCGCAGCACATCTACGACGAGTGCAGCAAGGGGGCCGCGGATGCCGGGGTCACCCTGACGTTCACGAACGACCCGTCGGGGTACCCGGGCAGCGACGGGACCTACCAGCTCATCTACCCCTTCACGTTCGACGACGGGCACACCGACCCGTATGCCATCTACAACTGCACGCTCACCGACGACACGGTCGACTCCTCGTACGTGAGCAGCGGGATGACCGACAGTCACTGACCCCGGTCGGTGACGGTGCAGGCGTCAGGTGACAACCCCACCCGCCGGTCAGGGTGGGAGTTCGCGCGACCAGTAGTCCGCTCGGACCACGAGGAGCTCGCCCTGGACCTCCGACGTCAGATTGACGACGCGGGGATCCCACAGCGTCCCGGGCAGCCTCGCGAACGGTTCAGTGCCCAACGTCGTCGACAGTTCGGACGGGCTCACTCCCGTCGGCGGCTGCACGGACACGACCGACCAGCATCCACCGGATGCGCACTCCTCGTCCTCGTGGACCACCCTGCTTCCCGCAGGCAGGGGGATCGACGACGACGTCGGCACGTCGCCTTCCGTCGCCCCCGCGAACAGCAGTGCGGCGCGCAGACCGATGAACAGGACGGCCGCGGCAGCCACGACCAGAACGGTCACGACGATCGCTCGTCGGGTGTCCGTCCGGTGCCTGGTCACCTCCGCAGCCTAGGCGGCGGTTCGGGCGGACCACCGGACGTCAAGCCGCCGACACCGTGACCGAGCGGCGTTCCATCAGCCGCCATGATCCGCCGAGCAGCGGCGTGAGCGTCACGACCGTGTACACGACCGCGACGACGGCGAAGGTGGCCTCGACCCCCACACCGTCGGCAGCGAGCCCGGCGAGCAGGCCGCCGACGGGGATGCCCGCCCACGCGCCGGCACCGAGCAGGCCGAACACCCGCGCGCGCATGTGCTCCGGGATCCGCTCGAGCTCGACGGCTCCGAGGATCGGGTTGATCGACCCGGCCGCCAGCCCGGACAGCGCAGCCGAGGCGAGCATCCACGGCAGGCCGAGCCCGAGCGCCGGGACCACCAGGGACGGCCCGCCGGCGAGCACGAAGCACAGGGCGAAGACCAACCGCCGTGGCACGCGGTGCGCCACGTACCCGAAGGCGACGGAGCCGAGGAACGCCGCACCCCCGAAGACACCGGTGACGAGCCCGAGCGCCTGCGCGCCGCCGAGCTGCTGGTCGGCGTAGAGCGGCAGGAGAGTGGTCGAGCGTGCGGCGTCGAGCAGGTTCGTCACGAGCACCAGCGCGACCACGAGCCGGAACAGGGGATCGCGGACGCAGAACCGGAACCCGTCGGCGATGTCGCGCCAGTACCCCTGCGACTCCACGGGCTCGCCGGACGCGACCGGCGCCACCGCACCGCGGACCGTCAGCGCCATGAGCATCGCGGCTGCCCCGAAGGCGATCGCCACGCAGGCGAGACCCGGCATCGGACCGAGGACGGCGACCAGGGTCCCGCCGAGGGGCGCACCGATCAGCACCGACAGCCGTGACGACGCCTCGAAGTGGCCGACGGCACGTTCGAGCGGCACGCCTGCCGCGGTCGCGAGCCCCGGCAGGAGCACCCGTCGGGCGGACTCACCCGGGGTGTCGAACAGCCCGCTGACGAACACGAGCGCGAGGAGCGCCCAGAACGGCAGACCGACGGTCCAGGCGAGCACCGGCATCGCGAGCAGGGTGAGCCCGCTGACGACGTCGGACGCGACACTCGAGCGGACGAAGCCGACCCGCTCCACGATGGCACCGCCGAACGGGCCGCCGAGCACGATCGGCACCGTCGCCATGAACGCGGCGATGCCGACGTCGGTGGCGGAGCCGCCACGCGCGAGGACGGCGAACGGCACGGTGATGGTGGTGATGACGTTCCCGATGCGCGACACCACCTGCACCGCGAGCAGTGCGCGCAGTTGCGCCCGGGGGCTCAGCCGCGAGGCCATCGGTATGCCTGGTTCAGCACGAAGACCTGCTCGGAGCCGTCGCCGGCGTGGTGCTCGGCAGCGACACCAGCCCAGCGGTCCACGACGCCGCGGAGTTCCTCGCCCATGTCCTGGAGCTCGGCTGCCGTGAGGCGGAGCACGCGGTCCGAGCTCGAGGACGCGGACACCCAGTCGCGTCCGAGCGTCGGCGCGAGGTCGACGAACGCCTCGTAGTTCGCGGCGTACACGCGGGCGACCGCGTGGTCGAGGGTGTTGGTGGCGAGCAACCGCTCCGGGTCGTCGAGCGCATCGGCGAGCTCCCACACGGAGGCGTCGTGCGCGGCTCGCCACCAGCGCTCACGTCGGTCCGTGCCCGCGTCGGGAGCGGGTTCGATGAAGCCCGCGGCGGCGAGTCGGGTGCAGTGGTAGCTGATCGTGCCGGGCGCTTCGTCGATCACCTCGCCGATCGTCGCGGCGGTTTGCGGGCCGTTCGCACGCAACAGGCCGAGGATGCGCAGGCGTGTCGGGTGAGCGAGGGCGCGCATCTGGGCGGGGTCGTCGATCCGTCCTTGGGTCATGGTGCGACCCTATACGCACAAGAAGTCTTGTGGAATTGTTTCGAACAGGCGCAACCGCGGGGCGTCCGTACTCAGCGGTCGAGCAGCATCCTGTTGCGCGCATCGATCTGGTCTGCGGTCGCGGGGAAGTAGCTGCTGACACCGATGTGCTCGGCGTCGTGCTGTACCGCGTCGACGACCGGCCGGAGCGCGCGCTCGTAGTCAGCGAATGCCTGCTCGACGTCGCCGTCCGCGTCCCGGAGGGCGTCGTGGAGTGCAGTGGCGCCGATGATGGCGAGCGAGCCGCCCATCCCGGCGGCCGGGGAAGGGCAGTAACCGGCGTCGCCGACGAGTGCGACACGGCCGGACGTCCACGCCGGCATCTTGATCTGGCTGAGCTTGTCGAAGTAGAAGGTCTCGGCGCCGATGGCCTCGTCGACGTGGTCCGAGAACGGCGAACCGGCCCGGAGCATGTGCTCGCGGAGGATGTGCTTCTGTGCCGCTTCGTCGTGGTGGTCGAAGGGGATCTCCTGCTCGGAGCGGAAGCCGAGGACGAGGTCGGTGGTGGTGTCGTACGAGTTGATCAGCATCGTGACGCCCGGTGCGTTGGTGATCCGGGTCGTCTGCGGTTCGATGACGAGGTCGTCGAGGATGGCGACGGAGAAGTACGTCCGCAGGAAGTGGCTGTACAGCGCTTCCTGCCCGAAGTGCAGTCGACGCACTGTGGAGTGGTTGCCGTCGCAGCCGAACACGATGGAGAAGTCCCGTTCGGTTCCGTCGCGGAAGGTGACGTGCACGCGCTCTTCGTCGGTCTCGTGCAGGGACGTGACCGAGTTGTTCCACAGCATTTCCACTTCGCCTTCGGTCGCGGCGGCGAGGATGTCGAGCAGGTCGTCGCGGTGGATCTCGTAGCCGTCGCCCGTCGATCCGGCCGAGGGTGGCACGGGATCCATCCGCGCGATGCGGTCTCCCTCCGGCGTCGTGAACTCCGTCACCCGCGGCGCCAGCGCCTTCGCCGAGATCTGCTCGAGCAGGCCCATCCGATCGACGATCGCGATGGTGTCGTCGCGGATGTCGACCGGGGTGCCACCTCGCTTCAACCCGGAAGCGACCTCGACGATCGAGACGTCGTACCCGAGCCGACGCATCCACAGCGCGGTCGTGAGCCCAGCGAAACTCGCTCCTGCGATGAGTACCTGTTCCTGCTTCTGCGTTGTCATCGATCGTCCTCGTTCCTCGGCATCCGCCGAACTTGTAGTGACTCTAACTTTGGTTAACCTACCAGAACTTTGGGTCACTCAACGTTTCGTGCCAGACTCGGGGAATGGTGGAGTCGAGCGAGGGCGTTCCGTCGGGGCTGCGAGAGCGCAAGAAACGGGAGACCCGCGAGCGCCTGGGTGACGTTGCTGCACGCCTGTTCGCGGAGCACGGGTACGACGAGGTGTCGATGTCAGACGTGGCCCGAGCTGCAGGCGTCTCGGATCAGACCGTCTACAACTACTTCCCGACCAAACCCGATCTGGTGTTCGACCGAGCCGACGAGGTGCTCGAGAAGATCCGAGCTGCGGTTGCGGACCGAGGTGCGCAGCAGTCACCCGCGGAAGCGATGCGCACCATCGTGCTCGAGGATGTCGATCGGTACGTCGCAGAGGACCCGGCCTTGGCGCGAGGGGAGTTCCCAGCGCAATGCCGGCTCAGCGCGGTGCTCCGGCGACGGGCGCTGGAGTTCTACGACGAAGTCACGTCCGCGGTGGCAGCAGAACTGGCGGACACGGGTTTCGACTCGATGACCCGGCGTGCTCAGGCTGCCGCGCTCGTGGCCGTCGTGCACCAGACCACCGAGGCCATCGGCGACGCGGTCCTCGCGGATGCCGACCGGGAATCGACCCGCAAGCGCTTGGTGACCACGGCCGGAGCGGCGCTGGACCACCTGTCCACCTGGTGCGCGCCGGCCTGATCCACGTCGAAGGACAGGACACGACAGGACAGGACGGGTGCGCGGAGCGCATCCCATGCACCTTGTGGCCCTCTCATGGCGCGGGACGCCCCGCCGACCTACCGTCTACTTGTCAGACGATCGTCTGTCGAATAGGCCCTCTGGAAGGAACCTGCTCCATGCGTCACGCTCCTCGCCTCCGCCGGACCAACGCGCTGCTGATCACCAGCGGCGTCCTCACGGCGGCAGCGCTCGCTGTCGGGGCGGCCGGGCCCGTCTCCGCGGCCAACGCCGACGGCGCGGCGCCCACACAGTCCGTGGCCGCCGCCAGCGGTGACAACTACGTGGCCCTCGGCGACTCGTACGCGGGCGGTTTCGGCGTCGGCCCCTACAGCTCGGGTCCGGCGGCCGGCTGCTTCCAGTCCACCACCGACTACCCGCACCAGGTCGCAGCATCACTGGGACTCCAGCTCGACGACCGTGCCTGCGCCGGTGCCACCACCGGCAACATCTCCCGGGTCGCGCAGAAGACCGGAGCCGGAAGTGCCACCGCGCCCGTCCAGGCCGACGCGCTCTCCAAGGACACGGACGTCGTCACGGTGTCGATCGGCGGGAACGACCTGGGGTTCTCCGGCGTCATCGCGAACTGCGTCGCGCTGGACAAGGCCGGCCCGGTGTTCTCGGAGATCCACGGGAAGACCTACGACCACTGCAAGGACTACTACGCACCGGTCGTGCACGGCGTCACGCGGGATCGTCTCGCATCGCGCATCCGCACGGTCGTGGCACCTCGGCTCGCTGCGACGTTCCGCGTGATCGCGCAGCGTGCTCCGCAGGCGAAGGTGTTCGTCGTCGGCTACCCGATGATCGCGCCGGGTGCGGCGCAGGCCCCGAAGGGATGCTTCTCGAGTCTCCTCGGTGACTCCGGTCTCGAGCCGCCGTTCCCGCAGAACGCGTTCCCCTTCACCGCCACCGACACCGCCTACTTCCACCGCACCCAGAACGCGCTCGACGCAGCGGTCAAGGCTGCTGCGAAGGCTCGTGGGTTCACCTACGTCTCGACGCTCCAGGGCTCTGCCGCGCACACCCCCTGTGCTGCGTCGGGCTCGGCATGGATGTCGGGACTCACCTTGACCGATCGCGGCACCGCTGCGGACAGCACGCCGCTGGCCGGGACGAAGTACAGCATCCTCTTCGGCGCACTCCACCCGAACGCTGCCGGCATCGCGTACCTGCGTGACCAGACCAAGGCCGCGATCGTCGGATCGCGCTGACGCACCAGCGCCTGCTCGTCGCGTCGTCGACGCGACCATCATGCGGACGGGAGGCCCGTTGCCAGCTGGCAGCGGGCCTCCCGTCCGTCTGGTGTGGACCATCGGGCGTCAGGTCGCCAGCGCTCGACATGTTGTCGGACCGTGACCCGGCAGGGCGTCTCGTTGAGCCATGCTCGTCCTGTGCAGAAGCCACTGGTCCTCGCCGCCGCCGGACTCGCGCTGGTCGCGCTGCCGCTCCTGTCGGCGTGCAGCGAGCAGCCAGCTGACCCCATCGCGTCCGCCCGCACACTCGCCGATGCGCCCGAGTGGGTCAGCAACCCGAGCGGTACCGACTGCGGTGACGTGGAGCTCGAGGCCGACGGTGCGCTCCCTGCCGAGAGCCTGCGGTGTCTGCGGGACGCGAGCGAAGCGGGCGAGGTGGCCTCGCTCCAGTGGGTCCGGTGGACGACCGAGGGTGATCCGACCCCGTCCTTCGTCCGGACGGCTGGTGCAGGGGCCACGGTGGCGTCGACTGCGGCGTACGACACCTACGGCCAGGGTGGGTGGAGCGAGTACGGGTGCACGGACATCGCGGCGTTGCCGGGCTGCTCGGACGTGGGGGAGTAGGGGCGGTTCCGGTTGCGGATGGTCTTCGGAGACTGCTTTTCCTGAGTGAAGGCGTTCGCCGTGGGATGCTGATGCGGTGATCCTGCTGACCGAAGCCCTGCGAGGCGATTGGCTCGTGAAGCGGGCCGGTCGATGGGCGACCGTCGGCGGTGTCGCTGGCACGGGCTTCGAGGCGTACGCGCGGCTGCTGCACCCGGTGGATGCGCACCGTACTGACCCGAACACGGTCGACGAGTGGGGCAATCCCGTCGATGTTGAGCACACGCGTTGGCGGTGGGCTGAGGTTGCGCGCCGTAACGGCCGGGTGATGCATCCCCTGGTGCAGTGGTTCCGCATCAGCGATGACGAGCACACGAGGGACTGGTCGGATGGGTGGAGTGTCGGTCAGTCCGACGATGGGTGGTTCAACCCGGAGGACCTCGCGGTCCTGACCACGCATCTGCGGGCCGCGACGCGGAACCCGGACGACCTGGTCATCGGAGCATGGGAAGGCACCGGCAACCCGCCATGGGCCGAAGGAGGCCGGAACGCGCGCGCGCGGGTTCGCATGCAGATGCCGTGGCCCGGTCGGGACATGTGGTTGTTCAGCTCGAGCCTGCGCGAGCTTGCTGACCCATCGTGGGCGCAGCGCTCCGTCCCCGGATGGGGATGCAGTCGCCCCCAGCAGGAAGGGCCCTACACGTCGCTGATCTGGCCCGGGGATCACACCTGGGTCGTCGCTTCCGAGGAAGACTGGGACTCGACGATCGTCGCCGGCTCACGCGCACTCGTCGACAGCATCCTCGCGGACGATCACTTCGAGGCCTTCGAGGTGCACGAAGACGACGACCTGAGCTGGGACGGCGATCTCCTCAACCCCCGCCAACAGCCGACGTCAGAGCTCTGAGGCGACCAGACCCCGGTGGTGACGAGTCACCACACAACACGGTGCTCGGTGTCTTCGCGACTGAGTCCGAAGCGTCGAAGTTCAGCGACGAGGTAGAAGCACGATTCCCGCTGGGAGTCATCTACTCGCGCTTCGGGGCTGCGCCGGCGCGAACTCCGAATCGGCGTTGCTGGTTACCGCAAAATCGGTGAGGAACCGTCGTGTGGGCGGATGGTCCGGCAGTACGGTCCGGGAACAGCCTGACCCGAGGCTGCGAGAAGCCGACCCGAAGGCGACCCGATGGACAACTGCGACGAGCGACGGCCTGGCGCCCTCGCGTTCACGAAGCATCTCGGAGAGCAGTTCGGCGGTGATCTCCGGCGGACGAGAGCAGCTTCGGTCGCGCCACGAATCCACGGCGCGGTGCAGGCGACTGCCGTGCGAGCGCACACCGGCGGCGGCTCGAAGGGCGGACTCCGTCAGGTCGTTGCTGATCCAGTCACGTTGCGGTTCGAGACGGCGAGCACGGGGCTGTCCCTCGCCGGCCTGGGTGTCGCGATCGGATGCGGAGTCGCGCGCACGATCGGCCAGCAGATCCTGCCAGTCGCGAGGATCGTGGATCCCGAGGTGCGCGACGCGGAGCTCGACGAACGCGGCGTGTTCGAGGCACAGCTCGCCGAGGTGCTCACGGAGTCTTGGCCTCTCACCGTGGAACTCGCTGCAGAGGAGCTGGCGGCGGACACCATCATCATGCCCGTCGTCGGTGATCGCGTGCACTACAGCAGGGGTTCCGGGCACCTCATCGGGCTGCAGGGAGTCGTCGTTGAGTCCGAAGACCGACAAGCCCTGCCGCGCGGGCTGCGGTCCGTGCAGCTCGACGGTGAGGCGTGGCCGATCGTCGTCACGGTGGTGTCCCTGGACCGGATCTAGCTGTTGCTGCGAACAGGAGCCGGTCCCGGCACGAGCGCCGCGATGCGCTCGTGCCGGGACTGCCGTCAAACCGCCGGGCTGAGGAGACGCCCGGTGAATTCGCGCAGGGCCCGCACGGCCCGCCGCGACAGCGTCGCGTCGGGCATCATGCTCGTCGATCCGTGGAACGCTCCCGGCCACACGTGCAGTTCCGCCTGGACCCCTGCCGCCCACAGCGAGCTGGCGTAGGCGACGGTCTCGTCGCGGAACACCTCGGTGCTGCCGCAGTCGATGTACGCGGGCGGGAGCCCGGCGAGGTCGGTCGCGCGGCCGGGTGCGGCGTAGATCGACACGTCCTCGCCGCCCCGCCGGTCACCGAGGTAGGCGTCCCAGCCGAACCGTGTCATCTCCCGGTCGGCGACCCCGACACCGTCGAACTGCCGAGCCGACAGTGTCGCGTCGCGGTCGTCGAGCATGGGGCTCACGAGCACCTGGCCGATGGCGGAGGGCCCCCGTCGGTCGCGGGCGAGGAGGGCGGTGCCGGCAGCGAGACCGGCACCGGCGCTCTGCCCGACGAGGACGATGTGCTCCGGGTCGATGCCGAGTTCGTCGGCGTGCTCGGCTGCCCAGACGAGACCGGCGTAGCAGTCCTCGACCGGGTACGGGTCCGGGTGTTCCGGAGCCAGGCGGTAGTCCGGGCTGACCAGGACCACGTCGTGCACCAGCAGCCACTCGTCGTAGGAGTCGAGGTTGCCGAGGTGGTGGCCGAACATCATGCCGCCGCCGTGGATCGCGTAGGCCAGGGCAGCCGTGCCGGTGCGGCCGGTGCGTTGGATCACGGCGAGGTCGATCGGGTCACCGCGGTGCCCCGGGATCGTGATGCTGCTGCGCTCGAGGCCGCGAGCATGCAGTCCTTCGTCGAGCTGCGCCTCGGTCATGTCCAGCTGTCGCATCTGCGGCAGCATCTGCGCCGTGAGGTGGAAGCGGCCGCGCGCATCCATGGCGGTGAGGAAGGGCACGAACTCGGGATCGAACGGCGGGCGGGGGAGGGCGATGGTGTCAGACACGGGAGGTCTCCTCGGTGATGGTGATCGGGTCGGTGTGTGCAGGGGTGGTGTCGGCAGGGTCGGACGGGGCCTCGTCCTCTGGTTCGACGGCGGGCCGGGCTCGGAGCATGCCGACCACGACGAGCAGCGCTGCGACCGCGGCGAGGCCGAGCCCGGCGACGGTGAGGGCGTCCTGGAAGCTCTCGATCCGGGCGGCAGTCCAGGTGGTCGTGGTGATGCTCCCGGCGACGAAGGCGGCGACGATGGTCCCCGCCGCCGCGACGGCGGCACCACCCGCGAGCTCGCTCGAGGTGTCGACGAGCGCCGCTCCGACGGAGGTGCGGTCCGCGGGCAGCCCCGTGAGGACCGACGCGCCGGCGACGACGCCGACGACCCGCATGCCGGACGCGACGAGCACGAGCGCGACGAGCACCCACGGGTACCCGTACCGGCTCAGGGCGCCGAAGACCGCGAGACCGGAGACGACCGAGACGGCGCTCATCCAGGCGGCGCGGCCCAGGCCGACCCGCTGCACGAACGGCCCGACGAAGCGGCCGCCGACGAGCAGCACGACCACCTGCGGCAGCGTCCCGACGGCGGCGAGGGCCGGCGGCCAGCCCCAGGCGAACTGCAGCTGCAGGGTCACGAGGTACGACAGTCCGGCGACGGCCAGACCCGACGCGGCCTTGAACGCGAGGCCGCTCGAGACGAGTGGTCGGGCGAGCAGGTGCAGGTCGATCAGCGGGTGCCGCGCGGTCCGCTCGCGGGCGACGAACCCCACCGCGCAGGTGACGGCGAGGGCGAGGACGGCCCACCCCCACCAGCCAGCGGCTCCGGACTCGACCAGGAACGTCGGCGCCACGAGCGCTCCGGCCGTGGTCACGGTACCGAGCAGCGCTCCGACCACGTCGACCGGATCACGATGGAGCCCTGAATCCTCGTCGCGGGCGACACCGAGCCGGATGCCGACGAGTGCGAGGACCGCGATGGGCACGTCGGCCAGCAGCAGCACCTGCCACGGGGCGACGGCGAGCACGAACCCGCCGACGGTCGGCCCGATGGCCAGCCCGACGAGCCCGGCCGTGGAGATGACGGTGAGTGCCCGCACCCGGAGGCCTTCGTCGTCGAAGAGCCGGAACGCCAGCGCCATCGACCCGGGCGTCGTCATCGCCGCGGCGACGCCCATCGCGACCCGCACGGCGATCAGCTGCTCGGTCGACGTGACCACCGCCGTGGCGAGGCTCGCCAGGGCCAGCAGGACGAGCCCGGCGAACATGACCCTGCGGCGTCCGATGCGGTCGGCGACGGCGCCGAAGAGCAGCATCAGCCCTCCGAAGGCGACCGAGTAGGCACCTGAGACCCACTGCAGGCCCGTCGTCGACGAGCCCAGGTCGCGACCGATCGTCGGCAGGGCGACGTTGAGCACGGAGTTGTCGAGCATCTCGAACAGGAACACCGCGGACAGCCCGGCGAGGGCGATCCAGGCGTCGCGCAGACGAGGCGACGAGTCACCGGCGGGCACGCGCCCGGTGGTGAGAGCGGGACTGGGGGACACGATGGCGCACTCCTTCGAGGGAAGAAGTGGCGACTCGTTCGATGCCGCGTGCGGGTGCGTCGCAGATCGCGGCGCCTTTTACCTCAGTGATCGAGACCATACACGGACTGCCCACTCGAGGAAAGTCCGCGGTGGACGTCCCGGTTGCTGCCGTCGCAGTTCGAGGTGGGAAGTGGCAGGACCTACCCTGGACGGATGCTCTCCCGCCGCGAAGCCGCCGTCCGGCTCGACATCCCCCTCGAGATGGCGACCCGCCACGGCATTCCGTCGCGCCTGAGTGAAGCGGAGCTCGACGCGATCGAGCAGGACCCGCCCGCCTGGCTCGTGCAGTCCCGGGCCAACCGCACCGGCACGAAGAAGGTCTGGACGCGCCTGGAGTGCGTGGTCTGCGGCTTCGACGAAGAGGCGCGCCCGAAGAAGTGGTGGCCCGAGTGGGACTACCTGATGTGCGACTACCACGCCCCGTACCAGGCGCCCGAGCCCACCGCCGGCCTGACGCGGCGTGAGGTCGAGGGCATCGGCAGTCGTTTCATCGCGCTCGTCGACGAGAAGCTCTGAGCAGCAGCACGATGCGCCTGCTGAGCGATGCATCGCGGGGCGACTGGCTCGTCGCGCGTGCCGGGCGTTGGGCGAGCGTCGGTGGTGTCGCGGGCACCGGGTTCGAGGCGTACGCACGCCTGTTGCACCCGGTCGGCGCGCACCGGGCGGACCTCGACACCACGGACGAGTGGGGCGACCACCCGGACGTCGAACACACCCGCTGGCGGTGGTCGGAGGTCGCGCGCCGCAACGACCGTGTGATGCACCCCCTGGTGCAGTGGCAACGCCTGACCGACGACGAGCAGACGACGTCGTGGGCCGACGGCTGGCGCGTGGACCAGTCGGACGACGGGTGGTTCGACCCGCAGGACCTCGCCGTCCTCACCACGCACCTACGGAGCGCGACGTCGACCCCCGGAGACCTGGTCGTCGGAGCGTGGGAGGGGACGGGCGGGCCGCCGTCCGCTGAACGCCGGCACCGGATCCGCCGTGCGCGGGGCTTGATGGCCTGGCCCGCGCGGGACACCTGGCTCTTCAGGGCGACCCTGGACGAGCTCGTCGATCCGTCGTGGGCGCAGCGGGCGGTCCCGGGTTGGGAGAGCTTCGGGCTGCACGGCCAGGTGGCGCCGCACACGACGTTCATCTGGCCGGAGGACCACGCGTGGGTCGTCGCCGCCGAGGAGGACTGGGACTCGACGATCGTCGCCGGATCGCGCGCGCTCGTCGACCGCGTGCTCGACGACGGCCGGTTCGAGGCGTTCGAGGTCCGCGAGCACGACGACCTGTCGTGGGACGGAGACCTGCTGAACCCACGCAGGTCTCCTCGCCCCGAGGGCTGAGCGGCGCCACCGCGTCGTCCGGAACCCGCCAGCTCGTCCGCGCTCGGACCGCTGGGATCGAAGGGTGAACACCACTTCGACCAGAGCCGCGACCTTCCACGGCCTCCACGACCACCGATCCCGGCCACTCGTCCTCGTCAACGTCTGGGACGCCGCGAGCGCCCGACTCGTCGAGGACGCCGGCGCGACCGCGATCGCCACGACCAGTGCGGGCGTCGCCTGGTCCCTCGGGCGACCGGACGGGAACACCCTGACCCGCGCGGAAGCGATGGACGCGGTCGCGCGGATCGCGGCTTCGGTGTCGGTGCCGGTCACCGTCGACATCGAGTCCGGGTACGCCGACGACGCGGACGGCGTGGCGCGCACGGTGGACGCGGTGCTCGAAGCGGGCGCCGTCGGGATCAACATCGAGGACGGCAGGTTGCATCCGGATGCGCTCGCCGACCGGATCGGGGCGGCCCGGCGCGCGGCGGAACGAGCCGGGGTGCGCCTGTTCGTCAACGCACGGACCGACGTCCACCTCGCCGGTCTCGTCGATCCCGAACGACTCCTGGCCGAGACGCTCGAGCGTGCTCGTCGCTACCGCGGAGCCGGCGCGGACGGCGTGTTCGTCCCGGGAGTCCGAGACGTCGAGACCATCCGTGCGCTGGTGGAGTCGATCGACGGCCCGGTGAACGTGATGGCCGGTCCGGGGTCGCCGACCGTGGCGGAACTCGCCCGGCTCGGGGTGGCCCGCATCAGTCTCGGTTCCGCCGTCGCGCAGGCCGCGTACGCCGTCGTTCGGCAGGCCACGGCCGAGCTGCGGACCACCGGCACCTACGACTCGCTGGCGGGCGGGGTGGACTACGCGGACCTGAACGCGCTCTTCTGAGCGGCGCGCGACGCCCTGAACGCGACCACACGGACGGACGGGAGGCCCGGTGCCAGCTGGCACCGGGCCTCCCGTCCGTCCGTGGTGCGGACCTGCGGACGCTACTCGGTCGTCGAGACCCAGTCGATGAGCAGGTTGCCCTGCTCGCCCCAGTTGCCGACCTGGAACATGAAGCGGTGCGGGGTCGTCGGCACGTCGTGCGTGATCGTGCCGAGGACCTTGCCGTCGACGCTGTAGGTCACGGACTCACCGGGGACCCAGTCGACCTTGTAGGTGTGCCAGTCGCGCCACGAGACGCCGGTGCCGAGCTGGACGCGCTCGGCTTCCTTGCCCGGGGTCATCGAGTGGTGGAACACCGAGGGGCTGTCCTCGAAGTTGCCCTCGGGGAAGTCGATCTCGCCGTCCGCCCACACGTTCGACGTCGGCCACAGCATGAAGGCCGCGCCGTTGCCGTCGCCGCCGGTCGCCTTCGCGCGGACCGAGAACGAACCACCGACGTGGTCCCAGGCGCCGGCGGAGGAGCCGAAGGTGCCGGCTGCTCCGGCACCGGTGCCGAGGGCGACGTCCATCATGCCGTCGTGCACCGACACGGTCTTGCTCGGCGCGTAGATGCCCGAGGTGCCGTCGGGGTATGGCTGCCACGACTGCGGGTACAGGGACTGGACGAGGCCGGTGACGGCGTTCGTGCTGAAGTCCTCGACGAACGAGGCGTCCGGTGCGATCGCGGACAGGTCCGCGGGGGAGGCCTCAGCCTCGGGTGCCGCTTCCGGCGCGACCTCGGACTCGGGCTCGGCCTCTGCGTCGGGCGCGGGCTCGGCCACGGGGGCGGAGTCCTCGATCGGCGCGGAGTCCTGCTCGGGCTCCGTGTCCGGGGCCCACTCGTCGGTGGGGGCCGGGGTCTCCGTCTCGTCCGGGGCCGGCGTCGGGGTGGGGTTCACCGGGGCGTTGTGCCAGCGGCGCTCGCCGTCCCAGCCCCACCAGGTGCGGGCGGAGGCGGCGGTGGGGACACCGAGGACCAGGGCGCCGGCGGTCGCGACCGCCAGGATCGCGCGGTGGCGGATCATCGGGTGCCCCCTCGGGTGACCGGGGGTGTGGGCGTGGTGCGTGAGGTCGTGCCGCGCGAGGGCGTGCACGTGCTTCGGGTCGAGATGTCGGGCTCCTCGTGGATGCTCGGGCGCAGGATGCGGGGAGGGACGGACGCATCAGCCGGCCGGATGCCGAGGGTTTCGTTGACACGTCCACGGACATCTTGCATCATTTGTGACCCGTTCGGGGGGCGTCACGGAAATCGACCGACGAACGCCCGGTGTCCGCCGTCCGAACGTGCACCATGCAACGCGCGGCGAGCCGACCGCTCACCCGGGGGATCGGCTGCAACCGCTGCAGTTGCGTCACGTGCCCCGGCTCGAGCTCGTCGAGCGAGGCCACCCCGAGCAGCCGCATGGTCCGCTCGATCTGCTCGGACAGGATCTGGATCATCCGGTCCACCCCGGCCTCGCCTCCGGCCATCAGCCCGTACAGGTAGGCACGGCCGACCATCGTGAACGTCGCGCCGAGGGCGACTGCGGCGACGATGTCGGCGCCGGACATGATGCCCGTGTCGAGGTGCACCTCGGTGTCCTTCCCGACCTCCTTGACCACGGAGGGCAGCAGGTGGAAGGGGACGGGGGCGCGGTCGAGCTGCCGGCCGCCGTGGTTCGACAGCGTGATGCCGTCGACACCCAGGTCGGCCAGGCGCTTGGCGTCCGCCAGGGACTGCACGCCCTTCACGACGATCTTGCCCTGCCACTGGTCACGGATCCAGGCGAGGTCCTCGTAGGTGACGGTCGGGTCGAACATGTGGTCGAGCAGCTCGCCGACGGTGCCGGACCAGCGGTCGAGCGACGCGAACGCCAGCGGTTCGGTGGTCAGGAAGTCGAACCACCACCACGGCCGCGGGATCGCGTTCACCACGGTCCGAGCACTCAGCTGCGGCGGGATCGAGAACCCGTTCCGCTTGTCCCGCAGCCGCGCACCCGCGACGGGGACGTCCACGGTGACGAGCAGGGTGTCGAAGCCTGCCTGTTGGGCGCGGGAGACCAGCGCCATCGACTTCTCGCGGTCCTTCCACATGTACAGCTGGAACCAGTTGCGCCCGTGCGGGTTGGCGTCGCGGACGTCCTCGATCGCGGTGGTGCCCATCGTGGAGAGCGAGAACGGGATACCGGCACGTCCGGCGGCCCGGGCACCGGCCCGCTCGCCCTCGGTCTGCATCATCCGCGTGAAGCCCGTCGGCGCGATGCCGAACGGGTACGACACCGGCGCCCCGAGCACCTGGCGCGAGGTGTCCACCCGCGACACGTCCCGCAGGATCGCCGGGGTGAACTCGATGTCCTCGAACGCCTGCCGCGCGCGGGCCAGTGAGATCTCCGCCTCGGCCGCGCCCTCGGTGTAGTCGAACGCGGCCTTCGGGGTGCGGCGGGCGGCGATCTCCCGCAGGTCCCAGATCGTCAAGGCCTGTTCGAGGCGCTGCCGTCGACCCGGCAGCGAAGGCTTCTTGAACTGCATGAGCGGCGCGAGGTCCCGCACAGTCGGCAGCTGCCGCTTGACCCGCGTGCGAGCGGCGGACGCGGAGCCAATCGCGGGCGCCGGTGCCCCGGTCGCAGGGTCGATCCGGTGCTGGTCGTCGGTCGTGGTCATGCGTGGCTCCTGACGGGGGATCGATCGGGATCGGCGCGCGACGACGCCGACGGGGTGTACCGCACGGGCTCGACGCTCCGTGCGACGATGCTGCGGAGTGCCTCCAGTGAAGCCCCTCCGAGGCCCGCGAGTCCAGCGGCGCGCGCCTGCACCAGCACGTTGCCGAGTGCGGTCGCCTCGACCGGTCCGGCCACGACCGGCAGGCCGGTGCGGTCCGCGGTCAGCTGGCAGAGCAGCCGGTTCTGCGAGCCGCCGCCCACGACGTGCACGACCCGGATGGCCTTGCCGGTCACGTCGGCGATGGTGCGCAGGGTCTCGGCGTACGCCGTCGCGAGTGACTCGAGGATGCTCCGGACGAACTCCGCCCGCGAGGCGGGGGCGCTCAGCCCGTGCGCCGCGCACCACGCGGCGATCCGCGCCGGCATGTCGCCGGGTGCCGTGAACGACTCGTCCGCGGGGTCGAAGACGGGGACCGGGGCGGTGACGGCCGCGGCGGAGGCGAGCAGGGCCTCCAGGTCGACGTGGTCGCCACCGCGCTCCCAGGCGCGGACGCTCTCCGACAGCAGCCACAGTCCGGACACGTTCTTCAGGAACCGGACGCGGCCGTCGACACCGCCCTCGTTCGTGCAGTTCGCGCGTCGTGCCGCGTCCGACAGGACGGGCGCGTCGAGCTCGACGCCGACGAGCGACCACGTGCCCGACGAGATGTAGGCGAAGTCCGGCTCCGTCGCGGGGACCGCGACGACGGCGCTCGCCGTGTCGTGCGAGCCGACCAGGGTCACGTCGGCCTGCCCGCCGACGAGCTCGGCGACGGACGGCAGCAGGGGGCCCAGTCGGTCGCCCGGGTCACGCAGCGTGGGCAGCAGCCCGGCCGGGAGGCCCGCAGCAGCCCGCATCGCGGGGTCCCACCCACGGGTGGTCGCGTTCAGTGCCCCGGTCGTCGAGGCGTTCGTGCGCTCGGCCGCCTCGACCCCCGTCAGCCAGTACCCGAGCAGGTCGGGGACCAGCAGCGCACGCTGCGCGAGCTGCAGTGACGGGTCGGCAGCCCACTGGAACAGGGTGTTGAACGGCAGGTGCTGCAGGCCGTTCCGGGCGTACAGCTCGGTGGCGGACATCCGGTCGTGCACGGGGACGACACCGCCCTGGTGCCGGTCGTCGCGGTAGTGCGACGGCAGCCCGAGCAGTCGGCCGTCGCGGAGCAGGCCGTAGTCGACCGCCCACGAGTCGATGCCGATGCTGGCGATCGCGGGGTGCTCGGCGAACGCACGCCGCAGCCCCTCGGTCACCTGTCGGTACAGCTCGACGACGTCCCAGTGCAGGGAGTCGCGGCCGGTGTCGGCGTCGCCCTCGTGCAGGGTGACGGGGCCGTTCGGGAACCGGGCGACGTGGTCCATCCGGACCCCGTCGGGGTCGACGTGGCCGACGATCACCCGGCCGCTGGTGGCCCCGAGGTCGACCGCGGCGACGCTGCCGCTGGTGTGCATGCCGTGCTCCTGCTCGGTTCGTTGGTCGTCGCTCGTTGGTCGTCGGTCGTCGCTACCGCAGGAAGGCCGCGGCGACGCCGGCGTCGACGGGCACGTGCAGGCCGGTGGTGTGCGAGAAGTCGTCGGTGCAGATGGCGTAGACGGCGTTCGCGACGTTCTCGGGCACGACCTCGCGCTTGAGGATCGTGCGCTGCGCGTAGAACTTGCCGAGGTCCTGCTCCTCGATGCCGTACGTCTTGGCGCGGTTGGCGCCCCAGCCGCTCGCGAAGATGCCGGAGCCGCGCACGACGCCGTCGGGGTTGATGCCGTTCACGCGGACGCCGTGCTCCCCGAGCTCGGCCGCGAGCAGCCGCACCTGGTGGGCCTGGTCGGCCTTCGTGGCGGAGTACGCGATGTTGTTCGGCCCGGCGAACACCGAGTTCTTCGACGAGATGTAGACGATGTCGCCGCCCAGGCCCTGCTCGATGAGCACCTTCGCCGCGGCCTTCGACACCAGGAACGACCCCTTCGCCATCACGTCGTGCTGCAGGTCCCAGTCCTGCTCGGTGGTCTCGAGCAGGCTCTTGGACAGCGAAAGACCCGCGTTGTTCACGACGAGGTCGAGGCCGCCGAAGTGCAGCAGCGTCTGCTGGATCGCCTGGTCGATCGCGGCGGCGTCCGTCACGTTTGCGGCGACGCCGATGGCTTGGTCGAGGCCGCCGATCTCGGCGGCGGTCTCCTGTGCCTTCGCCAGGTCGAGGTCGGCGATGACGACGGCGGCGCCCTCGGCCGCCAGGCGCTTCGCGATCGCCTTGCCGATGCCCGATGCGGCTCCGGTGACCAGGGCGATGCGCGTCGCGAGCTTCCTGGGTGCGGGCATCCGCTGCAGCTTCGCCTCTTCGAGTGCCCAGTACTCGATCCGGAACTTCTCGGCCTCGTCGATGGGGGCGTAGGTGCTGACGGACTCGGCACCGCGCATCACGTTGATCGCGTTCACGTAGAACTCGCCGGCGACGCGGGCGGTCTGGGCGTCCTTGCCGTACGAGAACATCCCGACACCGGGCACCAGCACGATGAGCGGGTCGGCGCCGCGGATCGCGGGGGAGTCCGGCGTCGCGTGCCGGTCGTAGTACGCCTGGTAGTCCGCGCGGTACTGCTCGTGCAGTTCGTGCAGGCGGGCGGTCTGCTCGTCGACGCTCGACGAGGCCGGCAGGTCGAGGACGAGCGGCTTGACCTTGGTGCGCAGGAAGTGGTCCGGGCAGCTGGTGCCGAGGGCCGCGAGTGCTTCGGCGCGCTCGCTCGCCAGGAACTCGAGCACGACGGCCGAGTCGGTGAAGTGCCCGACGACCGGCTTGTCGTGCCCGGCGATGCCGCGGATCGTCGGGGCGAGGGCTGCGGCGCGTGCGCGACGTTCGTCGGTCGGCAGTGCGTCGAACCCAGCTCGGAGGCCGCCGAAGGGGTCCGCCGTGCCGTGTTCCGCGAGGTACTGCTCGGCGGTGTCGATGATCCAGCGGGAGTTCGCTTCGGCCTCGTCGCTCGTGTCCCCCCACGCGGTGATCCCGTGGCCGCCCAGGATCGTGCCGATCGCCTGCGGGTGGTCACGCTTGACGCCTGCGATGTCGAGCCCGAGCTGGAACCCGGGCCGGCGCCACGGCACCCAGACGACCCGGTCGCCGAAGATGCGCTCGGTCAGGGCCGGACCGTCCGCTGCCGTGGCGATCGCGATGCCGGCGTCGGGGTGCAGGTGGTCGACGTGGGCGGCGTCGACGAGGGCGTGCATGGCGGTGTCGATCGACGGCGCTGCACCACCTTTGCCGTGCAGCGTGTAGTCGAACGCGGCGACCATCTCGTCCTCGCGCTCCACCCCGGGGTAGACGTCCTGGAGGGCACGGACGCGGTCGACGCGCAGGACCGCGAGGCCCGCCGGGGTGAGGGTGCCGAGGTCGCCCCCGGAGCCCTTCACCCAGAGCAGCTCGACCGGTTCGCCCGTGACGGGGTCGGTGTCGGTGCCCTTGGCGGAGGTGTTCCCGCCCGCGTAGTTCGTGATCCGCGGATCCGAGCCGAGCGCGTTCGAGCGCGCGACCAGCGCCCGGATCGTGGTGTCTGCGTCGGTGCCGTGCATTGCGGGGTCCACCCGTGCCTCCACTGTGTTCGTCATGTTCCTACGCGCCCCAGCCGGCCTGGACGCCGCCGACGCGGTCCTCGGCGATGGACTGCTGGTAGCCCGAATCCAGGTACGCGCGCATCGGGTTCGCCGGCAGCCCGCGGGACTCGCGCCACTCGGCCAGGTCCTTCCGGACGTCGGTCTGGTATGCGTCCATGAAGACCTCGTTGGCACCGAGGACGTCGTGGGCCTCTTGCGCGGCGGTCAGTGCGACGCGGTCGAGGAGCAGTGCGCGGGCCGTCATCTCCTGCACGTTGAGCACCGAGCGGATCTGGCCGGGGATCTTGTCCTCGATGTTGTGGCACTGGTCGAGCATGAACGCGACGTCGGGGTTGTCGTACCCGCCGCCGCGGATGACCTCGACCAGGATCCGGAACAGCTGGAACGGGTCCGCTGCCCCCACGATCAGGTCGTCGTCGGCGTAGAAGCGCGAGTTGAAGTCGAAGGAACCGAGCTTGCCGAGGCGCAGGAGCTGCATCACGATGAACTCGATGTTCGTGCCGGGGGCGTGGTGGCCGGTGTCGAGGCAGACCATCGCTTTCGGCCCGAGTGCCGCCGTCTGCACGTAGCTGGTACCCCAGTCGGGAACGTCCGTGTGGTAGAACGACGGCTCGAAGAACTTGTACTCGAGCACGAGCCGCTGGTCGGCACCGAGGCGGTCGTAGATCGTGCTGAGCGACTCGTGCAGACGGTCCTGGCGGGAGCGCATGTCCTCCTGCCCCGGGTAGTTCGAGCCCTCGGCGAGCCAGATCTTCAGGTCGCGGCTCCCGGTGGCGTCCATCACGTCGATGCAGCGCAGGTGGTGGTCGATCGCCTTCTGCCGGATCGTCTCGTCGACGTGGGTCAGGGCGCCGAACTTGTAGTCGTCGTCCTGGAACGTGTTCGAGTTGACGGTGCCGAGCGACACCCCGTGCTCCTCGGCGTGGCGCTTGAGGTCGGCGAAGTCGTCCACCAGGTCCCACGGGATGTGCAGTGCGACGGTGGGCGCCAGGCCGGTGTACTCCTGCACCTGGGCGGCGTCGGCGATCTTCTCGTACGGGTCGCGCGGGGTGCCCGGCGTGCTGAACACCTTGAAGCGGGTGCCGGAGTTGCCGAAGGCCCAGCTGGGCAGCTCGATCTGCTGTCGTGCCAGCTGGTTGGCGATGCCGGCGAAGCTCGGGGTCGATGTCATCGTGTCACTTCCTCGTGTGCGATTGAATCGTTTCATACAGTACGGCGCGCGGCGGTCTGCCGCAACCGTGGTGCCGCGGGTGCTGTGGGCGGGGCGGGGAACCAGGTTCCGGACACAGCACCACGCACTTCCGCGGTGTTGTGTCCGGAACCTGGTTCCGGCAGACCCCTACGCGGCGGGGACCGCGGCGGGTGCGCGGAGGGCGTGCGTTCCGCCGCCGAGCCGCTGCTCGGGGGCACCCGGCAAGCGCACCACCGCGGTCACGCCCTCGGGCACGGTCGCCCGGACGCGCAACTCCCCGTCGACGAGCTCCCACCGCACTGCGACGTGCCCGTGCACGGTGTCGAGCGAGGTCTCCGCCCACGTCAGCCCACCGCCCGGCTGCGGCGCGATGAGCACGGACTCGTACCCCGGCGACAGCGGCGACAGACCACCCACCACCCGGTGCATCCAGTCCGCCACGGCACCGAGTGCGTAGTGGTTGAACGAGGTCATCTCACCCGGGTTGATCGTGCCGTCCGGCAGCATCGAGTCCCAGCGCTCCCACACCGTCGTCGCGCCCATCGTCACCGGGTACAGCCACGACGGGCACTCCGTCTGCAGCAGCAGCCGGTAGGCGTCCTCCAGGTGGCCGGTCTGCGTCAGCGCGTCTGTGATGAAGGGCGTTCCCGCGAAGCCCGTCGAGATCCGGTAGCCGGACGCCTCGACCAGCTCGGCGAGACGCTCGCCGGCCACGGCCTGCTCCTGCTCGGACAGGATCCCGAACACGATCGCCAGTGTGTACACCGTGGTCGCGTCCGACAGGATCCGCCCGTCGTCCTGCAGGTAGTGGGTGCGGAACCCGGCCTGGAGGCGCGTGGCGAGTTCCCGGAACTCCGCTGCTTCCGCCTCGTGACCGCCCAACAGCTCCGCCGCGTCCGCCACGATCGTCGCGGACCGGTAGGCGCAGATCGTCGCGACGACGCCCTTGTCGGCCTTCGCGTCGGCCGGGGCCTCGGGCGGGGCATCCGGGTCGAGCCAGTCGCCGAACTGGAACACGGTGTCCCACAGGTCCTCCGGGGACAGGTGGTCACGGACCCGGCGCAGGTGTGCGGCCATCGAGTCGAACTGCTCCTCGAGCACCGCGGTGTCGCCGTACGCCTGGTACAGGGTCCACGGCACCCAGACCCCGGCGTCCGACCAGACGGCGGTCGCATCGGGCGTACCGAAGTCCTCGGCGGGGGAGTACTTCAGCACGTCCGGCACCACGAACGGGATGACCCCGTCGGCGTGCTGCTGCTCGAGCCAGACGTCGCGCAGCCAGTCGGCCAGGAACGTCCGGGTGTCGAACAGGTACGAGGCCGTCGGGGCGAACGCGGCGATGTCGCCCGTCCAGCCGAGTCGCTCGTCGCGCTGCGGGCAGTCCGTCGGCACGCTCAGGAAATTGCCCTGCATGCCCCGGACGACGTTGTCGTGGAAGGTGTTCAGCAGCTCGTGACTCGACGCGAACGTGCCGGTGCGGGTGAGGTCCGACCCGACCTGCACGGCGGTGACCGCTGCGCGGAGTTCGTCGTGCGTGCCCGGCCAGCCGTCGACCTGCGCGTACCGGAACCCGTGGAACGTGAACCGGGGCTCGAACGTCTCGGGCTCGTCGTCACCGCGCAGGGTGAAGTGGTCCGTCGCCTTCGCGGTGCGCAAGGGGCGGGTGCCGAGCTCGTCGTGCTCGAGCACCTCGGCGTGCTGCAGGGTGAGCACGGTGCCGGCCGGGCCGGTCGCGGTGACGCGGAGCCACCCGACCAGGTTCACGCCGAAGTCGAGCAGGGTCGCTCCCGACGGGCTCGTCCAGATCGCCACCGGGGCGATCTCGGCCAGCGGGCGCACCGGCGGCACCGTGTCGGCGACGAGTTCGCGCTCGCCGATGTCGACCGTGTGCACCGTGCTCGTCCGTCCCTGGTGCCCGTCGACGCTGGGCACGGTGACCTCGCCGGGCGTCAGGAACGAGCCGTCGCGGAGTCGGGCGTCGATGTCCTGCCCGTCGTAGAGCTGGTCGGCGGTGATCGCGCTCGACAGGGCCTGCCAGTCGGTGTCGGTCGTGACGTGCTGCTCGTGCCCGTCGGCGAAGGTGATCCGGAGTTCGGCGAACCCGGCGCGCTCGTCGGTGTACCAGCCACCGCCGCCGCCCCAGGCCAGGCGTCCGGCGGCCCAGCCGTTGCCGACGACGAGCGCGAGGACCGCCGGCTGCCCGGGGACCGTGTCCGTCAGGTGCTCGGTGACGTCGTGCGAGACGACGCGGATGCGCCACTCGTAGCTCGTCCACCCCGGTTCGAGCAGGTGGTCGGAGACGCGCTGCCCGCCGAGCCAGGCCTCGACGACGCCGAGGGCGCTGACGTCGAGGGTGGCGGCGGTGACGGCACCGTGGCCGTCGTCGAGGGTGAACTCCCGACGCAGGATCGGAGCGCTGCCGAGGTCCGTGTCGGCCGCGATGAACGGTGCGGTCCAGGTGGTCATGTGGTGGTCCTTTCACGCGACCGGTCGTCGTCGACCGGTGCGGGGGTCGTGGGCCCGACCGTCCGCCCGGGTGGGCGGTGTGGCGGAGGCGGGTCGCGCCTCCAGGCCGGGGTGGGCGGTCAGCCCTTTACGGCGCCGCTGGTCATGCCGGCGACGATCTGACGGTTGAAGAAGACGTAGAGGATCAGCGGCGGGATCGTGATGAGCAGCACGTCGGTGAACAGCAGGTTCAGCTGGCTGACCGACTGGCTCTGGAACGCGTAGAGCGTCTGCTGCACCGTCGCGTTCTCGGACCCCGGCAGGAAGTACAGCGGGTTGGTGAAGTCGTTGAAGACCGTCACCGACTGCACGAGCACGACCGTGATGATCACCGGCTTGAGCAGCGGCAGCACCACCCCGAAGAACAGGCGGATCGGGCCGGCACCGTCGAGCACGGCCGCCTCGTCGAGTTCCTTCGGGATCGTCGCGACGAACGCCCGGAACAGCAGGATGCAGAACGACAGGCCGAAGGTCGCCTCGATGAGGATCATCCCGCCCATGGTCTTGAACAGGTTGAGCCCCTGCAGCACCCAGATGGTCGGCACGATCGCCGGCGGCACGATGAGCCCCGCCAGCACGAAGAAGTTGATCAGGGCGTTCCACCGGCTCGGCCGCCGCTGCAGGACGTACCCGACCATCGCGGAGAACACGACCATGACGGTGACGCTGCCGACGGTGAGCAGGGCGCTGTTCCAGAACGCGCGGAGGATTCCGCCGTCGCCGCTCTGGAACACCGCCTGCAGGTTCTGCCACAGCTGCCAGTCGGTCGGCAGGCTGAAGCCGAGCTGGTTCGCCTCGGCCGGGTTCTTCGCCGCCTGGAGCAGGACGAAGACGAACGGCACCAGGAAGACGACGAAGCTGACGACGATGGCGATCGAGCCGATGATCCACCGGCGGGCGCGGCCGGGGTGGCGGGACCGCGTCGGGGTGCTGACGCGGGGGCTGGCGAGCGTGGTCACAGCTCTGCCTCCTTGCGGTTGAGGAGCCACGAGATCGGCACCATGATCGCGGTGACGACGACGAACAGGACCACGTTGCCGGCGGTGGACAGGCCGTAGAACCCGGCCTGGTACTGCTTGTAGATCACGCTCGCGATCACGTCGCTCGTGAACCCCGGCCCGCCGCCGGTCATCGCCCAGATCAGGTCGAACGACCGCAGGCCGCCGATGAGCGACAGGATGATGACGGTGCCCATCGCGGGGCGGGACAGCGGCAACGTGATGTTCCGGAAGATCGACCACGCGCTCGCGCCGTCGACCCGTGCCGCCTCGAAGTACTCCTGCGGGATCGCCACGATGCCGGCGATGAAGATGAGCGTCGCGATGCCGACGCCCTTCCAGACGTCCACCGCTGCGACGCTCCACAGGGCGAGCGCCGGGTCGGTCAGCCACCCGGGGGTGGGCAGGCCGACCGAACCCAGCACGCCGTTGATGATCCCGTGGAACGGGTCCATCAGCGCCTTGAACGTGATGCCGATGCCGATGGTCGACACGAGCACCGGGAAGAACACGACCGCCCGCAGGTAGCCGCGCCCCAGCACGGGCGACGTGAGGAGCAGGGCGAGGGCGAGTCCGAGGACCACCTTCGCCGCGCTCGTCACGAAGCCGTACTGGAAGGTGTGCACGAACCCGGAGACGAGCTGCGGGTCCTGGAAGAACCGGACGAAGTTGTCGAAGCCGATGAAGGTCTGGTCGAACAGTGTCCAGCGGGTGAGCGAGAAGTAGAACCCGGCGAAGGTCGGGACCGCGAAGAACACGACGTACAGCGCGATCGCGGGGATGAAGAACCACGCGGGGTAGAACGAGCGCATCCGCTTGCGCGCTGGTCCGGGGCGGCCGGCCTTGCGTGTCTGCGGCGGGGCCACCGCCGTCGTGAGGGTCGCGGTCACGCCGATCACCAGCCCTTGATGCCGAGCTGCTGTGCCTGCTGGACGACGTCGTCGTCGTACTGGTCGGCGCCCTTGCTCGCGGTGGTGATGCCCGAGCCGACCTGCACGCAGATCTTCTCGAGGTTCGGGCCCTTGATCGGGGACAGGAACTCGAGCGCGGGGCTCGCCTTGCCGTCGTCCAGGTACTGCTGCAGGTCGTCGATCATCGGGGGCACGTCGTCCGGCAGCGAGCAGGTCGAGATGACGTACGGGCCGGCGGGGGTGCCGGTGTCGTTCTGCACCTGGCAGCCCTCGGTGGAGTTCGCGAAGGCGACGAACTTCTTCGCGGCCGCCAGCTTGTCGCCCGTGGTCGTCTTCGGGATGTACAGGCCGTTCGGCTCCCAGATCGTCAGGTTCGTGTCCGCGGCGTCCTCGGCCGGCAGGGCGAACGCGCCGATCTCGTCGACGGCGTCGGGGGAGTCCTGCTGGATCGCCGAGATCGCGTTCGTGAGCATCGGGTACTGCGCGCCGGTGCCGTCGGCCAGCATCTTCAGGCCGTTCGCCTGCGTGGCCGAGGCGTAGTCCTCGTTGTAGAGGTCCTTGTCCTTGCCCTCGGCGAGGTGCTCGAACCCGGCGAGAGCGGGTTCGTCGGCGTAGGACTCCTTGTTGGCGGTGTAGTCGTCCGCCCACTTGTCGTCCTGCGCGGTGATGTTCGCGAAGTCGCCGAGGACGAAGAGCTGGCTGGTCCAGGTGTCGCCGTAGGTCTGGATGATCGGGGCGACGTCCCCGGCGTCCTTGATCTTCTCGCTGTTGCTGATGAACTCGTCCCACGTGGTCGGGACCTTGAGGCCGAGGTCGTCGTAGACCTTCGTGTTGTAGAGCACCGCGCCGCCGAAGCTCGTGCCGAACGGGGCGCCGTACATGCCCTTGTCGGTGCTGACGACCTTGGTGAACTGCGGGTCGACGTCACTCGCCCACTTCTCGTCGGACAGGTCCACCAGGGTGTTGTCCGGGTTGAGGGCCTGCATGAGCGAGCCGGAGTTGTAGTTGAAGACGTCGGCGGCCTCGCCGGTCGACAGCCGGGTCTTGATCAGGTTGTCGCCGTCGGTGCCCTGGGGTCGGGTGTCGAACTTGACGGTGATGTCGGGGTTGGCCTTCTCGAAGGCCTCGATGAGCGGCTTCGCGGTGGCCGCGGTGGCCGGGGCGTTGTCGGCCTGGTAGGTGATCTCGACCTTGCCGCCGCCTTCGTCGGCGGAGCCGCCGGACGAGCACGCTGCGAGCCCGCCGATCAGGACCGTCGCGCCGCCGATGGCGATCGCGCGCTTGGTCACGGAACGAACTGACATTCCTTACCTCCTCGTAAGGCCCGGGGCTGGGGTACCCCGGGTGAAACGGACCCGGATCCCGCGCCGTCGCGGGGTCCGGTTACTGCGTTTTAGAACGTTTCAATCAGGATGGAACCACGAGGATTGAAGCGTGTCAATCGCTGTGCCGATTTCGTTACGCGCAGCTCGTTCGCTCGCTCGTCGTTTGGCGTTCGGTGCGAGGTTCAACACTCGGTGACGGGCGCGCGGGCTCGCACGGAGTGCGCAACCTCGCACCGAGCCGACGCGCGGTGCTGCACCGTGCGGTGGTCGCGCCGCCCGCCGGCCGGGAGGCCCGTACCGGCCCCGCCCCGCGCCTCCCGTCCGGTGCGCGGTCGCGTCCGCGGGCCCGCATCGCCTCGTGCGCGCCGGCCCAGCCCGGCAGCCCGCTGCCCGCTGCCCGCAGCCCGCGGCCCGCAGCCCGCTGCCCACTGTCCGCGGCCCACTGTCCGCGAAAGCGACAGTGTGCCGCCGAACGTTCGCGCCGATCTGTCGCTCTCGCGGACCGGACGCGGCGACGACCCGCGGATGTGTCGCTTTCGCGGGTTGGTCCGCCGCCGGTCAGGCCTCGGTACGCCTCGGGTCGCTCGGTGTCGTGCCCGCGACGGCTGCGGCGGCGGCTGCTGCGGCCGCGCCCTCGCGACCGAGCGTGCTCTCGCGCGGCACCAGCTCGCTGCCGAGCACGACGGTCCGGTGCACGTGCATCGGGTCGGTGAGCTCCTCGAGCAGCAGTTCCACCGCAGCCGCACCCATCTCCGAGCCGTGCATCGTCACCGAGGTCAGCGGCACCGCACCACCCCACGCCACGGAGTTGTGGTCGCAGCCCGACACGGGGATGTCCTCGGGGACGCGGATCCCGGCGGCCCGGAGTTCGGAGACGACGGCCATCGCGAGCAGGTCGGTCACACCCAGTACCCCGTCGGGGCGTTCGTCCGCGGGCATCCGCGCGATGCGGAGCCCGGCGTCGGTGCCTCCGGGAGGGTCGATGTCCCCGGCGTCGACGTCGACGAGTTCGACCCCCGGGTGCGCCGCGACGGCCCGCAGCACGCCGGCCCGTCGGCGGTCGACGGGCTGCAGGTCCGGACGGGCGCTCACGAACCCGATGCGTCGGCAGCCGCGGTCGATCAGGTGCTCGGTCGCCAGGAACCCGGCCTGCTCGTTGTCCACGACCACCGCACACGCGTCGAGCTCGGTCGGTTCGTAGTTGACGTACACGACGGGTCGGCCGTGGCGCCGCGCGGCCTCGACCTGGTCGCGGGACTCCGTCATCGAGGCGAGCAGGATCCCCGACACCCGGGCGCTCTCGAGGTAGGCGAGGTGTTCGCCCTGCGCCTGCAGGTCGTCCTCGCTGCTGGCGATCAGCAGGGTGAAGCCGCGTTCCCGGGCGGCCAGCTGCGCGCCGTTGACCATGTCGCTGAACAGGGAGTTCCGCAGTGACATCACGACCAGACCGATCGCGCGCGTGCTGCCGGACACCAGGGCCCGGGCGTTGCGGTTCGGCGTGTACCCGAGTGCGTCGATCGCGTCCCGCACGCGTGCGGCGGTCGCGTCGGCGACCCGCTCGGGGTGGTTCAGGACGTTCGAGACCGTGGCGAGCGAGACGCCGGCTCGGGCTGCGACGTGGTGCACGCTCGGCGGACCGTCGCGCCGGGGGACATGCACCATGCTCCGATCGTAGGCGGCGGGGGAGCCGTGTCCGGACCGGGCCCTAGGCGTCGGCGACGGAGGACTGCCGCACCACGAGCTCCGGTGTGAACTCCACGTGCTCGAGGTCGATGTCCTGCCCCTGCTCGACCTGCTTCGTCAGGAGTTCGATCGCGCGGCGCCCGAGGTCCTGCGCCGGCTGCCGCACGGACGTCAGCGGGACCACCGCGGACTCGGCGAATGCGATGTCGTCGTACCCGACGATGGCGATCTGCTCGGGCACCGCGATGGTGCCGCGCATGATGAAGGCCTGTTCGAGCCCGACGGCGAGCAGGTCGTTGGCGGCGAAGACGGCGTCCGGGCGATCGGCGGCCGGGCGGGCCTGGATCGCTTCGCCGATGCGGCGCCCTTCGAGCACGGACAGCGAGGTGGTCGGCAGGGCTTCGAGCCGGATGCCCGCGGCCTGGGCGGCGGCGAGTGCCCCGGTGTGCCGGTCGGCGACCTGGCGGATGCCGAACGGCCCGCCGACGAAGGCGATGTGGGTGCGGCCGATCGCCGCGAGGTGCTCGACCGCGATGCGGCCGCCGGCGACGTCGTCGACGGAGACCGAGGCGAAGTGCTCGTCGTCGGCGCGACGGTCCACCAGCACCACCGCGGTGCCCTGGTCACGCAGCCGCGCGAGGCGGGACAGGTCGTCGCCGGCGGGCGAGATCAGGAGTCCGGCGACCCGGCGTTCCTCGAACAGGTCGACGTAGGTGCGTTCACGGTCGGTCGACTCGTCGGAGTTGCCGATCAGCACCGCGAGGCCGTTGTCCATCGCGGCGTCCTCGGCACCCCGGGCGACGTCGGTGAAGAACGGGTTGCCGCCGTCGAGCACGATGAGGCCGACGGTGGAGCTGCGTCCGGCCCGGAGCTGCCGTGCGGAGTCGTTGCGGACGAACCCGAGCGTCGCGATCGCCGACTGCACGCGTTCCACCGTGCCGGGAGCGACCTTGTCGGGGCGGTTCAGCACGTTCGACACCGTGCCGAGGGACACGCCCGCGAGCGCTGCCACCTCTCGCACACTGACCGCCATGTGGCCATCCTGGCATCGGCGCGGTCCGCGCGGTCGGCCCGCGCCGTGATCTGTGGAAAACGCGGACGGGAGGCGCGGGGCGGGCCGGTACCGGGCCTCCCGTCCGTGGGGTGGTCGCGTCGACTGCCCGCGCACGGTGCGAGGACCAGCCCGACGAACCCGCCCTTGCCAGCGCGCACACCGGAGCGCTATCGTCCTCGTCGTCCCGTTGAAACGATTCACCGACGAACACGCGAACGGAGGACCAATGGCGGTCCGCATCGGAGCCCGGAACACCACGGGCTGGAAGGCCACCGTCTCGGTGGCCATGTCGAACTACATCGAGTCGGGGTCGATCATCGCGATCGCCACGAGCCTGAGCCTGTGGCAGGCGGAGTTCCGGATCGGGGACCTCGAGGTCGGCCTGCTCGCGAGCCTGTCCGCGAACGCCTTCGGTGCCGCCCTCGGCGCGATCGTCGGCGGACCGCTGTGCGACCGGTACGGCCGGAAGTTCATCTACACGTACGACCTGCTCCTCTACATGCTCGGCATCCTGCTCGCGGTGTTCGCCGGCAGCTACGGCATGCTCCTGGTCGGCTTCATCCTGACCGGCATCGCCGTCGGTGCGGGTGTGCCGGCGAGCTGGACCTACATCGCCGAGCAGGCCCCTGCGGACAAGCGCGCGGCCCACGTCGGCACGGCACAGCTCGCGTGGTCGATCGGGCCGATGGTCGGGTTCGCCCTGGCGATCGCCGCCGCCCCGCTCGGTCTGCTCGGGAGCCGCCTCATCTTCGCCCACCTGTTCGTCGTCGCCGCGATCGTGTGGTGGCTCCGCCGCGGGCTGCCCGAGTCGGCGATCTGGAAGGACGAGCGCGCGGCCACCGGCACGGCGAACTTCTTCCACGGGATCACGCAGCTGTTCAGCCGCCGGAAGAACCTGACCGCGATGCTGTTCCTGTTCGGTGTCTACGCGCTCTGGAACACCGTCGCCGGGCAGGCCGGCATCTTCCAGCCCCGGGTGTACGCGGCGACCGGGGTCACGAGCGTCACCGAGCAGTACGGACTGCAGATCCTGGTCTGGGGCTGCACCGTGGCCGCGACGTACTTCGGCTTCATGCGGTACGCCGACCGGGTCAGCCGCCGCGCGCTCTACGCCGCCGGGGCCGTGCTGGCGATCATCGCGTGGGCCGTCCTCATCTACGCGCCCGCCAACCTCGGCACCCTGCTGTTCTTCGCCGTGGCGTGGGGCATCTCGTCGGGCATCGGCGCGCAGGCGTTCTACGGCCTGTGGACGAGCGAGCTCTTCGCCACCCGGTACCGCGCCAGCGCCCAGGGCGTGCTGTTCCTGGCCGCCCGTGTCATGGTCGGCCTGCTGAGCATCTGGTTCCCGCTGCTGCTGTCGGACATCGGGCTGCGGGCCCTCGGCGGCCTGATCCTCGGGCTCCTCGCGCTGTCGTTCCTGGTCGGCACGATCTGGGCACCGAGGACGCAGGGCAAGACCCTCGAGGCGATCGAGGCCGAGCGCTACGGCACCGTCACCACCGTCACCGGGACGGTCCGCACCGCCGACGAGCGCAGCGTCCACGACGCCGAGCAGCGTCGCCGCGAACAGGCCGGCCGGTGACCCGCGTCTGCTTCCGGCTGCAGGTGCAGGTCGAGCTGCTCGACGCCTACCGCGGGCGGCACGGCGCCGTGTGGCCGGCGATGCTCCGGGCGATCGCGGCGGCGGGGCGGCGGAACTACTCGCTGTTCCTCGACGACGACGGACTGCTCATCGGGTACTACGAGACGGACTCGGTGGCCGATGCGGACGCCGCGCTCGCCGCGTCCGAGGTGGCCACGGCGTGGGAGGCGCACATGCAGGACCTCTTCGCCGGGGCCACCGGGCGCGCCGACCAGACGGCGCGGGTGCTGCCCGAGGTCTTCAACCTCGAGGACCAGCTCGCGGCAGCGCCGGACTGACGGGGGCCGTGGCTACCGTGGACGCATGCAGCCGCCAGCAGCCGGGACCCTCCGCATCCTCCACCTCTCCGACACCCACCTGACCGGCGACGGAGCCCTGCACCAGGGCGCGGTCGACACCACGGCCGCGCTCGAACGGCTGCTCGCCCACGTCGACGAGGTGCCCGGCATCGGGCTGGTGGTGGTCTCGGGCGACGTCTCCGAGGACGGCAGCCCCGAGTCCTACGCGATCGTGCGGGACCGCGTCGGCGGCTGGGCGGAGCGGCACGGAGCGGCCCTCGTCGCGGTGCCCGGCAACCACGACCTGCGCGAGGGCTTCCGGCAGGTCCTGGCGAACGGGCACGTCCTGGGCGAGGGCGGCACGGCGCTGCTGCACACGCTGGAGTACCTGCCGCCGACGGTGCCGGTCTCCGGGCAGTCGGTCGTCGCGGGTCGACGGATCGTGACCGTCGACACGAGCGTCCCGGGTGCCGGGTACGGCGAGCTCAGCGACACGGCGCTCGAGCACCTGCGCACGGCCCTCGCCGAAGACGCCCACAGCGGCCCGGACGACGCCCCGCACGGCACCGTCGTCGTCCTGCACCACCCACCGCTGCCCGCCCCGACCGAGCTGCACGAAGCCCTCCGCCTGCAGAACCCCGAGGCGCTCGCCGACGTCATCCGCGGTTCCGACGTGCGGGTCGTCCTCGCCGGCCACTACCACCACCACTTCGCCGGGTCGCTCGCCGGCGTCCCGGTCCTCGTCGCCCCCGGTGTCGCGAACGACACCGACGTCGTCGGCCCGTACGACGAGGAATCCGCCGTCGTCGACAGCGGCGCGCTCGTCGTCGACGTCGCCGCGGACGGCTCGGTCTGGTCGACACCGGTCCGCGTGCCCCGGGGCGACGCCGACCCGCGGGCGTTCCGCCTGGACCCCGAGACGGTCCGCGCCGTCATCGCGGCGGCCGGCAAGCACTGAGCCCGGTTGCGTCGGCTCCACGCGTGGGCCCCACGCGCGGTGGACGCGCGTGACGGCGGCCTGGAGGCCCGTGGCGGCGCCGCCACGGGCCTCCAGTCCGTCGTCTGGTCACGTCCACAGCCGCGGTACCCCACGTCTTCGGGTTGCGTGCGGGAACACCGAGTAGCACGGACGCACACCTGGAGCGAAGGAGCACCCATGCGAGTCGGCAGTGCAGTGCAGTACGACCGGTACGGCGACTTCGACGTCGTCGAGCTCGTCCCCCAGCAGAAGCCCGAGGCCGGACCGGGCGAGATCGTCGTCGAGATCGTGGCCGCGGGCCTGAACCACATCGAGCGGTTCCTGCGCGAGGGGAAGCTCCGCGACCACGTCGACCTCGAGTTCCCCGCACACCAGGGCGTCGACTTCGCCGGCATCGTGCGCGCGCGGGGCGACGGCGTGAAGGACCTCCGCATCGGCGACGAGGTGATGGGACACGCGCCGACCGGCGGCGCCCACGCCACCTGGATCGCGGTGCCGCGCGGCGCCGTCATCAAGAAGCCGGAGCACGTCGGGTGGGAGGTCGCCGGCGGCCTGTACCTGGCGGGCTGCACCGCGGTGTCGGTCGTCCGGTCGCTCCGGCTCGGACCGCAGGACACCGTCGTGATCTCGGCCGCAGCCGGTGGCGTCGGACACATCGAGTGCCAGCTGGCGCACGACGCCGGCGCGACCGTGATCGCCCTCGGCAGCCCCCGCAACCACGACTACCTGCGACAGATCGGCACGCTGCCCGTCGCCTACGGTGAGGGCGAGGAAGACCGTATCCGCGACATCGCCGACGGCCGGCCGATCACCGCGTTCATCGACAACCACGGCGAGAGCAACGCCGAGCTGCTGGCCGAACGGCTCGGCGTCGGCCAGGAGCGCTTCGTGTCGTCCGAGGAGCGCCGGGACATCGAGGTCCGGTTCCTCCGTGCACCCGCCGAGGACGAGGAGACGCGCGAGCTGCTCACCCTGCTGGCGAAGGCCGTGCAGGACCGTCGCGTGCAGGTGCTGATCTCGGGCTTCTACCCGTTCGAGTACATCGTCGAGGCCTACGAGGACCTGGCCGAGATGAAGTCCCGCGGCAAGGTCGTGATCGGGATGCAGACGGTGGAGACCGGGGCGCGGCTCGACTGGTACCGCTCCGAGAAGGCCCGTGACCTGCGTGACCGGTACGCCGATGCGCGGGGGACCGACACGGAGACGATGGCCGGCGGATCGGCGTCGCCCGCGAGCTGAGCGAGCTGCCCGTCGCAGGGGCCCGACACCTTCGTGTCGGGCCCCTGCGACGTCAGCTCAGGATGTCCTTGGAGGCGAACCGGCTGTACGCCAGCGCCCCGAACACCACGACGTACCCGAGCTGCAGCACCGCGTTCGACCCGAACGAGTCGAACGAGATCGGGTCGCGCAGCAGATCGCCGAACCCGAGCCACTGGTGCGAGAACAGGAACGGGTGCAGCCAGTCGAGCTGGGGGAGCTGGTCGAGCACCTGCGACGCCCCGGCGAGCACGACCGTCGCGGCCATCGCGCCGACCGGCACGTTCGTCAGCGTCGACGTGAACATGCCGATCGCCACGAGCCCGAGCATCGACATCGCGACGTACAGCGCGAGCAGCAGGGCGCGGCCGGCGTACGACCAGCCGCCCACCTGGGTGCCGGAGAGCAGCGTGACGGGGCCGATCGGGAACAGCACGGCGCCGATCGCCGCACCGACCAGCACCACCAGCAGCGTCGCGGCCAGGCAGAACGCGACGGCACCGGCGAACTTCACCAGGATGAACCGCACGCGGCCCGTCGGTGCGACGAGCAGGTAGCGGATCGTGCCGTGGCTGGCCTCGCCCGCGACGGTGTCCCCGGCGACCACGCCGACGGTCAGCGGCAGGAACAGCGGGATCGACACGGTCAGTGCGGTGAACGCGACGAACAGGCCGTTGTTGGTGATGTCGCCGAGGAACGCCGGCCCGCCGTCGTCGCCGTCGGTGGTGAGCTTCACGGCGACCGCGATCAGGATCGGCACGAGCGCGAGTGCCCCGAGCATCGCCCAGGTGCGGCGACGCCGGAACACCAGCGCGAGTTCGGAACCGAGCAGTGCGAACGGGCGCTGTCGGCGGCGGACGGGCAGGTCGCGCACGGCCGCGTCAGGCTGCGACATCGAATCCCTCTCCGGTGAGTGCGACGAACAGGTCCTCGAGGGTGCCGCTGCCCACCGTCAGGCCGCGCACGCGGACGTCGGCGCGCACGAGCTCCGCGGTGATCGTCTCGGGCAGCAGCGCGTTCGGCAGGTCGGCCACCAACACGTCGGCCCCGCCGTCGTGCCGCGGGGTGAGCCCGAGTCGGCTGAGGACGGTACCGGCCTGCCCGACGTCGGGTGTCCGCACGGTCACGGTCCGCGCCCCGGCCGCGCGCAGCTCGTCGAGGGGCCCCTGCGCGACGATCTTGCCCGTCCGCATGACGGCCGCGTGCGTGCAGACCTGTTCGATCTCGGCCAGCAGGTGGCTCGACACGAACACCGTGGTGCCGTCGTCGGCCAGGGAGCGGATGAGGTTGCGGACCTCGCGGGTGCCCTGCGGGTCGAGGCCGTTCGTCGGCTCGTCGAGCACCAGCAGGTCGCGCGGGGACAGCAGGGCGTTCGCGAGACCGAGTCGCTGCTTCATGCCGAGGGAGTACGCGTGCGCCTTCTTGTCGGCCGCGTGGGTCAGCCCGACGCGGTCGAGGGCACCGGCCACGCGGGCCTTGCGGGTACGCGGGTCCGACGTGGGGTCGGCGGCGTCGAAGCGCTGCAGGTTCGCCCGGCCGGACAGGTACGGGTAGAAGGCCGGCCCCTCGACGAGTGCACCGACGCGGGGCAGGACGTCGTGCAGCGCCCTCGGCATCGGTTCGCCGAGCAGCTCGATGGTGCCGCCGCTCGCGCTCGAGAGCCCGAGCAGCATCCGGATCGTGGTGGTCTTGCCGGAACCGTTCGGCCCGAGGAACCCGAACACCGCGCCGCGCGGCACCGCCAGGTCGATCCCGTCGACCGCACGCTGCTTGCGGAACACCTTCTGGAGGTCCGTGGTGCGGATCGCCAGGTCGGGTGCCGGCCCGGCCGTGCTCACCTGGTGGTCGTCCGCGCTCACTTCGCGGCGTCGACCAGGGAGGCGACCGGCACGGCACCCGCGAGCACGCGGCCGTCGTCGGTCAGGTAGACCGAGACGAGCGACGTCTGCACGGCACGGCCGCCGTCGACGGGCTTCGTCAGCTGGTCGAGCAGGCCCGAGGCCTCGCCCTCGAGCCCGGACCGGTCGACCGTACCCGCAGGGAGCTCGGCGATGGTGCTCCAGCCCGTGCCGGTGAAGGTCGGCTCGTCACCGCTCGGGGTGCCACGGTGGTCGCCGTGCTCGCCCTTCGCGTGGGATCCGGCGTCGGACAGGTCCTTCTCGGTGACCTTGGCGTTCGACGGCGGGGTGAAGTCGAAGAGCCGGGCCGCCGGGGCGCCGTAGTCGAGGCTCGTGAACCCGACCTGCACCGCGGGGTCGTCCGCGCCGGCGGCCTGGACGCTCGCGCGGAGCGGGAGTCCGGTCTGCTGGTCGACGGCCAGCCGGACGGCTCCGACGAGGGTGTCGGAGGACTTTGGCGTGAGGGTGATCTGCCAGGCGTCGTGTCCGGCGACGCTGACCTCGGTCGGCTTCGACACGGTGGTGGTCGGGGTGATCGCGTCGATGGCCTGCTTCGCGATGTCGGCCGGGGTGGTCGTGCCGCCCTGCGGGTCCTTCGCGGTGTCGCTCGGCAGCGTCACGTGCGTGGCCGTGCGCTCCTTCGAGTCCCAGGTCCAGACGTCCGAGCCGTTGCGGACGACGTCCTGCTCGGCGAGCTGCTGCGTCAGCTGGACGCGCTGCTTGTCGGGGCCGTCGACGTAGACACGGGCGGTGTGCGACGCGGTGAGCAGCCCGAGCACGTCGGAGGCGTCGCCCTCGAGCGAGGAGCCGCCGGACCCGGTGGGCAGTTCGGGGAGCCCGAGTGCGCTCGTCTGCGAGAGCTTGCCCGAGTACTGGGCGTCCGACGACTTCGCGATGCTGGCGATGACGGCCGCCGCGCTGGGGTTCGTCCCCGCGATCGGGTCGTTCGCGGCGTTCGCGATCATCGGGGCGGCAACGGCGCCGGCGACGACGACCGGTGCGATGACGGCTGGCAGCCAGGCTGACTTCTTCATCGGGTTCCCCTCGTGGAGCATTGGAGTCGTCGGTACCGTACGTCCGGCCCCCGACAGGCAGCTGGGCGTCGCTCGTAGACTCGTGGCGCGACCGGCGGCGGTCGTGTGGCGGCGAAGGAGGCGGCATGCGAGCGGTGCTCGGTCTGGACATCGGGACGTCGAGCACGAAGGCGTTGCTGGCCCGGTTCGACGGCACCGTGCTCGCCGAGGTGAGCCGTCGCCACGAGGTCGACCGCCCCGAGCAGGGCCTCGTCGAGATGGACTCCGACGTCTGGTGGGAGGAGTTCACCGCCCTCACCCGCTCCCTGCTCGACCGCGTGCCCGACGTCGAGGTGCAGGCGGTCGGCGTGAGTGGCATCGGACCGTGTGCGCTGCTGACCGACGTCGACGGTGCGCCGCTCGGTCCGGCGATCCTGTACGGCATCGACACACGCACGGCGGAGCTGCTCGACGACGTCGCGGCCGAGCTCGGCGGCGAGGACGCGATCCGGGCCCGCTGCGGGTCCGCCCTGAGCACCCAGGCCGCCGGCGTGAAGCTCGCCTGGCTCGCCCGGCACGAACCCGACGTCTGGGCGCGGGCTGCCCGGTTCACGATGCCGTCGTCCCGCGTGGTCGAGCGGCTGACGGGCGAGTACGTCCTCGACCACCACTCGGCCAGTCAGACGACACCGCTCTACGACGTGCACGCGAACCGGTGGATCCCGGAGTGGTGCGACCGGCTGGCACCCGGTCTCGCCATGCCGCGCCTGCTGTGGTCGGGCGACCAGGCGGGCGTCGTGACGCCCGAGGCGGCCGCGGCCACGGGCCTCCCGGCCGGCATCCCCGTGACGGCCGGGACCATCGACGCCTGGGCGGAGGGCGTGAGCGTCGGCGAATCCGTGCCGGGCCGGATGTTCCTGCAGTACGGCACCACGATGTTCATGATCGTGCCGACGGCCGAACCCACGGCGGTGCCGGGGATGTGGACGACCGTCGGCACGCACCCGGGCCAGCCGAGCGTGTCCGGGGGGATGGCGACCTCCGGGGCGATCACGGACTGGTTGCGACGGCTGGTCGACGGCGAGTGGTCGACCATGCTCGAGGAAGCGCGGTGCTCCGGCATCGGGGCGAACGGGCTGCTGATGCTGCCGTACTTCGCGGGGGAGCGGACGCCGATCGCCGACCCCGACGCCCGCGGAGTGCTCGCGGGGCTGACGGTCCGGCACACGCGCGGGGACATCTACCGGGCGACGCTCGAGGCGACGGCGTACGCGGTACGGCACCACCTCGAGGCGCTGCGCGACGCCGGGGTCGAGGTCTGCGAACTCGTCGGGGCCGGCGGCGGGCTGCTCGGACGGCTGTGGCCCACGATCGTGTCGGACGTCACCGGGCTGCGGCAGACGGTGCCGAGCGTGACGATCGGTGCGTGCTTCGGCTCGGCGTACCTGGCTGCCGAGCTCGTCGCGGGGCCGGGCGACACCGTGGACATCGGTGCGTGGAACCCGCCGGCGACGGTGATCGAACCGGACCCTGCGGCGACCGCGGCGTACGAGGCCGGCTACCGGGACTACCGCGAGCTGTACGAGGCGACGAAGGCCGTCGTGCACCGCTTGGCCGCGCGCGGGTGAGCGGCGCGGGATGGCTCGCAAGACACCGGTGTTCGCGTGCCGAACACCCGAACGGGCGTGTTCAGCGCGCGAACACCGGTGTCGTGCGGAACCCTGCCTACGCCTGGGCGTCGACCCCGGCCGGTGCGCTGCCGTCGTACTCGCAGATGGCGTTGACCTTCTCGGCGCTGGCACTGGAACGGTCGAACTCGTAGCCGAGCCACTCCTTCGCCAGCCGACGGGCGAGCTCGACGCCGACGACACGCTGCCCCATGCAGAGCACCTGGGCGTCGTTCGACAGGATCGACCGCTCCACGCTGTACGAGTCGTGCGCGGTGACGGCACGGATGCCCGGCACCTTGTTCGCGCTGATCGCCACACCGAGGCCGGTGCCGCAGATCAGGATCGCCCGGTCGGCCTCGCCGCTCGCCACCAGGCGCGCAGCGTCCACGGCGACGTGCGGGTAGGCGGTGTGGCCGTCCGCGTCGACGCCGACGTCGGTGACGTCCGACACCCGGTCGTCGGCGAGCAGGTCGGCCTTGATGATCTCCTTGTAGTCGAACCCGGCGTCGTCGGACCCGATCACGAGACGGTACGTCATGCGTGTGTTCCTTCCTTGTCAGCACGGGCGGCGAGGACCTCGCCGATCCGCGTGAGGATCATCCCCATCGAGGTGGCACCCGCGTCGGGTGTCCCCAGGCTCTTCTCGGCCAGCGGCCTGGCCCGTCCGACCTTCGGCGTGAGGTCGGCGGTGGCCTCGGCCTGCTCGACCGCGACCCGCGCCGCGGTCTCCCACGCTGCCACGAGCGGTGCGCCGGTGTCGACGGCCCGGCGCAGTTCGTCCACGAACGGCAGCAGCGCGTCGAGCAGCGTCTTGTCCCCGCGGGACGCCCCGCCCAGGTGGACGATCGAGTCGGCGAAGGCCTGCGCCGCGTCGACGACGTCGGCGGCCTGGTACGACTCGCGGTCGTCGCCGAGGGAGCGGCCGAACGCCTCGAGTGCGGCGCCCCACAGGACACCGGAGGTGCCGCCCGCGAACGCGGCCCACGCGTCACCGGCGCGTCCGAGGACGAAGGCGACCCCTGTCTCCGGGCCGAGCCCGTCGACCGCCTTGCGCGCCGCACCGATCCCCTTGACCATGCCGCGGCCGTGGTCGCCGTCCCCGGCGACCGCGTCGATGCGGCCGAGCGTCTCCTCGTGCTCGCGCAGGAGCGCGTCCATCGCCTCGACGGCGGCTCGCGCCGTCTGCGCGGCCTGCCGGGAGGCATCGGTCGCCTCCGGCACGACCGTCGCCTCGTCCTCGGCGGCGTCCACCGCGTCGGCCGGCACGAGCGCCGCGACCGGCGCCGCCACCTTGCGGTACGCGGGCGTGTAGGCGTCGGCGCGCCAGAGCCGTTCGAGTTCGTCGTCGAGCCACTGCAGCGTCAGCGAGCAGCCGCCCATGTCGAGGCTCGTGACGAGTTCGCCGACCTCGGGTTCGACGACCTCGAGCCCCGCGTCCTGCAGCAGGGGCAGCACCCGGCCCCAGAGCAGGAAGAGTTCCTCGTACTTGGTGTCACCGAGCCCGTTGAGGATCGGGGCGACCCGGGAGCCGGCGGCTGCGGGGCGGTCGGTGAGCAGCCGTTCGGCGAGCAGGGACGCCAGGTCCGTCGCCCGGAGCAGCGGGACGTCCTGGATGCCCGGCTCGCCGTGGATGCCGAGCCCCAGGCCGAGGTGGCCGTCGGGGACGGTGAACAGCGGTTCGGTCGCGCCCGGCATGGTGCAGCCCGAGAACGCGACGCCGATGGTGCGGGTCGCGGCGTTCGACGCACGGCCGATCCGCTCGACCTCGTCGAGGTCGGCTCCCTCGGCAGCGGCGGCGCCCATCGCCTTGAAGACGGAGAAGTCGCCGGCGATGCCGCGCCGCTTCGTCTCGTCGTCGGCACTGGCGACGTCGTCGGTGACCACGACGATGCGGGTGTCGATGCCCTCGGCACGCAGCCGCTCGGCCGCGAGCCCGAAGTTCATGGTGTCGCCGGCGTAGTTGCCGAACGACAGCACGACACCGCGACCCTGGTCGGCGGCCTTGGCGACCGAGTAGACCTGCGCGGTCGACGGCGAGGTGAAGACGTTGCCGACGACGGCGCCGGTGGCGAAGCCCGGACCGACGACGCCGCAGAACGCGGGGTAGTGGCCGGAGCCGCCCCCGACGACGACGGCGACCTGCGGTGCGGCGCCCTCGGTGGGCAGGGTGACGACGCCGCCGTGGACGCCGCGGACCCGATCGGCGTAGAGCGCGAGCCAGCCGCTCAGCTGGTCTTCGGCGAACTCGTCCGGGTCGTCGTGGATCGTGGTCATGGTGCGGGTCCTCCGGGGATGGTGGTGGGTGGTGCACCGGGCGACGACGGGACGGCCGTCGTCGCCCGGAACTCAGTGTCCTCGGTCGCCCTGCGGGACCTTGAGGAAGTGGATCATCACGAACGCGCAGGCGTACAGGCCGACGAACGTCCACGTGGCGGCCTGGCCGCCGCCGCCCAGGGCGAAGACCGCGGCGACGACACCGGTGCCGAGGAACGCCGCGCCCCCGGCGGCCGTGGTGTACATCGCCATCGCGGCGCCCTTGTGCTCGGGGGCGAGCGCCGGCATGATCGCGCCCATCGGCACGAACCCGGCGAGCAGACAGCCGAACACGCACCCGGCGACGACGGAGAGCACGTAGCCCCAGTCCGAACCGGCGGGGACGAGCTGCGGCACGTACCACCAGGCGATGAGCCCGAGGGCGGAGCCGACGATGCCGAACCACTTGACGGTGCGCTGCCAGCCGATCTTGTCGCCCACCCAGCCGAACAGGGCGTTGACCAGGATGTTCGTCGCGTAGACGCAGACGGTCATGAGCAGCCAGCGGCTCTGGCCCCAGCCGCGCTCGTTCGCGATGACCGCGGGGAGCACGACGAACATGCCGAACTCCGGCGCGGTGTTGATCAGGCGGACGAGGAAGCCCATCAGGATCTTCGGTCGCGTGACCGTCAGGCGGATGCCGCTCGTCAGCACCTGCCAGGCGCTCTCGCCGGCGGGGGCGATGCGCGTGAACCCGTTCGGCAGCCGGACGCCGAACAGCATGATGAGGAACCCGATCACGACGAGACCGATCGAGGCGACCATCGCGCCGGTCTCACCGACCGTTCCGCCGCCGAACACCGGGATGGCACCGATCGCGAACAGCGAGCCGAGGGTCGGCAGGCCACCCGTGAAGGCGACGTAGAACCAGCCGACCGCCGAGCCGTTCCGTTCGACCGGGGTGGTGATGTTCACCCAGACCAGGAACGCGAAGGCGAACAGGGGGTAGCCGAACCCACGCAACGCGTAGGTGACGGCGGCGAACGGGACACTGCCAGCGCCGAGTGCCAGCAGGAACAGGACCTCGAACACGACCCAGACGGCGAAGCCGAGGATCATCACGCGGCGCGGCCCGACCAGGTCGGACAGGGCCCCCGAGATGTAGCTGCCGATCAGTGCGGCCAGGCTGTAGAACGTGACGATCGTCGCCACGGTGGCCTCGGGGCTGCCGAGGACCGCCACCATGTGCGGCGTGATGAAGTTCGATTCGACGCCGTTCCCGGTCATGAAGACCAGGACGGCGACGAACCCGAGGGCGAGCGGACGGGGGATGCCCATCCGGTCCAGGCGGCCCTCGGTGCGGGGCGCGGTCGTGCGGGCGCCGGTGGCGCGGGCTGTCGTCGCTGACATGCTCGTTCTCTCCCTGCTGGCGGGGTCGGTCAGGCCTGTGCGGCCTGTGCGGCCGTGGTGGGGGCGGTCAGGGACGGGATGATCGACACCTTGACGCTGGCACCGGCGGAGTCGCCGACCAGGTCGAGGGCCTCCTGGAACTGCTCGAGCGGGAACTGGTGCGTGCAGATCTCCGACATCGGCAGGGTCTCGGCCTCGAGCAGCTTGATCGCCGCCGGCCAGGTGTGCGGGCCGAGGTGGGCGCCGCGCACGTCGAGCTCCTTGTCGTCGGAGATGATCGACCAGTCCACGGACACGTCGTCCTTGAACACCGAGTACTCGACGAAGGTCCCGAGCTTGCGGAGCAGGTTCAGTCCCTGCGGCACCGCGGACGGGTGCCCGGTGGCCTCGATGTAGACGTCGGCGCCGTAGCCGTCGGTGAGCTCCTTGACCCGGGCGACCGCGTCCTCCTGGGCGATGTTGATCGTGAGGTCGGCGCCGACCTTGCGGGCCAGCTCGAGCTTCGCCTCGACCACGTCGAGCGCGATGATCCGCAGCGGGTTCTTCTGCCGCGCACCGGCGATGGCGGAGAGGCCGATCGGGCCGGCTCCGGCGATCACCACGGTGTCGCCGAACTTGATGTCCCCGCGCTCGACGGCGTGGAACGCGCAGGACAGCGGCTCGGAGAACGCGGCGACCTGGCCGGGCAGCGCCTTCGACACCGGATGGGTCAGCGCCTTCGCCGGCACGAGCACGTACTCGGCCATCGCGCCGTCGTAGCCCTTGAAGCCGAACATGTCGTGCACGTTGCACATCCAGTAGGCGCCCTCGAGGCAGTAGCGGCACTCCCAGCACGGCACGATCTGCTCGCAGGCGATCCGGTCGCCCAGGTCGACGCCGCGCTTGGCCAGGGCGGCGTCGTCACCGGCGACGATCGTGCCGACGAACTCGTGTCCGGGGATGCGGTCGCGCTCCGCCCAGGCCGCACGGTTCTCGTCGCCCCAGAACTTCGCGGCACCGTGGTAGCACTTCAAGTCGCTCGCGCAGATGCCGACGGCGTCGGTGCGGAGCAGGAGTTCCCCGGGGCCGGGCGTCGGGACGGGACGCTCCTCGAGCCGGTAGTCACCGGGGCCGTGGACGACGACGGCGCGCATCGTCGTGGGGATCGTGGTGGGGGCGGTCGTGGCCGCGTTCTCGGTCGTCGTCGACATGAGCTGTTCCTCCGTTGGGTGGCTTCGGCGATGACTGTACACCTTCCAGAACGTTTGTCCAGAACACAATTTCTGGTAGGTTCGGCACCGAACGCAAGGGAGCGAACATGACGACGGACTTCGCCGCGGCCCTCCGACCGGGCCCCGACACGATCGACCTGACCAACGACTTCAGCGGCCGTACGGCGGTGGTGACCGGCGGGGCGTCGGGCATCGGCAACGCCATCGCCCGGGCCCTGGCTGCACGGGGTGCCCGTGTCGCCGTCGTCGACGTCCGTGCTGACGGCGCCACGTCGGCCGCGGCCGACCTGCCCACGTCCGCGCTGCCCGTGACGGCCGGGCCGGACGCCGCCGCCGACGGGGCGGGCGCGGCCACGAGCCTCCACGCCGGGTTCGCCTGCGACGTGACCGATGCCGACTCCGTGACCCGCACCGTGGCGGACGTCGTCCGGCACTTCGGCGGCGTCGACGTGCTGGTGAACTGCGCCGGCATCGCCGCGCTCGCCCCGGCGGAGGACCTGGCAGCCGACACCTGGGCGGCGACCATCGACGTCAACCTGACCGGCACGTTCCGCGTGGCGCAGGCCGTCGGCCGGCACATGCTCGACGCCGGGTACGGGCGGATCGTGAACATCGCGTCGCAGGCGGCCCACGTCGGCATCGACGGGCACGCCGCCTACTGCGCCTCGAAGGCCGGCGTCATCGGTCTGACGAACGTGCTCGCGCTCGAGTGGGGCGGACGCGGCGTCACCGTGAACACCGTGTCGCCGACCGTCGTCCTCACCGACCTCGGCCGTGCGGCCTGGGCGAACGAGAACGGCATCCGGCACCAGGACGAGATCCCCACCGGCCGCTTCGCGACCCCCGACGAGATCGCCGCGGCCGTGCTGTTCCTGGCAGGGGAGTCGAGCGCCATGGTGAACGGTGCGGACCTCCGTGTGGACGGCGGGTTCACGATCCGCTGAGCCCTGCTCGGACTACGATCGCGGTGTCCGATCGAGTCGAAGGGTCCTGCTCCATGTCGTCCGAGAGCACCGCTGGCCCCGGCCCCGCCGCCGACGCGTCGCGCACCCGGTTCCCGCTGGACACCGTCTACCAGGCGGCGCGGATGTACTACCTCGAGGACGCCACGCAGGTCGAGATCGCCTCGCGCCTCGGTGTCTCACGGCCGACCGTCTCGCGGCTCGTCGCCGAGGCCCGCAAGGCGGGACTCGTCCGCATCGAGGTCGTCGACCCGTTCCAGGACGAGACCGTGGCGCTCGCCGAACGGCTGCAGGTCGTGCTCGGGCTCCGCGCGGTCCACCTCGCCGCGGTCACCCACGCCGCCACGCTCGGCGCCGACCTGGCCGCACCACTGGCCGCCGCGGTCGAGGGCATGGGACTCGTCCCCGGCGACGCCGTCCTGATGTCGTCCGGCCGCACCGTCTACGACGTCGCACGGTCCGGCATGCCGACCATGCCCGGGGTGCAGCTCGTCCCGACGGTGGGCGGGCAGGCCGACCCGATGCCGTGGTTCCAGACGAACGAGATCACCCGGACGGCCGCGGAGCACTCCGGCGCGATCCCGGCGTTCCTGTTCGCCCAGGCGCTGCCGTCCCCGGCGATGCGGTCCACCCTCGACGAGGACCCGGCGTTCCAGCACGTCGTCGGGCTGTGGAGCCGGGCGAAGGGCGCCATCCTCGGCATCGGGGCGCCGACCCACACGCGGGACGCGCTGGCCCGGGGCATCCCGGTCGAGGACGTCGCGTTCGACCGTGCCGCGGGCGATGTCTGCCTGAACTTCTACGCCGCGGACGGCTCGCCGATCGAGTTCCCCGGCAGCGACCGGATGGTGCGGACCTCGCGCGAGATCCTGTCGACCGTGCCGCACGCGGTCGGGGTCGCCGTGGGCAGCGCCAAGGTCACGAGCATCGTGGCCGCGGTGCGGGGCGGGCTCGTCAACGAGCTGGTGACCGACGCCGCGACGGCGCGCGCCGTGCTCGACGCACTCGCCTGAGCGCTCCGGCTCGGTGCCCGATCCTTCCCATCACGCGTGCGATGGATGGTGCTTTCGGGCATACCTGGTCGTTTCTTCGTGGCAGGTACGCCCGAGTCCGGTAGGTACGCCCGAGTCCGGCAGGTACGCCCGGTTTCGGTAGGTACGCCCGAGTCCGGCAGGTACGCCCGGTTTCGGTAGGTACGCCCGATTCCGGCAGGTACGCCTGAGTCCGGCAGGTACGCCCGGTTTCGGCAGGTACGCCCGGTTCCGGAGGCGACCGTCGGCGGCCTGGAGGCGCGGGGCGGGGCCGCACCGCGCCTCCAGGCCGGTGGTCCCCACGTCTAGCGCGTGCGCCGCACGTCCCACAGGTGGTGCACCGGGTCGTGCGCGTAGTAGGTGGCGAGCGTCGCGACGGTGAACGCGCTGCCGTCGGACCGGAGCCCGGTGCGCTCGAGCACCTCGTCGGGCACTGCCGCGAAGGCCCGGGCCGCGCGGTCGGCCGACTCCCGCAGTTCCCGAGCGACGACCGCCGGGTCCTGCTCGCCGTAACGGTCCTCGACGGCGGTGGCGTCCTGGTCCCAGTTCGGGAACGTCGGGGCGTCCTCGGTGAGCATCAGCTCGAGGCGCTCCGCCATCTTCCGGTGCACGTCCCGCACGTGCGCGCCGTACTCGAGCGGGGACCACGTGTGGTCGTCCGGGCGGTCGCGCACGTCGTCGCGCCCGAGGACATCGGGCCACCCGGCGGTGTTCTCGTCGATGATGCCGGGCACGTCGCGGACGGTCACCGCGCTGCCGTCGTAGCCGCACTCGGGACACGCGGACTCGATGACCCACGTCCAGTTCTTCGTCTCGGGTTCGATCGCCATGGGCCGATGTTATGGCCTCGTTACTCAGCTTCCGGGTTCGCCGGACTGGTGCGGATCGGCGGCGACCCCCGTTCGGGTGACACGCCGTTCCCTGAGAATCACCGGCCAATGACATTTCGGTTGCTCGGTAACGTCGCTCGCTGTTCTGGGCCGGTTCCCGACGGCCCACCGATCTTCTCGAGGAGCAAGGCATGGGTTCCGACCCCAGCAGTACCAACACCCGACCACACCGACGGCTGCGCGAGAGCGACGTCACCGTGGTCGACAAGAGCATGATGCGACGAGCAGTCAGCGGCATGGTCGTCGGCAACACCATGGAGTGGTACGACGTCGGTGTGTACGGCTACCTGGCCGTCACGATGGGGAAGGTCTTCCTGCCGACGGCCGAACCCTCGGTGCAGATCCTGTTCAGCCTCGGTGTCTTCGCGGCGACGTACATCGCACGGCCCCTGGGCGGCATCGTGTTCGGACGCCTGGGCGACAAGATCGGCCGGCAGAAGGTGCTCGCGACGACGCTGATCATGATGGCGGCGTCGACGTTCCTGATCGGGGCGCTCCCCGCGTACGCGACGATCGGCGTGTTCGGCCCGATCCTGCTCGTCGTGCTGAAGCTCGCGCAGGGCTTCTCGACCGGTGGTGAGTACGCCGGGGCGACGACGTTCGTCACGGAGTACGCCCCGGACCGCCGTCGCGGGTTCTTCGCGAGCATCCTGGACTTCGGCAGCTACCTGGGCTTCGCGCTCGGTGCCACGGTCGTGTCGGTGCTGCAGCTCACCCTGGGCGAAGAAGCGATGACCGCGTACGGCTGGCGCTTCCCGTTCCTGGCGGCCGGTGTGATCGGCGTCGTGGCGATCTACTTCCGGCTGCGCATCGAGGAGTCGCCGGTGTTCCAGGCGACCCAGGCCGCGCAGGAGGCCGCGACCGAGTCCCGTGCGTCCTTCGACGGTGAGCGTCCGGCCAACGTCGTCGCGATGGTCCGTCAGCACTGGCGCCCGATCGTCATCGCGATCATGCTCGTCGCCGCGTCGAACACCGTGGGCTACGCCCTGACCTCGTACATGCCGACGTACCTGACCGACTCGCTCGGGTACTCCGCCATCGACGGCACGCTGCTGACGATCCCGGTGCTCCTGCTGCTCGCGGTGATGCTCCCGCTGACCGGCAAGCTCTCCGACCGCCTCGGCCGCCGCGTCGTGATGTGGATCGGTGCCGCCACCACGGTCGTGCTCGTCGTGCCGGCCTTCATGCTCATCGGGCACGGGGCGCAGTGGTCGACGCTCGCCGGCCTCGGGCTGCTCGCGCTGATGACCGCGCTGTGGGTGTCGAACCAGGCTGCCTCGCTGCCGGCGCTGTTCCCGACCTCGACGCGGTACGGCGGCATGGGGTTCGCCTACAACATCGCGATCGCGGTGTTCGGTGGGACCACGCCCCTGATCGTGCAGGCGCTGCTCACCGCGACGGGTGACGAGCTCGCGCCGGCGTACTTCCTGATGGCGATGAGCGTCGTCGGAGCGATCGGTGTCTTCTGCATGAAGGAGTCGTCGCAGCGCCCGCTGCCCGGGTCGATGCCGGCGGTGGAGACCGAGGACGAGGCGAAGGAGCTCGTGCTCACGCAGGACACGAACCCGCACCTGGACCTCGGTGACCTGCCGTTCGCGGCGCAGGACGCGGCGGCTGCCGCTGCGCGTGAGGCTGCCGCGCGGGAGGCTGCTGCGCGGGAGGCGTCGCCGGTGCGGTGACGCTGCGGTTCTCGACGTGACCACGGACGGGAGGCGCGGTGCGGGTCCGACCCGCACCGCGCCTCCCGTCCGTGCGTGCGCACACTGCGACGATCCACGCGACGATCGACGCGCGTTCTGTCGCAACATGCGCACGGAGCGGATGTGTGCGCATGAGGCGACGACGCACGCGTCGATCGACTCGTGCTCTGTCGCAAGACGAGTGCGCACCCGCACACGCCCACGCCACCTCACTCGTGCCGGTGCTCCGACGCCGGGTCCACCGCGGGCCACACCGGGAACGGGTCCGGCCAGCCGCGCCACACGTCCGGCCCGGCGAGCAGCTCCGACGGCGTGAGCAGCGCCCCGTCGAGCGCCCGCTCGATCGCCCGGACGTCGAGCTGCTCGCCGACGAACCACAGCGCCTGCCCGATCGGGGCATCGGCGTCCCACGACGGGTTCGCGGTGGGGTCGAGCGCGAGCATCGACCCGAAACTCGACCACGAGCCGACGTGGTCCGGCCGGGACGCCAGGCGGAAGAACCCCCGCGACCGCAGCACGCGGCCGTTCACCCCGGCGGACAGGTCCTCGGCGATGACGGACGACAGTCGACCGGGGTGGAACGGCAGCGGCTCCCGGTAGCGCATCGAGACCAGGGCATCGCGGGCTTCGCGCCCGGTGTCCGCGCCGCTCGACAGCGCCCGCATCCAGCCGGCGCCGGTGGCGAGCACCCGTGCGGCTCCACCGTTGGACGCCGGCAGGTCGGCGGCGCTCCGGATCGCGGGCAGGGCGACGATCACGGCCTGGGGTGCCATCCGGTGCAGCAGTGACACGAGCGCCCGTCGCCGACGGCCGGACAGCGGCTCGATGCGGTCGAGGGCGATCACCGTCGCGTACTCGACGAGTGCGGCCATCCGGTCCGCGGCCACGAACGCGTCGTCGACGTCCGACCACAGCAGGTGCGCGACGTCGTCGGCCCGCAGCACCCCGACGACGTGCCGCAGCACCCGGTCGTCGCCGGTCTCGGACCGTGCCGCGTTGGCGAGCAGCATGCCGACGGCTCGGGCATCGGCCCCGGGGTGCAAGGTGACGACGAGCCCGTGGCCCGCGTCGGGTCCGCAGACCCGGTCGAGCTGGTCGGCCCGGTCGGCCACGGCGCGGGCAGTGGCGAAGGCACTCCCGGCGACGTGCATCCGGTGTCCGTCCGAGATCCGGGCGGCGACGCGGTCGGCGTCGACCTGGTGCAGGGCGGTGACGAGGGTGATGGCAGCAGCACGCATGTCCGCTACTGTAACTGAAAACCGTTATCAACAAGGAGGCTCGTCGTGAAGGTCCGCAACTCCCTCAAGGCCCTGAAGAAGATCCCCGGCTCGCAGGTGGTCCGACGCCGGGGTCGCGTCTACGTCATCAACAAGAAGAACCCCCGCTGGAACACCCGGCAGGGCTGACGTCAGCGGCGGTCCGTAGGGTGGCGGCATGCGACTGCTGCTCATCCGCCACGGCCAGACCCCCGCGAACGTGCACGGCATCCTCGATGCCGTGGTGCCCGGACCGGGGCTGACCGAGCTCGGGCAGCAGCAGGCCGACGCCCTGCCCGCAGCGCTCGCCGACCGGGGCATCGAGCGACTGTTCGTGTCGTCGATGGTCCGCACGCAGATCACCGCGGCGCCCCTGGCGACCTCGCTCGGCCTCGAGCCCGTGGTGCTGCCGGGCCTGCGTGAGATCGAGGCGGGCGACACCCAGGGCAAGAGCGACAAGGTGTCCGTGCAGACCTACATCTCCACCGTGCACGGCTGGTCCGGCGGCGACCGGACGACCCGGATGCCCGGTGCCGAGAGCGGCGTCGAGTTCTTCGAGCGCTACGACGACGCCGTCCGGCAGATCGAGGCCACCGGGGTCGCGGTCGCCGCCGCCGTCAGTCACGGTGCCGCGATCCGCACGTGGGCGAGCGCAGCTGCGCAGAACACCCCGGACCACTTCGGCACGAAGCGTCACCTGGAGAACACCGGCATCGTCGAGCTCGAGGGCTCGTTCGCCGACGGCTGGCGCCTGGTCGACTGGGAAGGCGAGCCGGTCGGCGGCGACCAGCTCATCGACCGCACGGCGCTCGACCCCACCGGCGAGCGTTTCTGACGCGACCAGCAGACAGACGGGAGGCGCGGTGCCAGCTGGCACCGCGCCTCCCGTCTGTGGTCGGTCGCGTCGACTACGCGAGCTGCGACGCCGACGCGGACGTCAGCGGCACGATCACGCCGTGCGACTCACGCAGCACGTCGAGCGTGCGCTGGACCTCGTCCGCGCGCTCCTCGGTCGTCCAGCCGAGCGCACCGGCGAGCACGTCGGCCAGCTCGTCGAGCAGGTCGATCGTGACCCCGCCGACGAACGCCAGGTTCGTGCGGCGCAGGACGACGTCGACCAGGTGGACGGCCTGCTCGTGGCGGGCGAAGTACGCGACCTCGGCGCGGGTGAGCGACGGGTCGGACTCGAGCGGCTCGACCGGGCCGTCGGTCAGGACGTCCACGACCTCGGCGGCACGGGTGCCGTAGCGCTCGAGCAGCCCCTCGACCAGGGACTCGTCCAGGCCGTCGCGGTGCGACTTGATCCACAGGGCGCGCTGGGCGTCCGTGGTCGGGAACTCCTTGCCACCGCCGATCGGCATGCCCGTGGTGTCGACCTTGCGGCTCATGCCGAGCTTGGTCGTCGCCTCGGTGGACAGGTGTGCAGCGAGGGCACGGAAGGTCGTCCACTTGCCACCGACGAGCGACAGCACGGTCGACTTCGGCAGCCCGGCGATCTGGGTGTCCACGATCCGGTAGTCACGGGACACGAAGCCGGGGGCGGTGTCCTCGTGGCGGGGGAGCGGACGGATACCGGAGTAGCTGTAGACGATGTGGTCGCGGGTGACGTCGATCTGCGGGAACACGTGCTTGACGAGCCCGAAGAAGTAGTCGATCTCCTCGTCGGTCGTCGTGACCGGCTTCGAGGGGTCGGCGTCGATGTCGGTCGTGCCGATGAGCACCCGGCCCTTGAGCGGGTAGATGAGGACGATGCGGCCGTCGTCGTTCTCGAAGAACAGCTCACGGCCCTTGGTGGCCTCCAGCAGCTCGTCGTTGTGGACGACGATGTGCGAGCCCTTCGTGCCGCCCATGAACTTCGTCTCGCCGCCGAACGCCTCGTTCGTCAGGTCGGTCCAGGGGCCGGAGGCGTTGATCACGACGTCGGCCGTGAAGACGAACTCGTCGCCGGTCTCGCGGTCGCGCAGCAGGACGCCGCCGTCGCGGGTGCCGGCTGCCTCGACGTAGTTGACGGCGCGTGCCTTGTCGGCTCCGGCAGCCAGGCCGTCCTTCAGGACGTCGAGGGCCAGGCGCTCGGGCTCGTGCACGCTCGCGTCGTAGTAGGTGCCCGTGTACTTCAGGTCCTTGTTGAGGGCGGGCATGTCCTCGAGCGCGGCCTTCTTGGTGCGGAAGACGTGCTTCGGGACGGAGCCGCCGTCACGCGAGAAGGAGTCGTAGATCGTCATGCCGATCTTGATGAGCATCGCGCCGCGCTCCTTGGTGGAGCGCTGCTTGTGCGTCAGCATGCGCAGCGGGGCGTTCATGATGCCGGAGAACGTCGAGAAGATCGGCATGGTCGTCTGCAGCGGCTTGACGTAGTGCGGGGCGATGCGGATCAGGCCGTTGCGCTCCTGCACGCTCTCGCGCACCAGGCGGAACTCGCCGTTCTCCAGGTAGCGGATGCCGCCGTGGATCATGTGGCTCGAGGCCGCGGAGGCGCCGGAGGCGTAGTCGCCACGCTCGACCAGGGCGACGTCGACGCCCTGGAGCGCCAGGTCGCGGAACGTCGCGATGCCGTTGATGCCGCCGCCGACGACGAGGACCTGCGCGTTCGGGCGCTCGGTGAGGGCGGTCACCGTGTTCCGGGGCTGTGTCTTCTTCGACATGGTTCGTCGCTTCCTTCGTCTGTTCCTGGGGTCAGGATCGATCGTGCGCTCGTTCGACAGGGCGGGCAACTTGCGTGCACGAACGTGCAGCACACGTGTCGTCCAGGCCCGGCACGGCGGTCAGGAGGCGCGGCAGGGGTTGCAGAGGCCCTGCACGTCCGTGCATGGTTGCGTTCGACAGATCGGAGCACCATGAGCGATGCGGCTCAGCCCATGCGCACGCAGCAGGCGCTGCGCGCCGCCCACCTGTACTACCTGCAGGACCTGACGATGGACGCGATCGCCGACGAACTCGGCACCTCGCGCTCGTCGGTGTCGCGGCTGCTGAAGTACGCCAGGGACACCGGGCTCGTCGACATCCAGATCCGTTCGCCCCTGGACCAGGCCGCTGCGCTGAGCCGGAGCATCCGCTCCCGCTTCGGGGTGCACGCGCACGTCGTCCCGGTGCCGGACCACACGAGCGACGTCGACCGGCTCGAGCGGGTGGCCCTGTCCGCCGCCCGGATCCTGACGCAGTACGTCGAGTCGAACATGGTCATCGGGATCTCGTGGGGCTCGACCGTGAGTGCGGTCAGCCGCTACCTGGTGCCGAAGACCACCCACGGCTCGACGATCGTGCAGATCAACGGCGCCGCGAACACCCGCACCACCGGCATCGTCTACGCGTCCGAGATCCTGCGCCGGTTCGGCGAGGCCTACGGGGCGTTCGTCCAGCAGTTCCCGGTGCCGGCGTTCTTCGACGACCCCGCGACGAAGGAAGCGCTGTTCCGGGAGCGCTCGATCCGCCGTGTGCTCGACCTGCACGAGCGGATGGACCTCGTCGTGTTCGGTGTCGGTGCCCCGCAGGCCCCGGTGCCCTCGCACGTGTACTCCGGCGGGTACCTCGACCCCGAGGACCGCGACGAGCTCACGCAGGCGGGGGTCGTCGGTGACGTCTCGACGGTGTTCTACCGGGCCGACGGCTCGTGGAAGGACATCGGGGTGAACGCCCGCGCCGGCGCTCCGGACCTCGACACGATCAAGCGCGCGCCGCGGCGGGTCTGCGTCGTCGCCGGGCGGTCGAAGGCGGCGTCGCTGCGGGGCGCGCTGGCCGCCGGGCTCATCACGGACCTGATCCTGGACGAGAGCGTGGGGCAGGCGATCCTGCAGCCCTGAGTCAGGACCTGACGCACTTTGTCGGTGGTCGGTCCTAGGTTCTCCACCATGGTGCTTTCTCTCGAACAGCCCGGTCAGCGGTACTTCCGGCGGATGGTCGGCAGCGACGTCGACCAGGCGCTCGCGTTCTTCACGGGCGACTACGACTTCCGTGCGCCACTGGTCCGTCGCACCCACGAGAACGCCCACTGGGACTTCGCCGGCGTCGGTGACGAGCGGATGTCCCTGCGCTCGTCACGGTTCATGGTCGACCTGCGGAGCGAGAGCCAGGTCGACGACGAGTTCCTGGTCGCCTGGATGCGCAGCGGCTCGAGCCGGATCACCTCGGGCGGTGAGACGTACGAGCTCGAGGCCGGGGTGCCCGTCGTGCTGCCCTTCGCCGAGCCGTACGCGCTGCACCACCGCGACATCGCCCTGAACCTGGTGCACCTGGACCGCGACTTCGTCCGAGCCGTGGCCGGCGACGACGACTTCGCCTTCGAGCCGATGCGCCGCCCGACGGCCGACGGCATCGCGCTGTGGCGGTCGGTGGTGCGGAAGTACTCGGCCACGTGGCTCGACGTCGACCGGTCGATGAGTCCGATGGTGCAGCACGACATCGCCGAGGCCTTCGCGACCGCGGCGATCCGGGCCTTCCCGCAGCGCAACAAGTGGCGCGCGACGGTGTCCGGCAGCGGCCCGGAGCACGACCGCCTGCGCCGGGCGCTCGAGTTCGTGCACGAGCACGCGCGCGAAGCGATCGGCACCCCGGACATCGCGGCGGCGGCGGGGCTCAGCCCGCGCGGGCTGCAGCAGTCCCTCCGCCGGCACCTCGACCAGACGCCGGGGGAACTCCTGCGCGGCGTGCGTCTCGACGGTGCCCGGACCGACCTGGTCGGCAGTGGCCTCGACGAGACGACGGTGGCCGAGATCGCGCGGACGTGGGGCTTCGGGCACCTCGGGCGCTTCTCGGCGACCTACCGCAGCCGCTTCGGGGAGCTGCCGAGCGAGTCGCTGCGCGGGCGCTGACACACTGCTGCTGCGAACGGTTCCGCCGAATCTCGTGACACGGATCGTGCTGCCGCTGTCCGGATGTTCGGCTCAGCGCTGCTGTGGGCGAATCCGGTGCTCAATGGACGGGACGAACGCACCGCCCACGAAGGAGTCAGCATGCGCATCGGCGTCCCCACCGAGATCAAGAACAACGAGTACCGCGTCGCGGCCACGCCCGCCGGTGTCGCCGAGCTCGGGTCGCACGGCCACCAGGTGCTGGTGCAGGCCGGTGCCGGGGCCGGTTCGGCCTTCTCCGACGACGAGTTCCGCACCGCCGGCGCCACGATCGTCGACACCGCGGCCGAGGTGTGGGAGCGCGCCGAGCTGATCCTCAAGGTGAAGGAGCCGGTCGCCTCGGAGTACCCGATGATCCGGCCGGGCCAGGTGCTCTTCACCTACCTGCACCTCGCCGCCGACCGACCGCTGACCGATGCCCTCATCGACTCGGGCGCGACGGCGATCGCCTACGAGACCGTGCAGCTGCCGGACCGCTCGCTGCCCCTGCTGTCGCCGATGTCCGAGGTCGCCGGGCGACTGTCCGCCCAGGTCGGCGCGTTCCACCTGATGCGCACGAACGGTGGGCGCGGGCTGCTGCTCGGCGGGGTCCCCGGCACGCCGAAGGGCCGCGTGGTCGTCATCGGCGGCGGCGTCGCGGGGGAGCACGCCGCGACGATGGCGCTCGGCATGGGCGCCGACGTCACGGTGTTCGACATCAGCCTGCCGCGGCTCCGGGCACTGGACGCCCGGTTCGACGGCCGCGTCACGACCCTGCGCTCGTCGGCGCACGCCATCGCCGAGGCCCTGCGTGACGCCGACCTGGTGATCGGCTCCGTGCTCATCCCCGGGGCGTCCGCGCCGAAGCTCGTCACCGACGCGATGGTCGCCGACATGCGGCCGGGCTCGGTGCTGGTCGACATCGCGATCGACCAGGGCGGCTGCTTCGAGGGCTCCCACCCGACCACCCACGACGACCCCACGTTCGCCGTGCACGACACCGTGTACTACTGCGTGGCGAACATGCCCGGCGCCGTTCCGCGCACGAGCACGATCTCGCTGACGAACGCCACGCTGCCGTACGCCGTCGCGATCGCCGACCGTGGCTGGGAGGCCGCGCTCGAGGCCGACCCCGCCCTCGCCGCCGGCCTGAACGTGCACGACGGCCGGGTCACGAACGCCGCGGTCGCGGCCGCGCACGGCCTGGTCGCGCCCGCGCGCTGATTCTTCGCGCTGAGGCCGGGGGCGTCGGGCTGTCCGGCTGCCCACTTCGCGAAAGCGACAGTTCCCCGCCGAACATCGGCGGGGAACTGTCGCTTTCGCGGCCCGGACGGGTGCGAGGCCGCGGGAACTGTCGCTTTCGCGGGCCTGACGCGCAGGTAGCCGCGCGTCAGGCCGCCGCCGGAGCCGCCGCCCGACCGGCACGGCGTCCGACCCAGCCGGCGCGGGCACGCACCACCACGGTCACGACGACCACGGCCGCCGCAGCCACCACGGCCGCGACCGCCGTCGGCACGGAGACGAGCGGTCCCTCGAACCGTGCCACAGCGACCCACGCCAGACCCCACGCGACCGAGGCCATCGGCGCCAGGCGTCCCCGGCCCCACAGCGCGATGAGGACCCCGACGAGCCCGGCCACCGCGGCGACGACCACGCCCCACGGGTCCTGCCCGAGTCCGAAGCCCCGGAAGCCCGCCGCCGTCAGCACCGCAGCGGTGTTCGCGGCCGTCGCGACGCAGACCCACCCGAGGTACAGCCCGAAGGTGCCGTCGGTCAGGATCGCCTCGACCACGCCGCGGGACGGGGTCCGGCGCAGGATCGTGAACGTCCAGATCAGCACGACGAGCAGTGCGACGATGATCGGCTCGCTCGCCCACAGGAACCCGAACTGCACCGACAGGATCCACGCGGCGTTGAGCAGCAGGGAGAGCACCGCCGGCACCACCAGCCGCTCGTGCCGTTCGTCGTTCGCGGTGCGGAAGAGCTGCAGCACCGCGTAGCCGATGAGCCCGGCGTAGACGACGCTCCAGATCGAGAAGGCCGGGCCGTCCGGGGCGATCGCGGTCGAGGACGCCGACAGGGCGCCACCGGCGGCGTCCTGGATGGGCGTGCCGCCGGCAGCGCCCGACCCCACGTACGCGCCGATGACGGCGACGACCGCGCTCACGGCCACCGCGATGCGCTTCCAGATCCTCTTCATGACAGTCCCTTTCGTCAGCATGCTGATGACCTGCACCGTAGGCGGCCGGTGGCGGCGGTCGTGCAGCGCACGTTCAGGCAGGACGCGGGGCGTGTGGCGGGGCCGCCACGGGCCTCCAGGCCGGAGACCGGCCACCCTGCGTACGGTGGGCGCGTGAGCGTCGAACTGAACACCGTCTACATCGACCGGATCGCACCGATCGCGAGTCCATCCCTCGACGACAGCTTCCGGATGCTCGACGAGCAGGGCGCCAGCGCGTGCATCGTCCTGCACCAGCCCGACGCCGAGGAACTCGGCGACGTCGCGGTCGCCCTCGGCCTGCACGAACTCGCCGTCGAGGACTCCGCCGAGGGGCACCAGCGACCGAAGCTCGAGCGCTACGGCTCGACGCTGTTCGTGGTGCTCAAGCCAGCGCTGTACAACGACCAGCAGGAAGAGGTGGCGTTCGGCGAGGTGCACGCCTTCGTCGGTGAGACCTTCTTCCTCGCCGTCGTGAAGGCCGACCCCCGCGGCAAGCAGACCGTTCCCAAGGCGCTACAGCGGTTGAGCGGCAAGCCGGGGCTGGTGACCGTCGGCCCCCAGGCGCAGCTCTGGGCGCTGATGGACTCGATCGTCGACGGCTACGTGCCGGTGATCGACGGACTCGAGGAGGACATCAACCAGATCGAGGACCAGCTGTTCTCGGGCGAGGCCGGGGTGTCCCGCCGCGTGTACGAGCTGTTCGGCGAGGTCGTCGACTTCCAGCGTGCCGCGCGTCCGCTGGTTTACATGATCGAGAACCTGCACCGCGGCGCCGAGAAGTACCACCTGCCGATCGAGATGCAGCGGCGGTTCCGCGACGTCCTCGACCACGCGATCCGGGTGGTGGAACGCCTCGACACGTTCCGGCAGCTGCTGCAGAACGCCCTGACCGTCGACTCGACCCTGGCGGCGCAGAAGCAGAACGACGACACGAAGAAGATCTCCGGCTGGGCGGCGATCCTGTTCGCGCCGACGCTCATCGCCGCGATCTACGGGATGAACTTCACGCACATGCCCGAACTCGGGTGGACGTGGGGGTACCCGCTGTCGATCGTCGCGATGGTCCTGTTCGCCGCGATCCTGTACGTGGTGTTCAAGGTCAAGCGCTGGTTCTGAGCAGCAACCGGAGCCGCGCCGCAGCCTGGACTGCGGCGCAACCGGAGCCGCGCCGCAGCAGGATTTGCAGCGGACAGCCCCGGACCGGAAAGCTCTGACGTGCAACGACGCCGACTGGAGCCCCGCATGCCGCACGAACTCGTCCACCTGACCGCCGGTGGCGTCTCGCTCGTCCTGGACTGCCGCGACGACGCGCTCCCCGCCGTCGTGCACTGGGGAGCGGCACTCGGACCGCTCGACACCGACGCGCTGACGGCCCTCGCCGACGCCGACGTCACCCCGGTGTCCCCGAACGAGATGGACGACCCGGTCCGCCTGTCGGTGCTGCCCGAGCCACACCGGGGCTGGAGCGGTCGTCCCGGGCTCGCCGGGCACCGTGACGGCGCCGACTGGTCGCCGGCGTTCACCGTGACGTCGCTCGCGGTCACCGACTCCGCGGTCACCGCCGACGCCGAGGACACCACCGCCGGGCTCACCGTCCGGGTCACCATCGAGATGCTCGGCTCCGGGCTCGTGCGGGCCCGCGCGAGCGTGACGAACACCGCCGACGGCGTCTACACCGTCGACGACCTGACGCTCGCGATGCCGATCCCGTCCGGGGCCCGCGAGATCCTGGACTTCGCCGGCCGCTGGGGCAAGGAGCGGACCCCGCAGCGCCGCGAACTCGTCGTGGGGACCCACCAGCGCGAGGGACGGAAGGGCCGCACCGGCACCGACGCCGCGACCGTGCTGACGGTGGGGGAGCCGGGCTTCGGCTTCGCCCACGGCCGGGTCTGGGGCGTCCACACCGCCTGGAGCGGGAACCACCGGCACCACGCCGAACGGCTCGCCACGGGCCGCCAGGTCATCGGCGGCGGCGAACTCCTGCTGCCCGGCGAGGTCCGGCTCGGCACCGGCGCCACGTACGAGGGGCCGTGGGTGTACTTCGCCCACGGGGACGGCCTCGACGACCAGGCCCGACGGTTCCACCGCTGGCTCCGCAGCCGCCCGCAGCACCCGATGACGCCCCGCCCGATGACGATCAACGTGTGGGAGGCCGTGTACTTCGACCATGACCTGGCCCGCCTCGTCGACCTCGCCGAGCGTGCTGCGGCCCTCGGCGTCGAACGCTACGTGCTCGACGACGGCTGGTTCCGTGGCCGCCGCGACGACCACGCCGGCCTCGGTGACTGGTACGTCGACGAGGACGTCTGGCCGGACGGTCTCGGACCGCTGGTCGACCGCGTCCGTGCGCTCGGCATGGAGTTCGGCCTGTGGTTCGAACCCGAGATGGTGAACGAGGACAGCGACCTCGCCCGTGCCCACCCGGAGTGGATCCTGCAGGCCGACGGTCGGCTGCCCGCGCGTTCCCGCGACCAGCAGGTGCTGAACCTGGCGATCCCCGAGGCCTTCGACCACGTGCTCGAACGGATGACGGCGATCATCGGCGAGTACGCGGTCGACGCCGTGAAGTGGGACCACAACCGCGACCTCGTCGAGGCGGGGTTCCCGGGCGGCGGCGCGGCGGTCCACGAGCAGACCCTCGCCGCGTACCGGTTGATGGCGACGCTCGGCGAGCGGTTCCCGTCCCTGGAGATCGAGTCGTGCTCGTCGGGTGGCGGTCGGGTCGACCTCGGCGTCATCGAGCACACCGCGCGGGTGTGGGTGTCGGACGACATCGACCCGCTGGAGCGCCAGCAGATGCACCGGTGGACGCAGCAGCTCCTGCCGCCGGAGCTGCTCGGGTCGCACATCGCGAGCGGCCGGAACCACACGACCGGTCGCGTCCACGACCTCGCCTTCCGTGCCGGCACCGCCCTGGTCGGCCACCTCGGCATCGAGTGGGACCTGGCCGGCGCGACCGCCGACGAGTCCGCTGCACTGACCGAGTGGATCGCGCTGTACCGCGAGCTCCGCCCGCTCCTGCACGGCGGTGACCTGGTGCGCTCCGACGAGGTCGACGACGCGCGGCTCGTGTACGGCACGGTCGCGCCGGACCGGCAGCAGGCCGTCTTCTTCCTCGCCAGCATCGGCCGCTCCGAGGTCTCCGGCACCGGCCGGGTCACCTTCCGTGACCTCGACCCCGACACGGCGTACCGCGTCGACCCGGTGGTCATCGGCGACGGCCACGACCTGGTGCGACCGGACTGGTGGTCCGGCCCGCGCGTGTTCAGCGGCCGGGTGCTCGGCACCGTCGGCCTGCAGCCGCCGCTCATGCCGGCCGACTGCGTGGTGCCGTTCCGGGTGACGGCCGTCTGACGGCGGGTGGTCGGGGCTCCCGGCCTGGAGGCCCGTCCCGCGTCCGGCGGGCCCGTTGCGGTCCGTCATCGGGTGCGTCCAGCCCGTTAGGCTTCCGGTCATGCCGCACTCCGGACACGCGACCCCGGTCTGGGCCCTCAAGCTCGCCGTCGTCACCGCCCTGGTGGGCGTCTCCGGCGGCATCGCCGGCATCGCGGTCTGGCTCGCGCTCCAGCTCATCCAGTTCGTCGCCTTCGGGTACGGGTTCGGCGGGCACCTCGAGGCCGCCGACGCATCGTCGGGTCTGAACCGGTTCCTCGCGCTCACGGCGGCCGGGGTCCTGACCGGGTTCGCCTGGTGGGCGCTCCGTCGGTGGGGGCGCTCGATCGTCTCGGTCACCGCGGCAGTCGACGGCAAGCGGATGCCGGCCCTGGCGACGCTCGCGAACGCCGGCATCCAGATCCTGGCCGTGGGGCTCGGCGCGTCCATCGGCAAAGAGGTCGCGCCGCGTGAGGTCGGGGCCTGGCTCGCCCAGCTCGTCACCCGTCGTGCGGGGCTGACCGCGCGCGAGACGAAGATCCTCGTCGCCTGCGGTGCTGCGGCCGGCCTCGCCGCCGTGTACGACGTACCCCTCGGTGGTGCGCTGTTCGCGGTCGAGGTCCTGCTCGGGGAGATCAGCTTCGCGACCGCCCTGCCCGCCTTCGCCACGAGTGCCGTCGCCGCCATCACCGCCCGGCTCGTGATCCCGGACGAGGTGCTCTACCACGTGCCCGCGATGCACCTGTCGCCGTCGCTGCTCGTCTGGGCGATCGTCGTGGGACCCGTGCTGGGACTCGCCGGGGTCGGGTTCGTCAAGCTGACCAACCGGCTGCAGGGCATCGCGCCGAAGGGCTGGCACCTGCTCGTCGTGCTGCCGGTGGTCTTCGCGATGGTGGGGCTCATCGCGATCCCGTTCCCGGAGATCCTCGGCAACGGGCGGGCGCTCGGCCTCGTCGCGATGAACACCACGCTCGACGACGCCTCGTTCGCCGGCCTCTCACCGATCGTCCTGCTGCTGTTGCTCGGGGTCCTGCGGACCGTGACCACCTCGGCGACCATCGGAGCGGGTGCGGTCGGTGGCACCCTGACACCCTCGATCGCGATCGGTTCCGCGATCGGCGGTGGCCTGGGCGGTGCGTGGCTGCTGTTGTGGCCGGCCGACGGCCCGAGCCTCGCGGCCTTCGCGTTCGTCGGTGCGGCGGCCTTCCTCGCCACCACCATGCGGGCGCCGTTCACCGCCCTGGTGCTCGTCGTCGAGTTCACCCAGCAGGGCACCGACATCCTCGTGCCCTCGTTGCTCGCGGTGTCCGGTGCGGTCGCCGTCGGGTACGTGCTCGCGCGCCGTCGCAGCGCCCAGATGGTGTGAAGACCCCGAGCGTTCCGGTACGGACGGCGGCCCCGGGGCCTACTGTCGGCGCCAGGACGGAGCGACGGGCTCCGCACCGAGACGAGGAGCAGCCGATGGCGGGGTTCGACGACATCACGAAGAAGGCCCAGGAGTTCCTGAAGGACGGCAAGGTCCAGGACGCCCTGCAGAGCGAGAAGGCCGAGGGCGTCAGCGACAAGGTGCTCGGCGGCGTTGCCGACGCGGTCAAGAAGGCCACGGGCGGCAAGTACGACGACAAGATCGACGGTGCCCGCGACGCAGCGGACAAGAAGATCGGCAACGAGTAGCGAACGACGTGCGACGGCCCAGGACCCGGCGTGGTCCTGGGCCGTCGCCGTGCCGACTGGACGTGGTCGGGAACAACGGACACCATGGACGGGTTGCTCCGGACAGCAGCACCAGGAGGACGAGACGTGACAGTCGTGGCGCCGAACCAGCCGCTCACCGAGACCGAGGTCGAGGCGATCAAGCGGGACTTCCCGATCCTCGCGCAGGACGTGAACGGACAGCCGTTGGCGTACCTGGACTCCGGGGCGACGGCTGAACGCCCGCGCCAGGTCCTCGACGCCGAGCGCCGGTTCCTCGAACACGACAACGCCGCCGTCCACCGCGGGGCCCACACGCTCGCGGCGCTCAGCACCGACGCCTACGAGGACGCCCGTGCCACCGTCGCCGGCTTCATCGGCGCCGCTGCCCCGACCGAGGTCGTGTGGACCGCGAACGCCACCGACGCCCTCAACCTCGTCGCCTACGGCATGGCCAACGCCAGCCGTGGCCGCGGCGGTGCCGACGCCGAGCGCTTCCGCCTGGGCGCCGGTGACGAGATCCTCGTCACCGAGGCCGAACACCACGCCAACCTCGTGCCGTGGCAGGAGCTCGCCGCGCTGACCGGTGCCACCCTGCGCTGGATCCCGGTCGCCGACGACGGCACCTGGACCGCCGACGACGCCGCGGCCCTGATCACGGACCGCACGAAGGTCGTCGCGTTCTCGCACGTCTCGAACGTCACCGGGATGATCGCCCCCGTCGAGCAGGTCGTCGGCCTCGCCCACGCCCGCGGCGCCTTCGTGGTGCTCGACGCCTGCCAGTCCGCACCGCACCGTCCCCTCGACGTGCAGCAGCTCGGGGTCGACTTCGCCGCGTTCTCCGGGCACAAGATGCTCGGCCCGAACGGCATCGGCGTGCTCTGGGGCCGTGCGGAGTTGCTCGACGCCCTGCCGCCGTTCCGCACCGGTGGCTCGATGATCACCACCGTGACGATGGAGGGCTCCGAGTTCATGCCGGCGCCCGAGCGGTTCGAGGCCGGCACGCAGCCCGTGTCCCAGGCGGTCGCCCTCGCCGAGGCGGTCCGCTACCTGCAGGGCATCGGCATGGAACGCGTCCGCGCCCACGAGGAGCACCTGGCTCGCCGGATGCTCGACGGTCTCGCCGCCGTGCCCGGCATCCGCCTGGTCGGTCCGCCCGCCGGTGTCCCGCGCTCCGGCCTGGTCGCGTTCGACGTCGACGGCGTGCACGCCCACGACGTCTCGCAGTACCTCGACGCGCAGGGCATCGCCGTGCGCTCCGGCCACCACTGCGCCCAGCCCCTGCACCGCCGCCTCGGTCTGGTCGCCACCAGCCGCGCGAGCACCTACGTCTACACGACCGAGCACGACGTCGACCGGTTCCTCGCAGCCGTCGCCGAGATCCGCGACTACTTCGGAGCGACCGCGTGAACGCCCTCGACAGCCTGTACCAGCAGGTCATCCTCGACCACGCGAAGGCGCGTCACGGCGACGGTGCGATGCCCGTCGCGGATGCCTCGCACTTCGAGCGGAACCCCACGTGCGGCGACGAGATCACGGTCAGCCTGCGGCTCGAACCCGGCACCGACCGCATCGCCGGGCTCGCCTGGCAGGGTGACGGCTGCTCGATCTCGATGGCCTCGGCATCGGTCCTCACCGACATGGCCGTCGGCCGCACGGTGCCCGAGTTCCTCGCACTGACCGAGGAGTTCCGAACCATGATGCGCTCGCGCGGTGTCGGTGAGCCCGACGAGGACGTCCTCGAGGACCTCGTCGCCTTCCACGGTGTTTCGAAGTTCGTCATGCGCGTCAAGTGCGGCATGCTCGCCTGGGTCGCGGCGGAAGCCGCCGCGCGCGAGGCGACCGCTTCCCACTGACCCGTCTGCGGCCACGCAAGGGGCGCGATGATCATCGAGACGGAGCGACCCGGCGCAGGCCGGGCCGACGCGATCGTGCGGGCCTACCTGACGGAGGTCGCGTCGCGGTGGTACGGGCGGGCGGCGACGCCGGCCGAGGTCGACCGGGCGCTCGACGAGGAGCCGTACGACGACCTGCAGGGGGACTCCGGGGTGTTCGTCGTCGCGAGTGACGGGGAAGCCGCTGTCGCCTGCGCCGGCGTGCGCTTCGTCGGTGTCGTCGGCGAGCTGACGAAGGTGTTCACGCTGCCGGAGCACCGCGGCCGAGGCGTCGGTTCGGCGCTCCTGCGCCACGTCGAGGACGTCTGCCGGGGACGCGGGATCACGTCGCTGCGGCTGGACACCCGCGCTGAGCTCGCCGAGGCCTGTGCGCTCTACGAGCGGCTCGGCTTCGTCCGGGTGGCAGCGTTCAACGACGATCCGTACTCGGACCGCTGGTACGCCAAGCGGATCAGCTGATGACGCCGATCTCGCGCAGCGCGTCACCGACACTGATGCGCTCGTTCCGATCCTGCGCCTGTTCCCAGCGGGCCTCCGCGCGCGCGATGGCCTGGTCGTCGAGACCCAGGAGCTCGTAGAGCCCGTCGAGCTCACGCGGTGCGAGGTGCATGAACCGCAGCGGGAACTTCCGTTCGGGGCTCGCGTAGCTCTGCTGGGCGAGCTGGTCGAGGACGCCCGGGTCGGTCTCTCGCTGTTCCATGAGCAGGACGACGGCTCGTGACCTCGTCATCATGAGGAAGGCGGACCGCACGTTCTCGTCCGGATCGGTCGCCAGGGTGATCTCGACGGCGAGGGGGAGGTCCTCTTCGCAGGCGAGCTCCCAGCGCTGCGAGGTGTCCCCGTGGATCGCCGTGAGCATGTCCGGGTGGACGCCGAGGCCGCGCTCGCCGCGTTCCGGTCGCAGCGAGGTCGGGCGGGGGTCGTCCCCGACGCGGGCGGTGGGGAAGCCGACGCCCGTGTACACGGTGTGGGCGATCGGCAGGAACTGGAGCGCCTGGTGCAGTGCGGTCGCGGCGTCCTGCACCGCCGGAGCGGTCACGTCACCGTCGGCGGCCGCGATGGCGGTGGCGTAGTCGGAGAGTGCGGTGTGCTGCTGCTCGATGGCTCGGGCGAACATCTCCTTGCCCCTGGCGGTGTCGCCGAGGAGCCGTGGGTCCAGGTGCAGCGTGACGGCGCTCGGGTCCTGCAGGTGTCCCCGTGGCGTGCCACCGCCCGACATCGTGAAGCTGAAGGTCTCGTCGTCGGGCACGTCGGCATCGGTCACGTCGCTGACGCTACCGGCTCAGGGAAGCGTGACGACGAGCTTCCGGGCGGAGACACCGGCGCGGAGTTCGGCGAGGGCGTCCGGGATCGCGGCGAGTCCCGATCCGACGACGGACGCGGTCGGCGTCGCCCGGTACCGCCCGGTGCGGAGCGCTTCGGGCAGGAAATCGCGGTAGATCGCGGGGCCGACCTCGGACTCCGTCGGGCGGCCGCCCCAGATCGCGGTGACGTGGACCCCGTGTCGGCGCTCGAGCCGCGCCCGGATCGTCGTCACCGGTGTCGGGTACGCCGACGCGAGTCGACCTGAGCCGGTGGCGGCTCGGACGATCGGGAGCGTGCGGGTCAGCGAGCCCTGGCCGAAGGCGAGGGTGCCGGCGAGCTCCCGGTCGGCGAGTGCCTCGAGGATGCGGCGTGCGGCACCGTCGTCGCGGTAGTCGAACACGGCCTCGGCCCCGAGGTCCTGCACGAACCCGTGGTTCTTCGGCGATGCGGTACCGATCACGGCGTACCCGGCGGCCCGGGCGAGCTGGACGGCATTGGCGCCGACGCTCGTGGACGCACCCCACACCAGGACGACCCCGGGCTGCTCGGACGTGTCGGCCGTCGGGAGCGACAGCGCGAGCTGGTCCGGTTCGAAGAGCCCGGCCGCGGCGGTCGAGACGGCGAGTGGCAGGACCGCCGCCTGCTCGGCGGGCAGGGTATCCGGAACCGGGGTCGTCACACAGTCGAGCAGCAGGACCAGGTGCTGGAAGGCGCCTTCGGCAGCACTGTTCCGGTGCTGTTCCTGCCCCGCGGCGTGCCCGACGACCCGGTCGCCCACGCGGAAGCGCTCGACGTCCGGGCCGATCGCGACGACCGTGCCGGCGACGTCCGACCCGAGGACCGCGGGGAACCGCAGCTTCGGGAACACCAGGTGCCGGAAGAGCCCGCCGACGGCGTCGACCGGGTTGACGGCGACCGCCTCGGCGCGGACGACGAGTTCGCCGGGGCCGGGCTGGGGGACCGGTGCGGGCCCGACGGTGAACCGCCCGGTCGACGTGGTCCAGAGTGCTGCGTTGCCCGATGGCGACATGGTGTCCCGATCTCTTGCTCGAAGTGAGTCATGACACGACGTGTCATCGCCCAGTCAACCATGACACGACGTGTCATCACCACTACTGTGGACACATGCGTTGGTCTCCGGATGCCCGAGGGCGACTCGAGCGTGCGGCGTTCGAGCTCTTCGCCGAGCAGGGCTACCAGGCGACGACCGTGCCGCAGATCACCGCACGGGCCGGCCTGACGACCCGCACCTTCTTCCGGTACTTCGCCGACAAGCGCGAGGTGATCTTCGCCGGTGACGAGATCCCCGACCTCGCCCGGGCCGCCATCCAGGGTGCACCGGCCGGGATCGACCCGCTCGACATCGTCGTGCACGGCCTCCGCACCGTCGCCGACGAGCGGTTCGAGGGGCGGCACGGCGAGGTCGGCTCGGTGCGGCGGCTGGTGCTGTCCGAGTCCTCGCTCCGGGAGCGCGACGCCCGGAAGCGTGCCGACCTGACGGACGCGGTGCGCGAGGCCTTCGTCCACCGCGGGCTCGATCCGTCCGAGGCGGCGGTGATCGCCGAGACGACCGTGATGCTGTTCCACCTGGCCCTCGAGGCCTGGCTCACCGGACCGGCCGAGCGCCGGATGGCCGACGTGGTGGACGAGCAGCTCAGTGCGCTCCGTGGGGTGCTCGATCGGCGGCCCGCAGCGTCATGAACACGTCGATGCCGTCGTCGGTGTCGAGCACGAAGCCGTGTCGTTCGTAGAGTCGGCGAGCCAGGCTGCCCACCAGCACGTTGAGCCGCGTCGGGCCGTCGTGGGGCTCGTCGAGGACGGCGCGCAGCACGGTCGACCCGACTCCACGCCCCTGGACGTCGGGCGCGAGGTAGAAGTGCTCGACCCAGCGGACGTCGTCCTCGACCCGCACGGTGACCGACCCGACGTCGCGGCGGTCGACCACGACGATGCGGGTCAGCTCCGGCTGGAACGCGTCGCGGAGGCGCTGTCGGACGCGCGTCTCGTCGAACACCCCGAGGCGCATCAGGTCGTCGCGCAGCACCACGGCTCGGAGCTCGACGAGCCACTCGAGGTCCTCGGTGGTGCTGTCCCGCAGTGCGACGTCCATCCGCTCAGCCTACGAACTCCGGTGCACCGTCATCGACCTCGTACGCTTGCCCGATGGACCGCGACGGCGTCATCGACCTTGTCGCGTCCCGCCGCGCCTCGGCCCGTGCACCGATCGTCGTCGGTGTCTCCGGCTACTGCGGATCCGGCAAGTCGACGCTGACGCGCACCCTCGTCGAGGGGCTCCCCGGCGCGGTCCGCATCCGCGGCGACGACTTCCTCGACCCCGTTCGGTCCCATCAGCGGTCGGCCGACTGGGACGGCGTCGATCGTCCCCGTCTGGTGTCGTCGGTGCTCGAACCGCACCGAGCCGGTCGTGCGAGCACGTTCCAGCGGTTCGACTGGTCGGTGCGGGCCCTCGGCCCGGCCGAGCCGCTGCCGCGGACGGACGTCCTGATCGTCGACCTGATCGGACTCTTCCACCCCGAGGCGCTCCCGCACCTCGACGTCAGCATCTGGTGTGACGTCGACCTCGACACGGCGGTGCGTCGGGGCACGGCTCGTGATCGCGCGCTCGGGCGCAGGCACGATGCGCTCTGGCGAGATGTGTGGGTCCCCAACGAGCGTGACTTCGAGGATCGGTACGCACCGAAGGACGCCGCGTCGGTGCACTACGCGCCCTGACTGCGGAGCGACGTCACCATGCTCCGCAGGATCTGACGTGCCTCGGTCTGCTGGTCGGCGGTCAGATCGGCGAGCATCCGCTGCTCGACCCCCCGGATCGCCGCACTCGCCTGCGCCAGGCTCCGTCGTCCGCGGTCGGTCAGCTGCGTCGGGAGTGCCTTGCCGACCGACGGCTCGGTGGCGCGGGTGACGAAGCCGTCCCGCTCCAGCGTCTGCAGCAGCACGTTCATCGACTGCCGGGTGACGAAGGTTCCTCGTGCGAGTTCGGAGTTGGACAGGCCGGGCCGCTGTGCGAGCAGTTCGAGGCAGGAGTAGTGCGTCACCGTCATGCCGAGCGGGCGCAGCACGGCCTCCATCGACGCGCGGAGGGCACTCGCGGTCTCCTTGAGCAGGTAACCGATCGACGTCTCGAGGTGGATACCGGTGTCGTCTTGACGCATGTCAGTAGTCTGACATAGCTTGTCCTGTGTCAGAAGACTGACACAAACCCGAGGAGCACCACATGCCAGTCACCGGCCCCGACTTCATCTCCCTGCAGACCCGCGACCTCGATGCCTCGCAGTCGTTCTACGAGCGGTACCTCGGCCTCGTCCGCTCGCAGGCCGGTCCGCCGCACGCCGTCGTGTTCGAGACCACGCCGATCGCCTTCGCCCTGCGCGACCTGGTGCCCGGCACGGACCTCGACGCGGTGGCGCAGCCCGGCGTCGGCGCCGCGGTCTGGCTGCACGCAACGGACGTGCAGGCGATCCACGACGCGCTGGTCGCCGACGGCCACCGCATCGTCTCGGCGCCGATCGACGGGCCCTTCGGTCGGACGTTCACGTTCGCCGACCCCGACGGCTACCACGTCACGCTCCACGACCGCGCCTGAGCCCTGGAGCCGGCCACGCGCCCGGCGCGGGCGACGCGGCGGACGCGGGGCGGGCCTCCAGGCCGGTGCCGGAGCCGGCCGTCACGCTTCGTCACGATCCGTGACGGTCGCAGGTGTCCGACGTAGCGTCTCGACCCGTGACCACCAGCAGCGAGCACCGGCAGATCCGCTTCAACGCGTTCGACATGAACTGCGTCGCGCACCAGTCCTCCGGACTGTGGCGGCACCCGCGCGACCGGTCGCGGGACTACCGCGACCTGTCCTACTGGACGGACCTGGCGAAGACGCTCGAGCGCGGCGCGTTCGACGGCATCTTCATCGCCGACGTCCTGGGCACCTACGACGTGTACGGCGGCTCGAACGAGGCCGCGCTCCGCACCGGGTCGCAGGTGCCGGTGAACGACCCGATCCTGCTCGTGTCGGCGATGGCATCGGTGACCGAGCACCTGGGCTTCGGCATCACGGCCGGCACCGCGTACGAGCACCCGTACCCGTTCGCCCGACGCATGTCGACGCTCGACCACCTGACCAAGGGGCGGGTCGGCTGGAACGTCGTCACCGGGTACCTGCCGAGCGCCGCGCGGAACATGGGCCAGACCGACCAGCTGTCGCACGACGACCGGTACGACGTGGCGGACGAGTACCTCGAGGTCCTCTACAAGCTGTGGGAGGGCTCGTGGGAGGACGACGCCGTCGTCGCCGACCGCGAAGCCGGCGTCTTCACGGATCCGGCGAAGGTGCACCCGATCGAGCACCACGGCACGCACTTCGACGTGCCCGGCATCCACCTGTCCGAACCGTCGGTGCAGCGCACGCCCGTCATCTACCAGGCGGGCGCGTCACCGCGCGGCATCCGCTTCGCCGCGGAGAACGCGGAAGCGGTCTTCGTGGGCGCACCGACCGTCGAGCAGCTCGCGTCGACCGTCGCGAAGGTCCGGGACGCCCTGGAGGCAGCTGGTCGCGACCGGTACGCCGCCCGCGTCTACACGCTGCTCACCGTGATCACGGACGCCACCGACGAGCTGGCCCAGGCGAAGTACGAGGACTACCTGTCGTACGCGTCGGAGCTCGGCGCGCTGGTGCTCAACTCCGGCTGGATGGGCGTCGACCTGTCGCAGTGGGACCCGGACCAGCCCCTCGGTGACGTCGAGTCGAACGCGATCCAGTCGGCGGCGGCGAACATCGCGGCAGCGACGGGGGAGGACGGGTCGAAGTGGACGATCCGTGACCTGGCGCGGCAGACGGCGATCGGCGGGCTCGGCCCGGTGGCGGTCGGTGGGGGAGCGACGATCGCCGACCGGCTGCAGGAGATCCAGGAGCTCACCGACGTCGACGGCTTCAACCTGGCGTACGCGGTGACCCCGGGCACGTGGGAGGACGTCATCGAGTTCGTGATCCCGGAGCTCCGTGCCCGTGGGGCCTACCCGGAGGAGTACGAGCCGGGGTCACTCCGCCAGAAGCTGCACGGCCGCGGAGACCGGCTGCCCGACGAGCACCGTGGGGCGTCGTTCAGGATCGGGAGCCGGGCGGTCGTAGGCTGATCGGGTGATCGAGTCGTCCGTGGTCGTGCGCCCTGCGACCCCGGACGAGACCGACACCTGCATCGACCTCTGGGCCGCGGCCGTGGCTGCCCGTGACGGTGCCTCCGAGGACCCGGCAGTGCGGGAGCGCGCGCGGCAGAAGTTCGCGGCGGAGCACGTCGCCTGGCTGGTGGCTCCCGGCCCGGACGGCGCGGTCGACGGCTTCGTGCTCGTCACGGCACCGGGCACCGGTCGGTCGACGGACCCGGCGGACGCCGCCTACCTGTCGTTGCTCGCGGTGCGTCCCGGGGTGCAGGCCCGCGGGGTCGGACGGTCGCTGCTGTCCGAGGCGGTGCACGACGCCCGGGCCGCCGGACACCCCCGCGTGGTGCTGCACGTGCTCGGTGACAACGACCGGGCGGTGCGGCTGTACGAGGCGGGCGGCTTCGTGGCGACGGGCGAGGAGTTCGCGCACGCGCTGAGCGGGGTCACCACCCGCGTGTACGTCGCGGGCTGACGCTGGTTACGCGTCCTGACCGCGCACCGGCGTCCACGTCGGGTAGGTCGCCGAGCGCCCGTCGCCGGACGACGTGCGGGTGATCCGGCGCTGGACCCACGGCAGGACGTACTCGCGGTAGTAGCGGAGTTCCTCGCCCAGACGGGTCCGGGCGGCACCGGGGTCCGCGGGCTCGACCGGCGCGGGGCCGTCCAGGACCGCGTGCAGCGCCAGGTCCGCGACGCGCTGGTGCCCGGTGGCGTTCATGTGCAGCCGGTCGTCCGACCAGAACTCCGCGCGGCGCAGGTGCGGGTCGCGGGAGACGTCGACGAACGGCAGGCTACGGCGTCGGGCGAGGGTGCCGAGCGCCTCGGCCCAGGCGTCACCGCGGCGGTTGATCAGGGAACCGAGGGGCAGGCGGGCGCTCGGGTCGGCCGGGCTGAGGAGTGCCAGGCGCGCCCCGGTGGCCTCGACCCGGTCGGCGGCGGCCTCGACCTGCCCGATCAGCGCATCCACCTCGAAGCGCGGGCGCAGGAGGTCATTGCCGCCGGCGCAGAAGGTGATCAGGGTCGGCGCCGGGTCGAGCGCGAGGGCGGCCTCGAGCTGGCCGTCGAGGACGCCGGCGAGCAGTCGGCCGCGCACCGCGAGGTTCGCGTACGAGACGTGGGCGTCCGAGGCTCCCGCCATCGCGCTCGCGAGTCGTCCGGTCCAGCCGGGGAACGGAGCGGGTCCGGCGTCGCCGATGCCCTCCGAGAAGCTGTCGCCGATCGCGACGTAGCGGATGGTGTCGTGCATGCGCCCATCATCGTGCACATGCCTGTGCAGGTTCCCGGCGCGACCGTTGTACCGGGAACCCGCATCAGCGAACGCTCACAGCACCGACTTCGGCACCCGGTGCAGGGTGACCGCACCGACGGCGGCGAAGGGGTGCAACGGGTCCGGGGCGGTGGAGCCGGTCGGCCCGCCGAGCTTCGAGTCACCGACCGCGCTGAGCACCGCGTAGGCGTCCTCGGCGGTCCAGCCGTGCTCGTCGACGAGGAACGCGAAGGCGTCCTCGTACCCGCGCCGGACGCTCTCCTGCACGGGGTCGCCGAGGCCGACGAACAGCCAGTCGTCGGCGGTCTCGATGCGGGGTGCGCGGAGCACCGGGCCGCCCTTGACCAGGTCGACGGAGACGATCGCGGTGCCCTGGGCCTCGATGGCGACGAACGACGACTCGCCCTCGGCCATGAGCGCGTGGATGTCGCCGATCGACAGCAGCGCACCGGGGACCCGGACGGGCAGGGACACGGTCGAGCCGGGGCGGGCCTCGGTGACGTCCATGTTGCCGCCCTCCGGGTAGGCCGGCATGATCGTCGAGTTCTCGCCCTCGGCCGGGGCCGTGCCGATGCACCCGATCATCGGCCGGACGGGGAACCGGTGCCGGTCGGACACCTGCACCATGTCGTCCGAGATCGGGCAGCGGCGGGCGAAGACCCGGTCGCCCATCACGTGCTGCAGGGCCCCGGAGCCGGGCAGGGACACCGACCAGCCGTGCGTGGTCAGCTCGATGGCGTGGATGGTCACCACGAGGGTGTCGCCGGGTTCCGCCCCCTCGACGAACACCGGGCCGGTCACCGGGTTGATCGGTGCCTGCAGCTGCGCCATGTCGTGGTGCTGGTCGAGTTCGGCGTAGACGGCGTCGGTGGTCTCGAAGCCGATGGTCTCGCCGGTGCCGGGACGGACCCGCAGCACGGGCTCCCGGTCGGCGGAGAACCCGGGGCGGCCGAGGGTGTTCGGCAGGAAGTGGTCCGGGGTCATCGTGCGTCCTCCGTCGTCGGTTCTGCTTCGGAGCCCACCTCGGTGGAGCGGCCGGTGCGTCGGTAGTACAGGAACACGGCCGCGCCGACGATCAGCCAGATGATCCCGCCGACCTTCGCCTCGACCGCGGCGTTGAGCAGGACGTACCCGATGATCAGGAACCCGACCAGCGGCACGACCAGGTGCAGCAGCCAGTTGCGCGACTTCCCCTTGACGACGTGGTGCACGAAGACGGACACGTGCAGGAGCATGAAGCCGAAGAGCGCGCCGAAGTTCACGAGCGACGAGATCGTGTCGATCTGCCCGACGAAGAAGAGCACCAGGATCGCGGAGAGCACCGAGACGACGATGATCGCGTTCTGCGGCACCTGGCGCCCGTTGAGCTTGTGCAGGAACGCGGGCAGCTGACGGTCGCGGCTCATCGAGAAGAGCAGGCGGCTCGTCGCGGCCTGCGCGGCCATGGCGTTCGCGATGCCGACGGCGAGCACGTTGACGGCGAAGAACGCGGTGGCCCACCCGCTCGACGAGGCCTGCTCGACGATGGTGAAGAAGGCGTTGCCGGCCTCGCTGTCCGAGAACGAGTCCCGCCCCGCGGCCAGGGCGGATGCGAGCCAGGTCTGCAGGATGAACAGGAACGCCACGATGACGAGCGCCAGGATCATCGCCGTGCCGGCTCCGCCACGACGGCCGGTGGACTCCTCGGACAGCGTCGAGATGCCGTCGAAGCCCAGGAAGCTCAGCACCGCGATCGACAGGGCCGAGGCGATGAGCGGCGCCGACACCTTGGCCGGGTCCCAGATCTGCTCGGTGCCGAAGGACGCGTCGGGGATCGTGCCACCGGTCAGCGCGACGATGGCGATGACGACGAAGATCGCGACGAAGACGAGCTCGATGAGCAGGAAGATGCGGTTCGCGAGCTTGAGCGAGGACACCCCGGCCAGGTTGATGACGGTGTTGATCGCGACGAACACGAGTGCCCACAGCCAGCGGGGCGTGCCCGGGAAGATGCCGACCATGCTCTCCGCGGCGAACACGTAGAGCAGCGTCGGGACGAGCAGGTAGTCGAGCAGGATCGCCCAGCCGGCGAAGAACCCGGCGGCGGGGTGGATGCCGCGGCCGACGTACGAGAACACACTGCCGGCGAGGGGGATCGACTTCGCCATCTGCGCGTAGGCCAGGGCGGTGAAGATCATCGCGACGAGGCCGACGAGGTACACCAGCGGCACCATGCCGCTGGAGGCGTTGTAGACGGTCCCGAAGATCGCCCAGGGGGCGATCGGGACCATGAAGACCAGGCCGTAGATGAGCAGGTCGGTGGTGGAGACGGAGCGCTTGAGCTCCTGCTTGTAGCCGTAGGCCTCGAGCTGCTGCTGTGCGGAGAGCTCGCTGTGCTGCTGCGACATGTCGGGTTCCGTTTCGGGTGGAGGGACGGGTGCGGCGGTGGGGGTG
>NZ_QKTE01000015.1:0-97115 GCF_003234735.1 Curtobacterium sp. MCLR17_040 | reverse complement strand
GAATAGGAGTTTGGGGGGCGTGTGGGGGGCTGGGGGATGTGTAAAGGGGCGGGGGGGCGGGGGGGGTCGGGGGCGGGGGCGCGGGCCGATGCGGAACGACACCGTCGACGTCGTCCGACATCGACCCTGTCGTTCGCACGCGCCTGCAACCGTCCGCGCGCGCAACAGGCGACCGAGTCGGTGTCGTCCGACATCGACCCTGTCGTTCGGCGTCCGCACGAAGCCAGAGTCGCGCAACGTAACGGGCCCGATCCCTCGTGGCAGAGTGGCACTGCAGCGCACCGCGAAGCCTCGCGCGCGGCCCCCGACTCCCGACAGTCCGCACCCATCGAGAGGAAGGCAGCGCATGCCCTTCGAGAACACCGACCGCATCCAGGCCACCACCGCCGGATCGCTCCCCCGCACCCCGGAGCTCATCGCCGCGAACGCCGCACGGCCCGTGGCCGCCGACGGCTTCACGCTCGAGACCACCGACGAGGTCCGAGCCCTGACGAGCGCGGCCGTCGACGACGTCGTCGCACGGCAGACCGCGCTGGGCATCACGCAGCCCGGCGACGGCGAGTTCGGCAAGGCGATGTCGAACAGCGTCGACTACGGCGCCTGGTGGGGCTACTCGTTCCAGCGCGTCAGCGGGCTGAGCCTGACCGACGAGAACATCTTCTCGCAGCAGCCGGTCCGGTCCACCCCGGGGAACATCCGGCTCACGAGCTTCCCGGACCGCCGCGACTGGACGATCTTCCACGATGCCTACACCGACCCCGAGTCCGGCATCGGCACCGGCAAGAACGCCACCGCGTTCCCGACCACGACCGGCCCGATCACCTACACCGGCCACGAGGCCGCAGCCACCGACGCCGCCAACCTCAAGCACGCAGTCGAGGCCGCCGGCGCGGACAACGGCTTCATCACGGCGCTCTCCCCCGGCTCCGCCGCCCGCATCGCGAACGAGTACTACGCGACCGAGGAAGAACACATCTGGGCGTGGGCCGACGCCCTGCGCGAGGAGTACACGACGATCCTCGACGCCGGCCTCGTGCTGCAGATCGACGATCCCTCGATCGCCGAGAACTGGGACCAGATCAACCCCGAGCCGAGCATCGAGGACTACCGCGCCTTCACCCGCACCCGTGTCGAGGCGCTCAACCACGCACTGCGGGGCCTCGACACCAGCCGCGTGCGCTTCCACCTGTGCTGGGGTTCCTGGCACGGACCGCACACCACCGACATCGAGCTCCGCCACATCGTCGACCTGATGCTCGACATCGACGCCGGTGCGTACTCGTTCGAGGCCGCGAACGCCCGCCACGAGCACGAGTGGACCGTCTGGCAGGACGTCACCCTGCCCGAGGGCAAGGTCATCGTCCCGGGTGTCGTCGGCCACGCCACGAACGTCGTCGAGCACCCCGACCTCGTCGCGCAGCGCATCGAGCGGTTCGCATCGGTGGTCGGGCGTGAGCGCGTGATCGCCGGCACCGACTGCGGCCTCGGCGGCCGCGTGCACCCGCAGATCGCCGCGGCGAAGCTCGAGTCCCTCGGCGAGGGTGCCCGGCGCGCGAGCGCGAAGCTCTTCTAGCCGCCCGTTCCTTCCCAGAACGGCTGCGATACCTGACGAGATCGGGCGTACCTGCCAAGAAGAACACGGCAGGTACGCCCGGTTTCGGCAGGTACGCCCGGATCGGGCAGGTACGCCCGGTTCGGGCAGGTACGCCCGAGTTCACCAGGTACGCCCGCTTCCGCCAGATACGCCCGGTTCGGGCAGGTACGCCCGGCTCTGAACGCGCGCCGGACGGACGGGAGGCCCGGTGCCAGCTGGCACCGGGCCTCCAGGCCGTGAGCGGATGCGTCTACCGACGCGAGCGGCCGAGCACGACCGCCGCGCCCGCAGCCGCGACGCCGAGCCACACGAGGGGGCGCGTGACGCGCCGTCGCTTCGCCACCCAGCCGCCGTTCGTCGCGTTCGCGGCGTCGGCGGGGGCGTAGAGGTTCCCGTCGGTCGGGGCGCCCTTGCCACGGAGCGCGAACGTCTCCACCATCGGCTTCGTGATCTTGTGGAACAGGCCCGGGAACACGTACTGCAGCGGCACGAGCGATGCCTGGATGCGTCCGACGAAGCGGTAGCGCTTGGGGTGTGTGGCGGCGTGCACGACGGCACGTCCGGCTCGCTCGACCGAGACGGTGGGCGGCAGCGGGTGCGAGGTCTTGCCGGTGTAGTTGGCGCCGTTCTGGTAGATCGGGGTGTCGATCGTGGACGGCAGCAGCGCGGTGAACTTGATGCCGGTGCCCGCGAACTCGTCACCGAGGACGTCGACCAGGCCGAGCGCAGCGTGCTTGCTCGTCACGTACGCCGACTGGTACGGCGCCGAGAGCAGCGACTGGATCGAGCCGACGAGCACGTAGGTGCCCTTCCCGCGCTGCTTCCAGTGCGGCAGCAGGTGCGTGATGGCGTTGAGGTGCCCGTACAGGTTCGTGTCGACGACGCGCTTGAACGCCTCGGTGGGCGTCTGCTCGAACAGGCCGTAGACGAACAGGGCTGCGTTGCCGACGAAGACGTCGATGCGACCGAAGCGGGTCGTCACGGTGCCGATGAGGTCCTTGACCTGGTGCTCGTCGGCGACGTCGGTCGGGATCGCGATCGCCTCGGCGCCGAGCTTCCGGCACTCGGCTGCTGCGGCCTCGAGCGAGTCGTGCCCGCGTGCGGCGAGCACGAGCGTGGCGCCCTGCCGGGCGAACTCGTGTGCGGCGGCCCTCCCGATGCCGCTCGATGCTCCGGTGATGACGACGATCTTCCCGCGGTACCGATGTCCCATGTGTCCTTGGTACCCGGCCGTGGTCCGTTCCCGCACAGCCGGGTCGTACCCCTGCACGCGGTGCGAAGATGGAGCATGCGCAAGGACGACCTGACCGTCGACGAAGCCGCGGTCATCGCCGAGCATGCCCGCGCCGGTGTCCTCGACGTCGACGACCCCGAGGTGCGGAAGGTCGTCGAGCAGGCGAACCGGGTGCTGGTCCGTGCACAGATGTGGGGCGAGGAGCGGAGCCCGAAGCTGCGGCGTCGCCGACGGCTCATCGCGGTCGGCGCCCTCGTGATGGTGCTCGTCTGGGTCGCGGGCCTGCTCGTGCCGCTGGCGATGCGCTTCGGCTGACCGGTGCGCCCCGCGGACGAAGCGGGATGTGGGCCTGTTCAGGTGCAGCCGGATGGTGCATGATCCGACGACCACACCACCATCGCGCTGCAGGGAGCACGACATGGACCAGCACATCGATCGACGGCGCTTCATGACGCTCGGACTCGCCGGAGCCGCGACGACCGCCCTCGGCGCGACGGCGATCCCGGATGGCTCGGCACAGGCCGTGACCGGAGCTGCGGCGCCGACCGCTGCCCCCGTGCTGCTCGCCGCCGACGAGTTCGACGGCCCGGCCGGCAGCGCGCCGAACCCCGGGATCTGGCGGTACGACCTGGGTGCCGGCGGCTGGGGCAACGCGGAGCTGCAGACCTACACGGACTCGCGGCGGAACGCGGCGCTCGACGGTGCCGGCAACCTCGTGATCACCGCACACCGCGAGGCCGACGGCTCGTACTCGTCGGCCCGGCTGAAGTCCGAGAGCACCTACACCGCGCAGTACGGCCGCATCGAGGCGCGGATCCGGATCCCCCGCGGCGAGGGCATCTGGCCGGCGTTCTGGATGCTCGGCGCGGACATCGGGCAGGTCGGGTGGCCGGCGTGCGGGGAGATCGACGTCATGGAGAACGTCGGGTACGAGCCGGGGATCGTGCACGGCACGGTGCACGGGCCCGGGTACTCCGGGGCGCAGGGCATCTCGGCGGCGTACACGAACCCGTCCGGAGCAGCGTTCGCCGACGACTTCCACGTGTACGGGGTCGACTGGCGCCCCGGCTCGATCACCTGGACGGTCGACGGCGTCGCGTACCGGACGGTCACCCGGGCCGACGTCGGCTCGGCCCCGTGGGTGTTCGACAAGCCGTTCTTCGTGATCCTCAACGTCGCGGTCGGCGGGAACTGGCCGGGTTCGCCGGACGCCTCGACACGGTTCCCGCAGCAGATGACGATCGACTGGCTGCGGGTCCACCAGAACGCCTAGCCGGGATCGCCGAAGCGGAAGCGCGTCAGGGACGGCGGTTCGCCCGGGCGACGAGCCACAGGTACGTGCTGTGCCCGACCAGGGCGAGTCCGAAGAACACCGCGGCGACCGCGTAGACCCGGTCGAGCTTGCCCTGCCCGATCACGAGCATCACGACGCAGAACGCGACGGCGATCGCGAGGACACCGACCTGCACGGTCGACCAGATCCGTCGGAAGCGCGGCATGCCCGTCTCGTTCACACCACCCATTCTGCCCGATGCCGTCAGTGCTTCTCCGGGTCGTGGCCCCAGTTCATGAGCGAGTACCGCCAGGGGGTGTCGTGCACGTCGCCGTCGGGACGCTGCTCCGAGTGCCGGGCGACGTAGCCGACGACCTTCCGCATGTGCGCCAGGTCGTCGTCGGTGCGGTCGGCCTTGTGCTTCTCGAGGATGCGGATGATGTGCCGACCGCTCTCGTGGCCGGTGGACTCGCCGCCGCCCGAGGGCTTCTGCCCGACGGACTTCGACTCGTCGGTGTCGAGCCACTTCCGCAGCTCGGTAGCGGTCATGTTCACCGCGTCGTCGAAGTCGGCTCGGGTCTGCTCGTCGTCGTGCTCGCTCATGCGGTCGAGCAAACCCGGCCGTGCTGGACGACTGCGCAGGGCGGGCCGGGTCAGATGGGAATGGAACGGCCCCGCCCGGTGTCGAACACTCCACCGACCACGAAGGAGCCCACCATGAGCCTCGACCTCCACAAGAGCACCGGCGCCGGAACCGTCACCGACGAGCGCGCCTGCCTGCCGAAGCCCGTCCTGCCCACCCTGCACGACGAGCGCACCCCGTCCTTCGGTCGCTGGCTCGGACAGATCAACCACACCGACTGACCCACCGTCGGGAGCGACGGCACGCACGGTCCGCCGACGGCCCGGCCCCTCGCCGCGCACTGCTACCGTGCACCCATGTCCTGGGGCCGGCGGTACTACGCGCTGCAAGCCGTCGGTGGAGCGGCCTGGTGGATCGCCGTCGCGACGCTGCCCTGGATCCGCACGGCGACGCTCGGCTCGCTCGACCCGGTGCTCGTCGCCGTGTTCGACGTCCCGCTGTTCGTCGTCGCCTCGGCGCTCGCCGCCGCCGGTGTCCGGGCCGCCGCGGTGGGCACGACGGTGTGGACCGCCCTGGTGCTCGTCGCCCTGAGCGTCTGGGCCACCGTGACCGGCGAGGCCGGCTGGGGCGTGCTCGTCATGCTCGCCGCCACGATCGGCTCAGCGGTCGCCCTTGCCCTCGTCCTGCTCGGACGGGTCCCGACGGAGTGGGTGACGAGCGGTCCGCTGCGGATCCGCACCGCTGACGCCGCGGCCCCGCGCTCCCGGCACGTCACCGCGACCGTGGTGCAGATCGTCGTCTTCTGGGGCCTGTTCCTCGGGGTGTTCCCCCTGCTCATCGCGTTCGCCGAGCACCGCTGGGGCCTCCACCCGCAGCTGCCGGCACCCTTCGTCACTACCATCACCGTCGTCGGTGTGGTCGTGCTCCTGCTGGCGAGTGCGCTCGGCATCGCGTCGGCAGCGGCGATGTCGACGAAGGGCGAGGGCACGCCGCTTCCCTCGGCCACCGCGAACCGCCTGGTGGTCGCCGGGCCGTACCGATCGGTGCGGAACCCGATGTCACTGGCCGGCATCACCCAGGGCGTCGCCGTCGGTCTGCTGCTGTCGTCGTGGCTGGTCGTCGTCTACGCGGTCGCCGGTTCCGTGGTCTGGAACTGCATCGTCCGTCCGCTCGAGGAATCCGACCTGGCGGAACGGTTCGGCGACGACTTCCGCCGCTACGCCGAGCAGGTCCGGTGCTGGGTGCCGCGGTGGCCGGTGCCGGCACGCGTGGGTTCCCTGCCGCTCAGCTCGTCGCGCCGCTGATGTTGACCAGCCACGACACCCCGTGGCGGTCGGTCAGCATGCCGAAGGTGTCGCCCCACGGCGCGGTGGTGAGCGGTTCGACGATCGTCGCGCCCTGGGCCAGGCCGTTCCACCACCGCGTCAGCAGTTCGTGGTCGTCACCGCTGAGCGAGAGCGAGATGCTGCTCTCCGCGGGTGTCGGCATGCCGGACGGCGCGTCCGAGGCCATCAGGAGCAGGCCCTGGTCGCCGTCGAGCTGACCGTGCATCACCTTGTCGGCGTCGGCGGGGTCCTGGCTCATGCCGGCTTCACCGAACGTGCCGATGGTGAGCGTGCCGCCGAAGACCGAGTGGTAGAACTCGAGCGCTTCGCGGGCGCCGCTCCGGAACCCGAGGTAGGGGTTGAGGCGAACGGTCATGACGGTCTCCCTCGTCCTGCGCGGGCGCCGTCGCCCGCGTCGTGATCATGCTGGCAGAGTGCGCGTCCCCGCGGAAGGAGACGCCGTCGTCTTCGTTCGGCGCCGCCAGGTCGTCGAGACGCCTCCACATTCGGCGGCGTCTCGACGACGGCACGGCGTCGCAGCAACACACCGGCGTGTTCGAAGCAGCACCAACGCCGGACGGGAGGCGCGTGGCGGCGCCGCCACGGGCCTCCAGGCCGTCACCCGGCGGGGTCCACCACCGGCGGTCGCGCGGACGGGGCGAGCTCACGGATCCGCTTCGCGGGGACGCCGGCGTAGACGCCGTGCGCCGCCAGGCGGCCGACGACCACGGCGCCGGCGGCGACCACGACGTCGTGCTCGATGTGGGCGCCCGGCAGGATCGTGGCGCGGCCGCCGATCCAGACGTGCTCCTCGACGACCACCGGGCGGCCGGTCGCGACGTCGCTCCACCGGCCCTCGGCGTCGATCTCGTGGTGGCTCGTCATGATGAGCACCTGCATCCCGATCGCGGTGTTCGCACCGATCGTCACGGGGGCCACGGCCTCGACGGTCACGTTGCGGTTGCAGAAGACGCCCCGGCCGATGGTGAGGTGCTTCGGGTCCCCCGTCAGCGAGAACCCGGTCCCCACACCGGACTCGGCGCGTGCCCCGGCGGCACGGAGCAGCAGCCGCCGGACGATCCGGGGCAGCAGCGGGGATCCGAGCAGTGCCGTGAAGACGAAGTGCTCACGGGCGTAGGAGGCGTCCTCGACGAGCCGACGGCCGAACGTCGACGGATCGGTCGTCGGCGGGACGACCGCAGTCGGGACGGGTGGTGCTGCTGAGCCGGCCATGGGGTCTCCAGTCGTCGTGGCTGCGTGTCCGTGCAGCGCAAACGTAGGGCGACGATCGTCGGCGATCGGCCGGACGGCGGGCGGTTGCGGGATTCTTGCGGGCCCGCGCGGCTGCTCGCTAGGCGCGGGCGCCGTCCCGCGCGGTGGACGCCGTCTGCCGGGGAAGCTCGCCGAACTCCTCGCGGTAGCTCCCCGCGAACCGGCCGAGGTGGGCGAACCCGGTGGCCCGGGCGATCTCGGCGATGCTCCGACCGTCGCCCGACTCGAGCTGTTCGCGGGCGAGCAACAGCCGGATGCGGCGCAGGTACATGGTCGGGGTGATGCCGTGGTGTCGCTGGAACGCCGCCTGCACGCCGCGCACGCTCAGGCCTGCGGCCTCGGCGACGTCGTCGACGGTGATCTGCTCGGTGGCGTGCTCGAGCAGGAAGGTCTCGGCACGGGCGAAGCGGGCGGTGGCGGCCAGCGCCGGCTCGTGCTGCCCGACGGGCCAGTGCGGGATCGCGGTGAGCAGCCCACCGGCGGCGAAGCGCGCGAGCTCCCGCTCGCGTTCGATCGGGACGGCGTCCGGTCCGGCCAGGACCTCTTGTGCGACGGACCGCACCATGAGCCACCAGGCAGCGAGCGGCGCACCCTCGGGGACGTGCCGCGGACGGAACTCGATGGGACCCGGGGCCCAGTCGCCGCGCTCGGCCGCGACCTGTTCGACGATCGAGCGGTCGATCCGCAGGACGTCCTTGTTGCAGGCGATCCAGCGGAAGCGCTGGGGGCCCTGACGGAAGAGCGTCGGCCGGCCGATCTTCACGGTGTTCTCGTCGAGCTGGGCGACCCCGGACTTCATCCAGAAGATCATCATCGCGTCGCCGGGCTCGATCGTGCCGCTCAGGACCCCGGTGCAGCGGGTCGACTCGAGCGACAGCAGCGCCGTTCCGCGCACGCGCTCCTCGAACACGAACTCGGCGTCCGTCGGTTCGACCGACAGTCCGTGGGTGATGTGCGTCCGGGCCATCGCCTCGGCCGCCACCGACGGCTCGGCGGTCTGGATCTCCCGCAGCAGGCGGTGCATGGTCTCGGGCACGTGATGATCCTGACGACAAGTCGGCGTCGGCGCAACGAGCGACGCGCCGTGTTCCTGTACGGCGGCCAGCAACGGCGCTGTTGGCTGTGCAGATGGAGGCCCGGACATGAAGCAGATCCAGTACGACCGTTCGACGATCTTGACGAGCGACGACGTGGCCGACGCCGTGATCGAGTACGCCGCGGCCCTGGCCGGTGGCAACCGGGCGGACACGGTCGCGATCCCCTCGGTGGCGACGGACGGCACCATGACGACCACCAAGGTCCTCATCGGTCCGTCGAGTCAGCTCGTGGTCGAGGACGCCGAGGAGGACGAGCTTGAGCGCGAGGACACGGTGTTCGTGGCACGGCTGCGGGCCGCAGCACTGACGTTCGAGCACGACGAGGTGATCCACGCGGACACCCGGACGGACCTGACCGAGGGGCCGGTGGCGTAGGCAGCGCCCCCGCGGAGCGACCGCTCAGCGCCCGAAGTCCGGCGGCGACGCGTTGGTGTCGACGGCGAGCACGGCCTCGGTGCGCCGACCGAGTTCGAGCAGGAACGCCTCGCCCTCGGGTTCGAGGTCGTCGTCCGGAGCGGGCTCGAGGGCGACCGGGATCGCCGGGGCCAGGAGCACCTCGATCGTGCTCGCCACCCCGAAGTCGTCGGCCGTCGGGATCGACACGACGTCGCTCAGCCGACTCTGGTGCAGAGCGGCGGCGTACCGGATCACCGCGTCGGCGATCGTGTCGCTCGTCAGGACACGGACCGTGCCCGCGTAGTTCACGTACTTCAACGTTGCTCCCTGGTGAAGAGGAGCTTCCGTCGCGGTGACGGTTCCCTGATCCGGTGCCACGGTAGGCCGCCGTCGTGCCGGGTACACATCTTCGGGCACCGAACGGGGTACGCCGTGACCCTGGACAGGCGTTCAGTGGTGCCCGCCCAGCATCGGGGACGTCCAGGGAAACCGACCACAGGGAGAGACATGACCGAGCAGCAGCAGCCCCCGGGGAGCGACCAGGAGCTCACCCCGAAGGCCGACCACGGCGAGGAGTCGTACCGCGGCTCCGGCAAGCTCACCGGCAAGCGCGCCGTCATCACCGGCGGGGACAGCGGCATCGGGAAGGCCGTCGCGATCGCGTTCGCGCGCGAGGGTGCTGACGTCCTGATCAGCTACCTGCCGGAAGAGGAGGACGACGCGCAGGACACGAAGCGCTGGATCGAGGAAGCCGGTCGGAAGGCCGTGCTGTTCCCGGGCGACGTGAGCGACCCCGCGTACTGCCGATCCGTCATCGACCAGGCGGTCTCGGAACTCGGCGGGCTCGACGTCCTCGTGAACAACGCCGCCTACCAGATGACCCACGAGACGATCGAGGACATCAGCGACGAGGAGTGGGACCACACCCTCGCGACGAACCTCAGCGCCTACTTCCACCTCGTCAAGGCCGCGCTGCCGCACCTCGGCCCGGGGTCGTCGATCATCGGGTCGAGCTCGGTCAACTCCGACAACCCGAAGCCGAACCTGGCGCCCTACGACGTCACCAAGGCCGGCGTCGCGAACCTGTCGGCCGCGCTGGCGCAGCTGCTCGGGGAACGCGGGATCCGCGTGAACAGCGTCGCCCCCGGTCCGATCTGGACGCCGCTGATCCCGTCGACGATGCCGCCGGAGCAGGTCGAGCAGTTCGGCAAGCAGTCGCCGCTCGGCCGTCCCGGCCAGCCGGCCGAACTCGCGCCCGTCTACGTGCTGCTCGCCAGTGACGACGGCAGCTACGTCTCCGGCGCGCGGGTCGCCGTCACCGGCGGCACCCCGATCCTGTGACGGGACGCCGGTCCGGCAACGGGACACGGTCCGGCAACGGGACCAGGTGACGGACGGGAGGCCCGGGGCACGACGTGCGCCGGGCCTCCCGTCCGTCGTCGGGGGACGCTCCTGGCTGAACCGCCGCCCACCGGGGCCGGCCTACGTTCAGGGCCATGTCCACGCGAGCGAAGACCGTCACGGCGCTGTTCGGCGCCGCCACCGTAGCCCTCCTGCTCACCGCCTGCGACCCCGGCGGAGCGCAGAACATCAACCCCGTCGGCAAGGTCCCCGGCTCCGAGGAGAAGTCGCAGTCGGCCCAGTGCGACGTGGCCGCCAGCGCCGCCGTCGACATGATCGACAAGGCGGTCGGGTCGCACGACACCACCGAGTTCGCGAACATCCAGAAGGGTGACGGCGGCTGGTACCTCGGTGCCGCCATCGTCCCCGCGGACAGCAACGACTCGAACGACGACGAGGTCACCATCTGGGCGACCACCGCCGACCCCACGGCCGACGACTTCGACGGCCCGCTGTACGCCGTGAACGACGTCGCCAAGCAGGCCGTCGCCGACGAGACGACCACCACCTCGGATGCGCCGACGCCGTTCGCCGACGACTCGAAGGCCGCCGAGCAGGTCGAGAGCTGCGTCGTCGAGGCGTCTGACCGCTAGTCGTCGGACACCGCGCAGTGGCCGATCAGTCCTTGGGCTGGTCGGCCACTTCCACGTCCACGTGGTAGTCGTCGCCGCCATCGGTGCTGATCGTGGACACCGAGTCGTAGACCACGTCGTAGCCCGCCGTGTTCACGTCGCAGTGCACCTCGGCGCCGTCCTCGATCGCGATGTCGTCCGCACCGCAGTCGACCTCGGGCGTCGCGTCCGAGACGTCGGCCAACGCGTCGACGACGACGCGTTCGAAGGCGTCCGGTGTGACGGTCCGAGACGACGACGTCGACACGGTGCACCCGCTGAGCGTCACCGCCAGGGCGATCGTCGCGGTGAGCGTCGCGAGTGCGGTGATGGCGCGCTGGTGCTGCATGGTGTCCCCCGTGGTCCCCCGGCCGCTGCTCGCCCCGAGATCGGGGACCGGCGGTTCCTCGACGATAGCGGGAAGGTGCGAGGACGTCTGCCACGAGTTCGGGTCAGGAGCAGACGTCCTCGCGCTACGACGCCGTCGGGTTCGACGCGGTGGTCATGACGAGGCCAGCCCGGGAACGGGGGGTCGGGCACCCGCCGGTAGGGTCCGGCGGGGTAGCTTCCGGAGACTGTACGTCGACCACGGCTCAGACGTGTCCATGTTCCGCAGGAACCGGACAGGAACCGGCGGGTCCCGGATCAGCCCCGCAGTTGCTCAGCCGTGCTGCAGCCGGTCCGCGACGCGGGCCCACTGGTCGTGCTCCCACTGGGCGTAGGCCTGTCGCCGACCGGACGACCCGAAGTCGTTCTCGACGTTCGCACTGACGGTCATGATCGTCTGCCCGTCGGTGGCTCGGACCGTGAAGTCGATGTTCAGCACCGATCCGGCCCCGCCGATGTTCTGATCGGTCGCGGTCATGATCAGGCCGGAGTTCACGCCCGGTCGCACCGTCGGATCCGAGTAGTCGTACAACGTGCTCACCCGGAAGGTGTCGTCCCCGAACCGGTTCAGGGTGAACGGCACCACGTCACCCACCTGCGGGAACGCGGTCGGGGCGCCGGTGATCGGGATCCCGCACGAGAAGCAGGTGTGGAGCCGATTCCAGATGTCCGTGGGGCTCGCGTGCCCCAGGGGGTAGGTGAACGAGTAGTTCCAGTGCTGCGACGGGGTGGACGGGGTGGTGGGGGTGGACGGCGTGGTCACTGTGGGCAGGGCGGCAGCCGCCGGCGCGGCGTCTGCGGAGGCCGGCGCCGGAGCCGCCGCCAGGACCGAGCCCAGGACGAGCGCGACGCCGGACAGCAGCGCGGAGACGTGGTGCGCCCGAGAGGGCATGGAGATGGACATGTCGTCTCGTTCCTCGGCGTGTGCCGTCGATTTCGCCAGACGATCGTCTGGTGGCTCCACGGTAGGCGAGCTGTGGCCGCGCCGGGCTGGGCGTCCGCCCGGGGACTCGTGAAGGCCCATTCAGCAGCGTCGCAGTTCACTAGACGATCGTCTTCTGAACGCCTACGGTTCCCAGCACCCCGTCCCGCTCCCGAACCGTGAGAGACCGCATGCGCAGCCCCCGCCAGACCACCGTGCTCGAGACCGGCCGCTGACGTGGCGGCGGCGAAGGCGACGGTCCTGCTCGTGAGCGACTTCCCCCTGTCGGCGATGCGGGGTGAACGCGCCGCCCTGGTCGAGCAGGCGAAGGCCTTCGCCGAGTCCGGTCACGTCGTCTGGGTGGCGACTCCGCGCTCGAGCGAGACCGCGGAGCTGCGGAAGCACGGCGTCCGCCTGTTCGAGGTCGAGCCGTCGATCAGCGCCCCGGAGAGCGACCTGCCGGTGGTCCGCAACTCGGTCCGTGTCCGCCGGTGCCTCGGCACGCTGATGCTCGAGGAACGGATCGACCTCGTCGTCACCCACTCGGACTTCGGCCTCGCCGCGGCGGCGCTGACCACGGCGCGCTCCCTCGAGCTGCCGACGATCCACACCGTGCACGGTTCGGCGCCGGTCCGGGGCCGGACCGCTGCGGCGATGGCGCCCCTCGCACGGCACGCGCACCGTGTGGTGACCGGCATCCGGCCCACACGGCACCGCTTCACGGGGCACCCCATGGACGACGCGCGCCGCAACATGGCCGTGGCCGTCTCCGGGGCGGCCGACGTCGTCGTCACCCCGACGACGCGGCAAGCCCGTGTCCTCCGCGAGGCCGGCGTCGGCCCGGTCCACGTCGTGCCCAACGCACTCGGCCGCCGGCCGGTCGAACCGCCGCCGGCGCCGGAACTCGGCCCGCTCCGGCTCGTCTGGGCGTCGCGGTTCACCCCGGACAAGCGCCTCGACGTCCTCCTCAACGCGATCCGGCTGGTGGAGATCCGGCTCGGGGCACACGCCGTGCGGGTCGACGTCGCCGGCGGGACCGTTCCCCCGACCCGCACGCCGGTGTCGGTCCGTGTCCACGGCCGCCTGTCGTCGCAGGCCGTCCACGACCTGCTGCTGTGCGGGCACGCGGCGGTGGTCTGCTCGCTCGAGCACGACGGCCAGCCGATGACCGCACTCGAGGCGTTCCGGGACCACCGTCCGGTCATCGTGTCCGACATCCGCCTGGCGAGCGAGTTCGGCTCCGCCGCCGTCCTGACCGACGACGAGACCGCGTTCGGGCTCGCCACGACGATCATCGAACTCGCCTCGGACCGGACGCTGCTGCGGCCGCACACCGCCGCCGCGATCGAGCACGCGCGGCTCGCGACGGCGGAACGGCACACGGATCAGGTCCTCCGGCTGGTCGCCGGCAGCTGCCGGCCCTGAGTGACGGCTCCCCCGCGAGCGCGCGCCGCCCTGGGCGCACCACGGGACGGACGGGAGGCACGGTGCGGGCCCGCCCCGGGCCTCCAGTCCGCAGGCGGTCGAGCAAGGAGAACGCCCCGATGAGGAGGGGGGATCTCATCGGGGCGTTCCGTTCATGGGGCCGCGTCAGGCGGCGAGGCGCGCAGCGAGCGCGGTGGCGCGGGACCGGAGGTCCGCGTAGGTGGCCTCGTACGCGTCCGGCGTGCCGACGCGCGAGGGGTTCGGCAGCGACCAGTGCAGGCTGTCGCCGTCGTCGATCGACTCGTGCGCACGGTCGCAGACCGTGACGACCAGGTCGCCGTCGGCGACGAGGTCGCGGAAGGCTCGCGGGACGTGGCGGCCGAGGTCCAGGCCGTGGCGTTCCCCGACGGCGACCGCCCCGGGGGCGATGGCGGCCGCGGGACGCGTCCCGCCCGACAGCGAGCCGATCTCGCTGACCTGCGCCCAGACGCCCGCGGCCAGCGGGGAGCGCGCGGAGTTGCCGGTGCAGACGAACAGCACGCGGGACACCGGGCCGGGCACCGCCGCCGAACCGTGCGGGACGCCGCTCGGTTCGAGGTGCAGGTAGCTGCGGCGCCCGTCGCCGTCGGAGCGGCGTCGCGTGACCAGACCGGCCTGCTCGAGGACGCGCAGGTGGTGCGCCAGGAGCGGCCCGGAGATCCCGAGGGCGGCCCGCACCTCGCTCGGGCTGGCGTCGGACGCGGCGAGCAGGTCGACGATCGCCAGGCGGGCGACGTCGCCGAGGGCCGCGTGCTGCGCCGCACGCCGCTCGAGGTCCTGCCGCCCGGTGTTCATCGGTTCAATGTTGACTGAACCATCTGCCGTCGTCAAGATGAGCGGGTGACGACGAGCCCCGAGCCCCTGCGGTCGTCCGCGGCATCGGTGTTCCTGGTGTTCCTGCGGCTCGGGCTGACCTCGTTCGGCGGGCCGGTCGCACACCTCGGGTACTTCCGCGAGGCCTTCGTGGTGCGTCGCCGCTGGCTGCGGGACGACGCCTACGCCGACCTCGTCGCGCTGTGCCAGTTCCTGCCCGGACCGGCGTCGAGCCAGGTCGGGATGGCACTCGGGCTGCAGCGCGCCGGACTGCTGGGGCTCCTCGCGGCGTGGTGTGGGTTCACCCTGCCGTCCGCGGTGCTGCTCGTCGCGTTCGCCCTGCTGGTGTCCGGCACGCCCGACCTGGCCGGCGCCGGGTGGCTGCTCGGGCTGCAGGCCGCCGCAGCCGCGGTGGTGGCGCAGGCGGTGCTCGGCATGGCGCGCTCGCTCACACCGGACCGCCGTCGGGCGACCATCGCGGCCGCCGCCGCGATCGTGGTGCTGCTCGTCCCCGGCCCGGCGGCGCAGGTCGCGGTCATCGCGGTGTGCGGTGTGGTCGGCGTGCTGTGGCTCGGTCGGGTGGTCGGCCCGGTCGAGGACGTCGGAGACACCGAGGACGCCGGCTCCCAGATCGCCGTGCGCCTCCCCCGCTGGGTCGCCGTGTCGGCGCTCGTCGCGTTCGCCGCCCTGCTCGTCGCGGCACCCGTCGCCGCGAGCGGCACCGGGGCCGTTCGCCTGTTCGGGGTCTTCGCGCAGGCGGGCTCGCTCGTCTTCGGCGGCGGCCACGTCGTCCTGCCGCTGCTCGAGTCACAGACCGTGGCCACGCACCTGGTGGGCCACGCGGACTTCCTGGCCGGGTACGGCGCCGCACAGGCTGTGCCCGGGCCGCTCTTCACCTTCGCCGCCTACCTCGGCGCCGTCGCCGACGGCAGTCCGAGCGGGCTCCTCGGCGCGGCGGTGGCACTCGTCGCGATCTTCCTGCCGGCGGCGCTCCTGGTCATCGGTGCGCTGCCGTTCTGGCACGTGCTCCGCGCCCTGCCGTGGGCCCGGCGCGTGCTGGCCGGCGTGAACGCGGGGGTCGTCGGGCTCCTCGCCGCGGCACTCTGGGACCCGGTCATCACCGAGGGGGTCCGCTCGGCACCCGCACTGGCGCTCGCCGTGGCCGCCTTCACCGCCCTCACCCGCTGGTCCGCTCCCCCGTGGGCCGTCGTCATCGGAGCCGGCCTGCTCGGCGCCGTCGTCCTCTGATCGGAGCACCCCGCATGCCCACCGTCCTGTTCGTCTGCGTCCACAACGCCGGCCGTTCCCAGATGGCCGCCGGCTTCCTGCAGCACCTGGCGGGTGGCCGCGTCGACGTCCGGAGCGCCGGCTCCGAACCGGCCGACCAGCTCAACCCCGTGGTCGTCGCAGCGATGCTCGAGGAGGGCATCGACATCCGGAGCGAGCAGCCGGCCCTGCTCAGCACCGATGCCGTCCGTGCCGCCGACGTCGTCATCACGATGGGGTGCGGGGACGCCTGCCCGGTGTTCCCGGGCAAGCGCTACGAGGACTGGGAGCTCACGGACCCCGCGGGGCTCGACCTGGACGCCGTCCGGCCGATCCGCGACGACGTGCGCGCACGGGTGCAGGACCTGCTCGCCGGGCTTGCGATCGCCTGAGCGGCGACGTGAGCCGTCCCACAGGTCCGGACCGTCGATCACCAGCGGGAGCGGGTCACCCTGGCAGCGTGCGCACAGGCCACCCTGGAGGCGCGCACCAGGACTGAGAAGCCGGTCACGGTCGAGCGAGTGGCGGCCCCAGGGCGCGCGTGGGCTTCCAGGGTCCGGTTCGATCGTTCTGCCGTGCAGACGACATCACTTCTCCCCATCATCGCCAAGGCGTGTGCGGTGGCAGCTCCGGTCGCCATCGCCGTGTCGCTCGTGGCCGGTCCGGCCGTGGCGGCACCCCTCCACACCTCCACCTCCGACACCGCCACCTCCCCGCACCACACGGTGGACCGTGCGGCGCGGACGACCTCGGGCGGCACGGCGGTCTCGCGGCTCGACCGTCGCGCCGAGCAGCGCAACGAGGCCACGGTCCGGCACCTGTTCCGGTGCGCGTTCCGGTCCCCCGCGTCCGCGAAGGCCCGTGCGGCTGCACGGACCGCCGTCGCGAGCGGTGCCGTCGCGCACGGTGCGACGAGCGCCTCGGGTCCGTCGGCGTTGCTCGCCGAGTTCACCGCCGACCGGTCCCGGGTGCCCGGCGCCCACGCAGTGATCAAGCACATCGCCGGTGACGCGGACCTGGTGGCCGTGCACTGGCAGATCACCGCGAAGCCGAAGGACGAACGCACCGGTGACGCCGCCGTCGACCTGTTCCGCATGCGCGACGGGCGCATCAGCGAGTGGTGGGCACTCCGCCAGACGGTCCCGACGGGGACCCCGGCCAGCGGCAACACGAACAGCATGTTCAGCGACCTGTACCCCGCCGCGAAGCGTGACCGTCACCTGACCGAGCGGCAGGAGGAGCACAACCGAGTGCTCGCCGTGACCGCGTACGACCGACTGTTCCGCGACCACGACGTGTCCGTCCTCGACGAGAAGTTCGACCCCGCCTACCTGCAGCACAACTCGGTCGCCGCGAACGGCACGGCCGCGCTCAAGCAGTTCTTCGCCGGCAGCGCCGCGCAGAGCCTGCCGAAGCAGGAGTCCGTCATCTCGCTCGCCGACGGCGACCTGGTGTGGACGTTCTCGAAGCCAGTCGGGGCGAAGGCCGACGCACCGTTCGGCGCGGCCGACCTGTTCCGGGTCGACCACAACCTGATCCGCGAGCACTGGGACGTCGTCCCGACGAGCTGAGGCTCGACACCGGAGCCGCGCGTCTCAGGACGCGCGGCTCCGTCGTGCCCGCTCCTTGATCGCGGTGATGACGGCTGTCTTCGCCTCGGCGTAGGCGTTCATGTCGTCCCAGCTCCGGTCGAGCAGCTCCCGCTTCGTCCGTTCGTACAGCGCGCGGTCGTCGGCGTCGGCACGCAGGTGGTCCCGGAGGAGCAGGTACTCGTCGACCGCCGTCGCGCCCCGCTCGTAGACGTGCACGTGGACGTCACGAGCCGGCGTCCGGACCAGGCGGTGGCCCGGCTCGCGGACGCGCAGCTCGTACCCGGCGGCGAGGAGCTGGTCGAGGTACGTGGCCTCGGCGGTGATGTCGGCGACGACGACCACGATGTCGACGATGGGTTTCGCTGCCAGGCCGGGGACGGCCGTGGAGCCGATGTGCTCGACGACCGGAGCGTCCGTGCCGGAGCCGGGGAGGGCCTCCAGGATGCGTCGCCGGTGGTCCGCGAAGACCGCAGCCCACCCGCTGTCGGCGGGGTGCAGGGTCACGGTGACCGGCTCCGGGCCGCCGATGATCGCGACGGTCGTGACGTCCGGGCGGGGGTGGTCCTCGTCGTGGCGCACCCGGACATGATCGCAGCCCGTGGTCGCCGTCGTCGATCGCGTCAGAGCTTCGCGGGGAACGCCGATCCGCGGCCGATGACGGTGAGGAGCGCTGCGACCGCCCCGAACACGATCATGACCACGGCGAGCACCAGCCCGTCGAAGGCCGTCAGCAGGGCGGCGCCGAACAGGCCGGCCACGAAGATCGCGATGTTGAACGCGACCGGCAGGAACGCGCTCGCGACGTCGGCGTCCTCGCCGCCGGCGGTCGTCAGGGCGGCCTGCAGCTGCGTCGAGGACCCTCCGAAGCCGATCCCCCACAGGCCCGCGGCCACCAGGACCGCGACCGGCGACTCGTGCCCGACGAGCAGCACCACGCCCGCCAGGACGAACAGGCCGACGCTGCCGTGCAGCAGGGGTCGGGGGTGCCGGTCGAGCAGCGCGCCCGTCACGACGACGCCGAGGATCGCGGCGATCCCGTAGACGAGCAGCACCAGCCCGGCGCTCAGGTCGGCGCCGGTCGCCCGCAGGTACGGCGAGATGTACGTGTAGATCGTGTTGTGCGCCACCATCCACGTCGCGATCACCGCGAGGATGACCGCGATGCCGCGGATCCGGAACACCTGCACGACGGACAGCTTCGCGGCGCTCGTCTGCCCCTGGGCGTCCGGCACGAACAGCGCGATCAGCGCCAGGACCACCACGCCGACCAGGCTCAGCCCGATGAACGACGACCGCCAGCCCAGGGCGTTGCCGATGAAGGACCCGAGCGGGGTGCCCAGCGCGAACCCCACCGGCGCGCCCGTCGACACGATCGCGAGCGACACCCCGGCGAAGCGGGCCGGGCTGATCCGCCGGGCGTAGGTGGCGAACATGCCCCAGATCGTCCCCGACATCGCGCCGGCGACGAACCGGGTGACCAGCGCGACCGCGACGTTCGGCGCGAACGCGGTCAGGGTGTTCGCGACGAGGAGCACGGCGATGGCGGCGACGATGAGCGGCTTGCGGCGGAACCCGCGGGTCAGGGCGATCGCCGGGACCGTGGCGATGACCGTCCCCATCGCGAACGCGCTGACGAACAGGCCGACCGTGCCCTCGCTCGTGCCCATGCCATCGGCGATCGCGGGCAGCAGCCCGGCCGGCATCGTCTCCATGGCGACGAGGAGGAACCCGATCGCGGCGAGCAGGGCGAGCGGGAACCAGGGCAGTCGACCGTCGGTGGCCCGGTCGGTCGTGGGGAGGTCGGAGGTCGTCGTGGTCACGGACCGACGGTAGGGGCATGGTCCGGCGGACAGGGAGGTTCGGCTGGACCCCGTTTCGCCGGAGCCTCACTGGGCGGGTGGTGGTGGGGCTTCGATGGTGGTGTCCACGAACGAAGGGAGCCCCGATGCACGTCCGCACCAGACGCCGTCCCGCCGCGGGTCCGCACCTCGCACTGGGCCCGCTCGCGCTGGCTCCGGTCGTCGCGCTGGTGGTGGGGGCGCTCGCCGGGTGCAGCGGCGTCGACCGCGCGGAGCCGCCGGCGCCTGCGTCCGCGGCCGCGACTGCGACCGCGACTGCAGCTCCCACGATCACCACCCCGACGGAGGCCGACCCCGTGCACATCACCATCGAGCTCGACGGCGAGACCCTGACCGGCCGGTTGACCGACAGCGCGACGGCGCGCGCGCTGGCCGCCCGGCTGCCGGCGACGCTGACCTTCGCCGACTACGGCGGGCAGGAGCAGATCGCCCGGCTCCCCGCGCCGCTCGACACCACCGGCGCCCCGAGCACGAGCGATGCGCCGGCGGGCACCATCGCCTACTACGTGCCGGATCAGTCGATCGTCCTGTACTACACGGACGTCGGCAGCTTCCCGGGGATCGTGCCGATCGGCACCGTCGACGACGTCGGAGCGGTGCGCGACCTGCCGTCCGGCGCCGCCACCATCCGAGTGCGCGGCTGACGGGCGTCCGCCCCTTCCCCGCGTCCCTGCCTCGCCTCGCGTCCCTTCCACCGAACAGGAACCACACCCCATGACCGGAACCAGCACCTTCCTCATCACCGGCACGAGCCGCGGGATGGGCACCGACTTCGCCCGGGCCGCCCTCGACGCCGGGCACCGGGTCGTGGCGACCGGACGCGACCCCGAGCGGGTCCGCGCCGTCCTCGGCGACCACGAGCGCCTGCTCGCCGTCGCGCTCGACGTGACCGACCCGGAGTCGGTCCGAGCCGCAGTCGACGCCGCGACCGACCGCTTCGGCGGCGTCGACGTCCTGGTGAACAACGCCGGGAGCTTCCAGGCCGGGTACTTCGAGGAGATCTCGGCCGAGCAGTTCCGCGCGCAGATGGAGACGAACTTCTTCGGAGCACTCGCGGTGACGCGCGCCGTGCTCCCGGTCATGCGACGGCAGCGCTCCGGGCACGTCGTCAGCATCAGCTCCACCGCGGGCATCGTCGCCGGCGCCGGTGGGAGCGCCTACTCGGCGTCGAAGTTCGCGCTCGAGGGCTGGATGGAGGCCCTGCACGACGAGGTGGCGCCCTTCGGCATCCACGCCACCGTGGTCGAGCCCGGCTTCTTCCGCACCGACCTGCTGGCCGAGGGCGACTCGACCTTCTGGGGCGACGTCGCGATCGACGACTACGCCCCGCTCTCGGCCGGGTCGAAGGAGTTCTTCCGCGGCATGCGGGGCAACCAGTCCGGCGACCCCGCGAAGCTCGCGCAGGTACTGCTGACGCTGATCGCGATGCCCGAGCCGCCGCTGCGGTTCGCCGCCGGCGCGGACAGCGTGGCGGGGATCGTGCAGAAGGGACAGCAGCTCGTCGACCAGGCGCAGGCGTTCCCCGAGCTGTCGACGACGCTCGACCTGGATGCGTGACGACTGCCCTTGCCAAGATTGGCTACTGGTATTAGCCTCTGAGTTACTACCCGTAGCCGAAGGAGCCACGACATGCTCGAACACCTGGACACCGAGGGCGGCATGATCGCCTACGACCTCTCCGGAACAGGCCCGCTCGTGGTCCTCGCCCACGGCATGGGCGACAGCCGGCACGCCTACCGTTTCGTCGTGCCGGAGCTCGTCGCGGCCGGCTACCGGGTGGCGAACGTCGACCTCCGCGGCTGCGGCGACTCGAGCACCGGGTGGGACGGCTACCAGCGCACCGACATCGCACGTGACCTCGTCGCCGTGGCCCGCCACCTCGGTGGCCCAGCCGTGGTCGTCGGGCAGTCCATCAGCGGGGGCGCGGCGACGATCGCCGCAGCAACCGCACCGGACCTGGTCGCGGGCATCGTCGAGCTGGCGCCGTTCACGCGCAAGCAGTCCGTCGACGTGGGCGGACTCCTGCGCAACCGTCGACACCGCGCCGGCACCGTCCAGCTCGCGCGGGTCATGACGAGCGGCAGCCTGCCCGGCTGGCTCGCGTACCTCGACATCGCGGTCCCCGCCAAGCCCGCCGACTGGGCGACGGAGCGCAGCCGGATCGAGACGACCCTGCGGCGACCGGAGCGGATGGCGGCCCTCCGCGCCATGACCCGCACGTCGCCCGCCGACGCCGGCGAGCAGCTGGGTGCCGTCCGGTGCCCCGTGCTGGTCGTCGAGGGCAGCGCCGATCCGGACTGGGCCGTGCCCCGCGCCGAGGGCGAGCGGATCCTCGCCGACCTGCCGGACGGCCTCGGCGAACTCGCCGTGATCGACGGCGCCGGCCATTACCCCCACACCGAGACGCCGGCAGCGCTCCTCGCCCTGCTGCTGCCGTTCCTCGCCCGCACGCTGCCCGTCGCAGGTCCCGTTGCCTAGGGCGGGGCTCGACCCGGCGACCGTCACCGAGGCCGCGGCGACGCTGGCCGACGAGATCGGTCTGGCCCAGCTGAGCATGAGCCTCGTCGCCGACCGCCTCGGGGTGAAGGCACCGTCGCTGTACAAGCACGTCGACGGACTCGGCGACCTCACCCGCAGGATCGCTATCCTCGGCGCGAACGAGCTCGGTGACGCGCTCCGCGACGCCATGCAGGGGCGCAGCGGTCGGAGTGCGCTCGAGGCGGCGGTGCAGACCGTGCGCCGGAGCGTCCAGGAGCACCCGGCGCGGTACCAGGCAGCCGTCGGCGTCCGGCCGACCGGTGCCGATGACCCCCTGGCGGTCGCACTCGGCCGCACCCTGGCGTCCTTCGCCGCGGCGCTCCGCGACTACCCGCTCGACCCGGCCGACGAGGTCCACGCGCTCCGGGTGCTCCGCAGCGTCCTGCACGGGTTCGCCACGATCGAGGCGTCCGGCGGGTTCCAGATGGACACCGACGTCGATGCGAGTGCAGCGTGGATGGTCGACTTCCTGGATCGCGGCTTCCGTGCCGCGACGACACGGTGACCGTCACCACGGCGGCGCGCCCGCCGAGGCCCGTCGGTCACGACCCGCTCCGTGGCGGCCTGCGGTTCCTGGCGGAGCTCGTCGCGTGGGTGGGCGTGCCGTGGGCGCTCTGGCCCCACTCGCCGGTGCTCGCGATCACCGCCGTCCTGGTCCTCGTCGTGCCGCCGGCGGTGTTCGGGACCCCGGGTGACCGCCCCGGAGGCGATCCGCCGGTCGCGGCACCGGGAGCGGTCACCATCGCGTCGGTCCTCGCGCACCTCGTGGGGGCGGTCACGGCGGCGTGGGTCCTGTGGCCGACAACGGTCGCGATCGTCGTCACCGCCCTGTGCGTCGCCGTCGTCGTCTCGGAACAGCCGCGGTGGCGCGCGCTGGTGCGGCGCGAGCGCGAGAGCACAGACGATCGTCTGACCAAGCGGTAGCGTGGGGTGTGGCGACTTCCGCCACACGCCGTCCACGAAGGGCCGACCATGCCGCGGAGCACCGATCGGGTCCGGGCGTCTCCGATCATCCTCGCCGTGGGGATCGCTGCGCTCGCCGTCGCCATCGCCCTGCCCGCGCCGTCACCGACCACGCCGGGCCCCGAGACGATCGGCCTCGGCGCATCCGGCGCACTCGGTGCCGCACTCGGGGCACCGCCCGTGACGAGCGGCGCGCACCGGTTCGCGATCCGCCCACCACGGACGGTCGGCACCAGCGGAGTCGTCAGGGTGCGGTTCGCCGGACTGGGCACCCCCGGTGCCGTCGTCGTCGTCCACTACGGCAGCCCCGGGGACGACTCCGGGAACGAGCGCGTCGCGGAGATCGAGCCGGGCAGCAGCGCCGTCGGCTCGACCGGCCGGTTCGCCTTCACGGCGGCGCTGCCCGAGCTGCCCCGTGGAGCCAAGCGGGCCTCCTGGAGCGCCCGGCTGATCGACCCCGCGTCGCTGGCCGTCCTCGGCCGCGTCGAGGGCGTTCACCTCATCGAGCACACCGAGCGCTGACCACCGATCCACGGCCGGCACGATGAGAGGGCGCGCAGGGTGCTGGCTCCCGACCCGTCCTGCGGTTACGTTCGCTAGACGAACGTCTGGCCAGCAGTCAGCGGCGAGACCTGACCTCGAGGAGCCCCCGTGTCGACACCCCACCGCACCCCGTCATCCCGACCCGCGTCCATCGCACTCGGGGCCGCGCTGCTCCTGACCCTCGGCCTCGCCGGCTGCTCCACGGCCGGATCCGCAGCACCCTCACCCTCGCCGTCCCCGGCCGCGCAGGGCGACGCTCCCGCGACGACCGACTCGTCACCGTCGGTCGACGTGACCGTCGCCGCGACGACACTCGGCAAGGTCGTCGTCGACGGCAAGGGCATGACCGCCTACTACTTCGACGCCGACGTCAAGGACTCCGGGAAGAGCACCTGCACCGGTGGCTGCGCGACCGCGTGGCCCGCGATCGAGGCGACGACGGCGACACCCAAGGTGTCCGGCATCACCGGCAAGGTCGGCACCATCACGGGCGTGGACGGTGGACGGCAGATCACGATCGACGGCCGACCGATCTACACCTTCATCGGGGACAAGAAGGCCGGTGACGTGACGGGTCAGGGCGACAAGGGTGTCTGGTACGTCGTGAACCCGGACGGCTCCGAGCAGAAGAAGTAGGGCAGGCACCCCGGCGGGACGGCAGGGATGCCACGCCCGCCGGGGTCAGTCCTCGGGCTCGGCCGGGTGCCCGCCCACGCGCACGGGCTCCACCTGCTCGAGCAACGCGTGCACACCCGGCAGACCAAGCCCGGTGAACAGCGCCGCCCACAGGTCCCGGAGCTGCCCCTCGGTGTCCCGCGTCAGCCGGGCGCTCGTCCGGGCCCACATCACCCCGAAGGTCGACGTCAGCACGAGGTCCGCCGCACGTGCCCACTCGGGGTCGGTGGCCGGTCCGGTGCCACCGCTCGAAGCCGACAGGTGCCGTCGGACGTAGTCGTCCCACGTGAAGACCCGTGGAATCACCTCCCCCGCACCGCGGAGTTCGTGACTCAGGCGGATCGCGCCGGCAGCCACCGGACACCGTATGGCGTCGGAACAGGCGGACGTGAGCATGACGAGCAGGTGCTCGAGCCCCTCGGGCTGCCGGATCAGCGAGTCGATCGCCGCCCAGCGCGCCTGCTGCCGCTCGATGACCGCGAAGGCGAGTTCGTGCTTGGACGAGAACACGTGGTAGCCGATCGCCGACTTCGGGCGGTCCATCGCGGCGGCGACCCGTGCGAAAGAGGTCCCCGCGTAGCCGTGGCTCGCGAACACCGCCGCCGCAGCCTCGATGATCTGCTCGCGGGTCCGGGTCTTCGCCTGCTGCCGCTGGTTCATCGCACTCCTCGGTCGGGTCTTGGTTCATCATACGAACGTCTGACCAGGAGTCGGCAGCGGTCGCACCGGGCGCAATGCCTCTGATCCCCTCAGCTTCAGGATTTCGCTAGACGATCGTCTGGCGCGTTGTTAGCGTTCACGCACACCGGGCCACCCCGGCCCGCACCCCCACGAACCAGAGGAGTCCCCATGCGTTCGACCCCGTCCACCCACCGCTCCCCATCGGTCCGCCGACTGACCGTGCTCGCGACCTGCGTCACCCTCGGCGGTGCGCTCGCCGCCGGCGTCCTGGTCCCCGCGCAGGCCGGAGCCGCCACGATCTCCCACACGGCGGACGCCACACACACCTCGACCCGGGCTGCGGCCGTGGCGTTCACCGCGAAGACCCACGGCGGGCCCGACCGGAAGAGCTTCACCGGCATCACCTTCGCCGGGACCGGGAAGCCCGGCGCCCTGGTCATCGTCTACTACGACGCACCGGGCAAGCCGCGCGGCCTGTTCAACAAGCACATCGCCGAGGTCACCTCGGGGGACGACGTCGTCAGCGCCAGCGGCCACTACCGCTTCACCGCCGCGTTCCCGGACCTGCCGCGCGGCACCACGACGCTGCACTGGCACGCCCGTCTCGGTGACCCGGACACCCTGTCGGTGATCGGACGCGTCAACGGCACCCGCACGCTCGGCTGACCCGTGACCCGCCACGCGCAACCGGCGCTCGTCCGCACCCTGGCCGTCGCCGTGTCCCTGGCGGCCGTCGTCGGGGCCACCCTCACCTGGGCTCCGTCGGCCTCGGCCACCACGAGCGACCCCGACCGGGTCGCAGCGCCGATCATCGCCGGCACCGAGGTCGGGGTCCCCGGCGGCACCTGCACGGTCGGTGCCGTGCTGGCCGCCAAAGGGTTCCGGAGTCAGCTCAAGCAGTACCAGCGAGCGACCCGGTGGGTGGTGCTCGCGAAGCACTGCGCGCCGCTGCAGGCACCCGTGCAGCTCGCCGGCGCGACCGTCGGCAACGTGGTCTGGCAGTCCGCGGAGTCGGACCTCGAACTCGCCGTCGTCCCGCCCCTGGCGTGCACCCGGGCCCGGGCGGCGACCGGGTCGTGCGACCCGTCCGTCGCAACGTGGACGCCCCGGGCATCGGGTCGAGTGTTCAACCGGGTGGACGGGGGCCTGACACGCGCCGCCGTCACCGGCATCGGCAAGCCAGATGCCGATCCCTTCTGCACCAGCGGGGCGGCGAGCGGGCTGCACTGCTCCTGGACGGCCACACGCGTGCCGGCAGGGAGCCGTCCCGGCGTGCAGCACCTCGCCGCCGCGCGCGGCGGCGCCGGAGCCGGCATCGAGCCGGGCGACGCCGGCGGACCGGTGATGAGCGCCACGAACCGGTTGTACGGGATCGTCTCGGGCAGTTCGACGAGGGCTGCAACGGGCACGACGAGCACGACGGGTTCGACGGTGCTGCTCTACACGCCCGCCCGGCAGGTCCTCAGCGAGTTGTTCCGGTACCGGCTGGCCCCGGCGTCCTGAAGCACGGGCCGTCGGGTGCGCGACTGAGCGCTGCCTCATGACCCGGACACGCCCCGGCCACCTCGCCGCCACACCGCCGACGACCCGCGCCGCGATCCTGCGGGGAGCCGGACGCCACCACGTCCGGCTCCCCACGACCCCCGGGTCCTGATCAGATCGAGGTTGCCCCGTGTCCCCGCTCCGCCGCTCCCCACTCACCCACTCCCCACTCACCCGTTCGCCGCGCACCACCCGCGTCGCAGCGACCGCCCTCGCCGGCTTGGCCGTCGTCGCCTCCGCCGCGTTCTCCGTCACCGCCGCCCACGCTGACGACACCCTGCAGCCGGCGTTCACCGCCGCCGACCACCCGATCACCGACGTCCCCGGTCTGGTCAACGGCCGTGAGCTCGCCGCGGTCCACGGCCGGTCTGGTCAGACCGTGAACGCCCCGCGCCTGATCCGCTCCGAGTCACTCGACAAGATCACCGCCGCCGGGGCCACGTCCCTGGCCGACGAGTACCACGTCGACCTCGTCGTCGACCTGCGCACCCCGTCCCAGATCGCCGCGAAGCCGGACGTCGCGATCCCGGGTGCGCGCCACGTCGACATCTCCATGTTCGGCGCGGACGGCGACTACAGCGACGACACCGCGATGTACCACGACCTGGTCGACAAGGGCCGGGTCGACCAGGCGACACCCGGGTCGATGATCACCGCGTACCGCCGGGTGCTCCGGATCCTCGCCACGCACACCAGCGGCACGGTCCTGATCCACTGCTCGCACGGCATGGACCGCACCGGCACCGTCGTGGACCTGCTCGACCGGGTCCTCGGCGTGGACAGCGCGGACATCCTGCACGACTACCTGCTCTCGAACACGCAGCTCGGGGTGACCTGGGCGACCCCGCAGCTGCTGCTGGGCACCTTCGAGCAGGACATCGCGACCGAGTACGGCGGCATGGGCTCCTACCTGACCGACACGATCGGCGTGACGAAGCATGAGGCCGCTGCCCTGCGCGAGCGCTTCCTCGTGTCGAACGACGCCACCGTGTCCTCGATCGCGGTCGCGGGCGTACGCGTCCACCTGCCCGCCGCTGCGTCGTCGCACGGCGCGACGGTGACCGCCCCGGTCCGGACACTGCGCGCTGCAGAGGTCCACGTGCACACCACGAACCCGAACGCGGTCGCCACAGTGCACGTGTCCGGCCGGACGGCACGCATCACGGTCACCGCCCAGGACGGCACCACCAAGAAGGAGTACCGCCTGACGGTGCGGCACCGCTAGCCCAACGCCGACCGCCCGCGGCCCGCGCCGGGCGGTCGGCGTGACCAACTGTTCACCACCACCGTCGCCCGGTCCGGGCGTCCCTCCGGCTACCGTGACAGTCGTGCAGTCCTCCAGACAACGGCGCCCGCGGTGACCGGACACCCCACCGTCCCGACCATCCACGACGTCGCCGCCCTGGCCGGTGTGTCGAAGTCGGTCGTCTCCCGCGCCCTCGCCGGCGCGTACGGCGTGGCTCCGTCGACGACCGAACGGGTCAAGCGGGCGGCGCTCGACCTCGGCTACGTCGCGAACGCGAACGCCCGGGGCATGTCGGCACACCGCACGCACACGCTCGGGGTGTTCGTCCGCGACGCCTCCACCCCCTTCTACGGGCACCTGCTGACCGCGTTCCAGCTGCAGGCCGCGGCGCGCGGGTACCGCGTCGTCACCGCCACCGGTGCGGGGTCGTTCCCGGTCAGCGAGGAACGCCGGGCGTTGGAGACCCTGGTCTCCCTGCGCGTCGAGGGGCTCATCGTCTGCAGCGGCGCCCTACCGATCGCCGACGTCCTGCCGTTCGCCCGGCGCATCCCGACCGTGGTCTCCGGGCGCCCCGAGACGAACGATGCGGTGAGCAGCGCGTACTGCGACGAACGCGGCGGCGGACGCGGGCTCGCCGACCACGTCGCCGACCTCGGACACCGACGCGTCGCCGTGCTGACGGTCACACCGTCCGGGTCACTGACGCAGTCGGCACGCACCGACGCGATGGTGCGCCGGCTGCGTGCGCGCGGCGCCGAGGTGCTCCGGATCCGCTCCGAGGACCACGGAGCAGATCCCGAGGACCTCGACTCGTTCGTCGAGCAGGTCCTGCGGGCCGGCGGTGTCACGGCGATCATGGCACCGAGCGACCGCTGGGCCGTCGGCGTGCTCGAGTCGATGCGCCGCCGCGGCCTCCGAGCACCGGACGACCTGTCGGTCACGGGCTACGACGGGGTCGCCCCGCTCGCCACCGAGTTGCTCGGCATCACCTCGTGGCGACAGCCGCTCGGCCTGATCGGGCGCCTGTCCGTCGACGACGTGGTCGACCAGATCGACGGCCGCTCGACGGGCGTGACCCACAACGCGGTCGACGGCACCCTGGTACCGGGCCGGACCGCCGCCCGGGTCTGACCCCCTGGCAGAACGCACCCCGGGCCTGCCCGGCCCGCTTCTCAGCCGCGACGTTCGGTCGTTCGAGAGTCCGAGTGACGATGTGGTCGGCGAACACGGTCAGCACGCGGGGAGCGTGACGCTGGCGACGGCACCCCCGGAGGGGACGTTGCGGAGGTCCGCCGTCCCGTTGGCACGTTCGGCGATGCCTCGTACGAGGGAGAGCCCGAGTCCGCTCCCGCCGAGGACGGCACGCCGTGCACTGTCCGCCCGGGTGAAGCGGTCGAAGGCCTGTGGGAGGAAGTCGTCCCGGACGCCGGGTCCGTCATCGACGACGCGCAGCTCGAGCCGCCCGTCGGCGGACTGCTCGAGCGTGACCCGGATCACGCCGCCGTCCTCCCCCGCTGCGAGCGCGTTCGCCACGAGGTTGTCGACGACCCGGGCGAACGCCGCGGGCTCGATCCCGTAGTGCTCGTCCGGCACAGTCAGGCGGACGGCGAAGTCGATGTCGCGCAGACCGACGGACGAGACGGCGCGAGCACGGTCGATCGATCCCATGAGTTCCGTGACGAGCGCAGCGACCGGCGTCGACGGAACGGCGCCGCCTTCACCCAGTCGACTGAGTTCGAGCAGGGCGTTCGCCAGCGCGACCAACCGGGCGGCATCGCTCTCGGCTGCGCGCAGCGCACGTTCGAGGGCCACGGCATCGCCGGACGAGCGATGCGCGAGTTCGAGCCGCGCGGTCAGTGCCGCCAGCGGCGTGCGGAGTTCGTGGCTCGCATCGGACACCATCCGCCGCTCACGCTCGGTGTTCTCACGCTGCCGGTCGATGAAGGTGTTGAGGGTCCGGGCGAGTGCCGCGAGTTCGTCGTCGGATGCCCCGACGGGCAGGTGTCCACCACCGTTCCCGGCACTGAGGTACTCGGCGATCCGGCGCATCCGCCCCACCGGGCGGAGGGCGAGCGTCGACAGCAACCACGCCGTCGCGGCGAAGGCGAGCAGCGCCAAGACCGTGCCGACGACCAGTGACCGGTCCACCCGCGCCACCGTCTCCTCTCCGGCCCGACCGTCGTGCGCGGCCCAGACGACGAACGACCCGGCGGCGTTCCGCACCGGCACACCGACGACCGTCACGACCCGGTGTGCGGTGTGGAGCCGCAGCGTGTCGCCGCCGTCCGGCACCGTCGAGGGCAGCGCCGCACGGACGTCGCGCGGCAGGGAGTCCACGACCCATCCGCCGGACGCCGACCGGATCCCGACCAGGACGTCCTCTGCCGGACGGTCCGGCGCCTCGTCCGGGTTGCGCCGGAGATCGGAGACGAAGGGCGCGGCGTCACCGGAGGCGAGGGAGCGGTCGGTCGCGAGCGTCGCGCGTTCGATCTGCACGTGCAGGACGACCGCGACCCCGGAGAGCACGACTGCACCGACCATCAGACTCCCGAGGGTGATCCGGGCACGGATCGACAGACGGCGCAGGAACCTCACGTCGCCGACACGACCTCGAGGGCGTACCCCACGCCGCGCACCGTCCGGATCGCGACGTCAGCGCCCGAGGCCTGCAGTTTCTTGCGGAGGTAGCTGATGTACTGGTCGACGATGGTCGGGTCGAAGTGCTCGGGGCTCCCCCAGACCTCCTCGAGCACCTCGGTTCTGGTGCGCGTGTCAGGGGCGCCCTGGATCAGGAACCGCAGCAACGAGAACTCCTTGACGCTCAGCGGCAGGTCCCGCCCGCGCACCGACGCACGCACGGCCAGGGTGTCGAGCCGCACCGAACCGGCCTCCACGATGGTCACCCCACCCGCGGCGCGACGCCGCAGGTGCGCCCGGATCCGCGCGTTGAGCTCGGTGATCGCGAACGGCTTCGTGAGGTAGTCATCCGCCCCGGAGTCCAGCCCGAACACCCGGTCGTCGACGGCGTCCCGTGCGGTCACCAGGATCACCGGGAAGTCCTGGCCGAGCTCACGGAGCCGCCGACAGACCTCGAAGCCCGTCATCCCGGGCAGCATGACGTCGATCGCCGCCGCCTCGAACGACTGGGCCCGGGCCTGGACGAGTGCGGCGATGCCGTCGGTCACGACCGTGACCACGTGTCCTTCACCGGTCAGGCCGCGCTCGACGAGGGCACCCATCTCCGGGTCGTCCTCCACCACCAGGATGTTCGCCATCTCAGACGACCCCGCTCGTGCCGAGCAGGGACCCGATGACGAAGGTCGCCGCGAGGGCCAGGGCTCCACCGACGACCACCCGGGCGGTGGCGCGGCGCAGCGAGCCTCCGCCGATGCGGGCTCCCGTGGCTCCGGTCAGGGCCAGCGCGAGGAGGACGACGACGAACGTCGCGGGCACCCGGATCGCCTCCGGGAAGAGGAGGATCGCCAGGAGCGGAAGGAGCGCGCCGATCGAGAACGCTGCGGCGGATGCGAACGCGGCGTGCCACGGGCTGACCACCTCGTCCTCGTCGATCCCGAGTTCGGTGGTGAGGTGTGCGGCGAGGGCGTCGCGCTCGGTCAGTTCCGAAGCCACCTGTTCGGCCGTTGCTCGTCGGAGACCGCGGGCCTGCCAGAGCTGCGTGAGCTCCTCGAGCTCGGCGGCCGGGTCGTCGGCCAGTTCGCGGCGTTCCTGCTCGATGAGGGACTGCTGGCTGTCCTTCTGGCTGCTCACCGACACGTACTCGCCGAGCGCCATCGACACCGCGCCGCCGACGAGGGCCGCGATGCCGGCCGTCGCGATCGCCGGCACGGACGACGAGGCACCGGCGACGCCGACGACGATGGAGGCCGTCGACACGATCCCGTCGTTCGCGCCGAGGACTCCGGCGCGCAGCCAGTTCAGACGTGCCGCGAGGTCGCCGGTGTGCGCTTCTCCGGCGTGCGGCTCCGCGGTGCTCATGGTCTCAGCGAACCATGTCCGGGACGCCCTGTTCGTGTGAGGTTTCGAACGATCCGAGCCGCCAGATCCTGTTGTCTGGTCGAACCGCGCCTGCACCGTCGGGCGCTCGACGTGAAAGGCCGTCATGGACTGGCAGTTCGGCGGGATACCGCTCCACCCCCTCTTCGTCCACCTGACCTCGGTCGCCGTCCCGGTCGCGGCGTTGACCGCGATCGTGGTCGCGGTGTGGCCCGCGGCACGACGGTGGCTCGCAGTCGGCGCACCGATCATCGGCCTCATCGCCCTCGTCTCGGTCCCCCTGGCGACGTCCTCGGGTGAGTGGCTCGAGCACCGAGAGCGCGAGAGCGCACTGCTCGAACGGCACACCGAACTCGCCGACGGCCTGCTGCCGTGGTCGATCGCGGTCTTCGCGCTCCTGCTGCTGTGGTGGGCCTGGCACAGGTTCGCGTCCGACCGGGTGACGAGCGGCGGGGCGCTGCGCGCGGTCGCGGTCGTGGGTCCCGTGCTGCTGCTCGCCGCCGGCGTCGTGTCGATGATCGAGGTCATCGTCATCGGACACGCGGGCGCCGCGTCCGTCTGGAAGGGCTGACCGCACGGACAGCGACGGCACCTGCTCGGCGCCGCCGACACCCATCGTTCACCGTCCCGTCACGGACCGACGGGTGAGATCCGGATCCGTCCGGTCGATCATGGGGAACGTTCCCGACCATCGGGAACGTTCCCCATCGACCGACCACGGACGGACCCATGCCCCAGAACGTCACCGCCAAGCTGCCGCGCGACCCGAGCGACCCGTACCGCCACGGCATCTACCTGCGCCCGGACGCCCGCACCTGTCGGGCCGTCACGGTCGTCACCGACCAGCTCCGCGCGCAGTACGGCCTGCTGTCGGCCGGCGCCTTCCCGCCGCACGCCACACTCGTCGGCAGCCAGCCGTTCGGTAGCAACGAGGACCAGGTCGTCGCGGCCGTCACGGCACTGCTCGACGGCCGACCGGCATTCGACGTCCACAACGCCGGCGTTCGTGAACAGGGCATCGGGTTCGTCTACGACGTCGCGACCCGACCGGACGGCTCGCACAACGACGACTTCGTCCGGCTCGCCGCCGACATCGAGGCCGTGGTCGCGCCGTTCCGGCAGCCGATGCAGGTCCCGTTGGCGAACGACTACGACCCGGAGCAGTACCGCGCGCACCTCTCCCTCGCCTCGCACGACCTGTACGGCCGGCCGGACCTGCACGACGAGGTCGGTGCGTTCATCCGCGAGCTCGACGTCGACGTGCCGACCGGGTTCCGCGGCGACACCGTCGTGCTCTACCGCACCGCGAGCCCGGACTGGTCCGGTCGCTGGTGGCAGACGATGACCTGGGAGCACGTCCACACCTGGAAGCTCGCCTGACCGTGGCCGCGACCCTCCGCGACGTCGCCGAGCGGTGTGCCATCTCGCGATCGCTCGTGTCACTCGCCCTGCGGGGCGACGACGGTGTGTCCCGGCCACGTCGGGAACTCGCGGTGCGGACGGCGGACGAGCTGGGCCTCCCGGTCGGTTCGCTCGCCCGGCGACGCGCGCAGGGCGCGCCGCTCGTCCTCGGGGTGGTCGTCACCGAAGCCGCGAACCCGTTCCACGACGAAGCACTCCGGAGCGCACGCGCGACCGCGCAGACCCTCGGGTTCGCGCTCCGCGTCGTGGACGGGTTCCGGGACCCTGCCCGGCTGGCCGACGGCCTGGAGGCCCTGCACGCCTCCCGCGGATCGGCCGACGGTGTGCTCGGAGTCGCGGTCCTGAGCAGTCGGCTCGCCCCGGCACGGCTCGCTGCGGTCGCGCGCGACCTGCCGGTCGCGGTCGTCGGGTCGAGCGGGTCGGCGCTCGCCGGCCTCGGACTCGACACCGTGCGCGCCGACGAGGAGGCGGGCATGCGCGCGCTGGTGCTCCACCTCGCTGCACTCGGGCACCGGCGCACGTGCTTCGTGGCGGAGTCCGACCACCCCTCGACGACCCGTCGTGCGGTGGCGCACGCCGCGGTCACCGCGCAACTCGGTGCGCCGGGCGACCACCGCGTCGACGACGTCGAGGCCCTGGCGGCGGACCCGGCTCGGATCGCGCGGCACCTCGGTGACGGGGTCACGGCGTTCGTCGCGACGAACGACGCGACCGCGGCGCGGCTCGTGGCGATCGCCGACGGCGCGGGACTCGCGCTCCCCCGGATGGCGGCGGTGACCGGGTTCGACGGCACCGGTCTCGGCGAACGGCTCGACCTGACGAGTGTCGACCAGCCGCGCGTCCGGATGGGCGCGCGGGCGGTCGAGCTCGTGGTCGAGCGACTCCGGGGTCGTCGCGGGGACCGGCACGAGGTGCTCCCGACGCACCTGCTGCCGCGTGGGTCCACCGCCAGGGCGGTCGCCGGGCACACGCTCGGCTGACCGCTCGCGACGCCCGCGTCGAATCGGTCGGCGGCCCGGTCTGTGCCTCAGTCGGCGGGCCGGCGGGCCGGTCGGCGGCTCAGTCGGTGGCGGTCGTGGCCGACAGCTCCTGCACCCGGCGCACCAGCTCGGCGTGCGATCCCCCGGCGCCGGCGGCGACGTAGTCGTCGGCCAGGTGCGCACGGTCGACGACCTCGCCCCCACGGAAGCCCCGGAACCACCCGCCGGCGCGCTCGAGCACCAGCGCCCCGGCGGCGACGTCCCACGGGTGCGTGGCGAAGCCCATCGTCACGTCCGACCACCCGGCGGCGACGTGCACCAGGTTGAGGGCGCCGCTGCCGAGGCTGTGGTGGTGGCGGTACCGGAGCGTCAGGTCCCTGAGTAGATCGAACGCGGCTGCTTCGCCGAGCAGGTCGAGGTCCTGCTGCACGGGGAAGCTCGTCAGCACCGTCGCGGCGTCGTCCGGCCCCGACGACGAGTGCATCGGGGCGCCGTCGAGCCAGGCGCCGTCGTCGTCCGCCGCGAACACGTGGTCGGCGACCGGGTCGAAGACCACGCCGGCGACGACCGCGCCGTCGACCTCGGCCGCGATCGAGATGCACCAGTACGCGAGTCCGCGGGCGAAGTTCGCGGTGCCGTCGATCGGGTCCACGATCCACCGCACCACGGGGTCCGCGGTGCTGCCGGTGTCGCCGGCGTCGCCGGTGTCCCCGGTGGTGCCGCCTTCTTCGCCGAGCACCACGGAGCCCGGCACGGCGGCGGTGAGCACCGCCGTGATCGCTTCCTCCGCCGCGCGGTCGTGCAGGGTGACCACGTCGTGCGCGTCGCGCTTCGTGCTGATCGTCATCGGGGCGCGGAACACGGCGAGCAGGTCGGGCGCGACGGTGCGCGCGGCCTCCTCGGCGATCGCCCGGAGTGTCTGGGGAGCAGGAACGGTTCGCATGGTCCCCGGTTCTACGACGTCGAGGCCCCTGGACGGCGAACCACGCCGGTCGACGGACCGAACCCGAGGTGAACGCGCGGCGTGCGGCGGTAAACGACGGCGCCCGTTCGGCGGAGGGGTTGAACGCGGCGTGAACGGGTGACGGCGGGTGGCCGACGTGCCTTGACCGGTCTTCGGCCCCCGCCGCACAGTGGAGTCGTTCCCGGTTAGGGAACGTTCCCTACTCGGAGGAGTCCGCCCCATGACGGTCCCCGTCAGGTCCGGCCTGGTCGCCGGTCCCCCGCGTACCGCAGGGTCGCCGCGGTCGCCGCAGTCGCCGCGTCCACCCCTGGCGACCAGGACGACGCGGTCCTCGTTGCGCTCGGACCGCCGGCTCGGTCTGGTGCTCCTCGCACCGGCGCTGCTCGCGTTCGCGGTCTTCGTCTTCTACCCGCTCGGCCGCGTCCTGGTCCTCAGCACCCAGGGCACCGACATCTTCGGTCAGCCGGCGGGCTCGGTGGGGCTGCAGAACTACGTCCGCACGTTCACCGACCCCGCGTTCGGACGGACGATGCTGACCACCGCGGTCTTCTGCGTCGGCGTGGTCGTCGGCCGCATCGTGTTCGGTCTGCTCGTCGTGATCCCCCTGACCGTGAAGCTCCGCGGCCTGCCGGTCTTCCGCGCACTCCTGACGGCACCCATGGTCGTGTCCGTGTCAGCGGGGTCCGTCGCGTTCGCGGCGATGCTCGCACCCGGCAACGGGCTGCTGAACACGGTGATCACCCAGTTCGGCGGCGCGCCCGTGCCGTTCCTGACGAGCACGCAGTGGGCCCTGGCGAGCGTCATCGTCGTGACGATCTGGGGGTCGCTCGGGTTCACCGTGCTGCTCCTGCTCGGAGCGTTCGGCGCCATCGACCAGGACGTCATCGAGGCGGCGCACCTGGACGGCGCCGGGCCCGTGCGGACACTCTGGTCGATCTCGTTGCCGCTCGTCACGCCGACGCTCTTCTTCGTCGTCGTGACCGGCACCGTCGAGGCACTCACGACCTTCGGGCAGATCCAGATCCTCACGGGCGGCGGTCCGGCCGACTCGTCGAAGACCCTCGTCTACGCGATCTACCAGCAGGCGTTCGGGTCCGGCAGCGCGAACTTCGGCCTCGCCGCCGCGCTCGGGGTCGTGCTGTTCCTGCTGGTCCTCGGGCTGTCGCTGGTGCAGTTCGGCGTGCTCGAGAAGCGGGTGAACTACTGATGCGCCCCGTCACCGCACGCCGGCTCCGGAGCGTCTTCGTCTACGCCTGGCTCGTCATCGCGGTCGTCGTCGTCTGCTTCCCGCTCTACTACGTGTTCGAGGGCGCGCTCACCCCGACCCGGTACCTGGACCAGGGCCTCGCCGGTCTGGTGCCGATCCACCTGACGCTCGACAACATCGTCCGCGCCACGCAGGTCGTCCCGCTCGGGCAGCAGTTCCTGAACAGCGTCGTCGTCACCCTCGCCCAGACGGTGCTGCAGGTCGTCATCGGCATCATCACCGCCTACGCACTGGTGTTCTGTCGGCTCCGGGGCGCCCGTGCCCTGTTCCTCGTCCTGCTCGCCAGCATGATGATCCCCGGCGAGACGACCCTGATCGCGAACTACCTGACCGTCTCGTCCTGGCACCTCATCGACACGCTCCTGGTCGTCTTCCTGCCGTTCGTGGCCTCGGCACTGACGATCTTCCTGTTCCGCCAGGCGTTCCTGAGCTTCCCGGACGAGCTGCGCGAAGCCGCGGTGCTCGACGGCGCCGGACACTTCCGGTTCATCCGGTCCATGCTCCTGCCGCTCACCCGCCCGACGCTCGTCTCGGTCACCCTGGTGAGCGCGACGGCCGCCTGGAACGGGTTCTTCTGGCCACTCCTCGTCACCAACTCGCCGGAGCACCGCACCGTGCAGGTCGGCATCGCCCAGCTGTCCGACGCCGAGGCCGCCGACATCGGCGTGGTCCTCGCCGGCGCCGCCATGGTGACCCTCCCCGTCCTGGTCCTCGTCCTCGTCGCCCAGCGGTTCCTCGCCGGCGGTCTCACCGCCGGGGCGCTCAAGTGACGACACGCTCGATCCCCTCCCCGACCCCCGCCCGCCCCACACCCGAAGGACGCACCATGCCCGCACGTCGTTCCACCGCCCTCACCGCACTCGCCACCGGGGCCGTCGCGGTCCTCGCCCTGACCGGGTGCTCCACGTCGAGCTCCGCATCGGACAGCTCCGGCCCCGTCACCGTCGACTTCTGGCACGCCATGTCCGGGCCGCCCGCGACCGAGCTCGACGCGCTCGTCGCCCGCTTCAACAAGGAGAACGACCAGCACATCACCGTGAAGTCGTCGTTCCAGGGCGACTACGCGGCCGTCCAGACGAAGTACACGGCGGCGGTGCAGTCCGGCTCGACGCCGGACCTCCTCATGATGAACGATGTGTCGACCGGCTTCATGATCGACTCCGGCCAGACGGTGTCCCCCGCGAAGATCAGCGGCTCAATGTCGGGCACCGACACGATCGCCCCGGCCGCCGCGACCTACTACAGCGACGGCAAGTCACTCGCGGCGATGCCGTTCTCCGTCTCGATGCCCGTGCTCTACCTGAACAAGGCACTCGTCGCGAAGGCCGGCCTCGACGCGACGAAGCCGCCGAAGACGTTGGCGCAGGTCGCGACCTGGGCCGAGAAGATCCACGCCGCGACCGGTGGCTACGGCATGAGCATGAACATGGGCGACTCGTGGATGCTCGAGGAGCTCAGCGCCTCGGGCGGCCAGCCCTTCTGCACGCCGGACAACGGGCGGAAAGGCAAGCCGGTCACCGGCGTCTCGCTCACCTCGGACACCCAGGTGCAGTTCATGACCACGCTGCAGAAGCTCTACCAGGACGGCGCCGCCCTGAACCCCGGCACCGACTCGACCGTGCAGAACTCGGCGTTCTCGAGCAACAAGGTCGGGATGCTGCTGACCTCGTCCGGTGCCTACACGACGGTCGACCCGGACGGCTCGAAGTCCGTCGTCGCCCGGTTCCCCACCACGTCGGCCTCCGACGACGCCGGGCAGGTCATCGGCGGCAACGCGCTGTGGATCTCCGGCAAGGGCCACTCGTCCGCCGAGCAGCAGGCGTCGTACACGTTCGCCAAGTGGCTCCAGACGCCGGACGTGCAGGCCGAGTGGGCGAAGGCGACCGGCTACGTCGCGATGAACACCGACGCCCAGGACACCACCGTGGGCAAGCGCTCCCTGTCCGACCCGAACATCGCCACGATGTACCAGCAGCTCGCCGACGACCCCACGAGCGTCGCCGCTGCCGGCTGCATCACCGGCGCGTTCCCGACAGTGCGCGCCACCGTCATCGGCGCCTTCAACCGGATCGTCGAGGGTGCCGACGTCGAGTCGACGATGCAGGACGCGGAACAGCAGGCCGGCAAGCAGATCGAGTCGTACAACGAGGCCGCCGGCAAGTGAGCACGGTCGGCGCGTGAGCGTCCCACGAGGCTGACCAAGGGTTCATGGAGCACGACCGTCGTTCGCCATACGGTTGTCTGACGAAGCGGGCAGGCCGCCCGCGCGACGATCGGAGCCCTGTGGTGTCTGCTGCGAACGGCCGGCCCGGCTACGGGGATCCGGAACCCCTGCGCATCGTGTTCTCGTTCCCACGGGGGCGGGGACACCTCGCGCCGATGCTGCCGCTCGCCCGCGCGGCCAGTGCTGCCGGACACCGGACCGCACTGAGCGGCGCACGCGAGGCGGTCCTCGAACAGACCGGGTTCTCGCACCGGCAGCCGCGGGACGTGGAGCTGCCGGCGAGCAGGCCGGGCACCGGCACCCTGACCCCGATCGACCCGAGCACGGTGCTCACCCGCGTCCCCCAGGTGTTCCTGGGAGACGCGGCCGCCGGGGCCGTCGTCGACGTCGGACGGCTGGTCACACGGTGGACGGCCGACCTCGTGATGTGCGGGGAGTTCGACTTCGGCGCGATGACCGCCGCCGAACGAGCCGGGGTGCCGTGCGTGGTGGTCCTGGCCTTCGCCTCGGCCGGTGGGACCTGGCGCGACGCGGTGCGAGAGCCGCTCGAGGCGCTCCGCCGACGCGCGGGACTCGGACCCGACTCGCAGCAGCACATGCTCGGCGGCGCGCTCACCGTCATCCCGTTCCCGGCGTCGATGCGATCCGGGCACGAGCTGCATGGCCCGGTGATCCGGATGCGACCGGACACCTGGTCGTCACCACCGTCGGATGCCGCGGCGTGGTTGGCCGCCGGCAACGGACCTCGCGTGTACGTCACGCTCGGCACCGAGTTCAACACGAAGTCCGGCGACCTGTTCACTCGGCTCATCGACGCGCTCGCGGCCCTGCCTGCACGGATCCTCGTGACCACCGGACCCTGGGTCGACCCGACGACCTTCCCGGTGCCGGCGGGCCCGGGAGCGATCCGGATCGAGCAGTACGTCCCGCAGGACTCGGTGCTCGGGCTCGTGGACCTCGTGGTGAACCACGGCGGGTCCGGATCGGTGACCGGGGCACTCGCGCACGGGGTGCCCCTGCTGGTCCTGCCGCTCGGTGCGGACCAGTTGCCGAACGGCGGCTGCGTCGAGGCCCTGGGCGCCGGACTCGTCCTCGACGCAGCGACGGCGACCGCGGAGGACATCCGCACCACCGCGTCGCGACTCCTGACCGAGCCGTCGTTCCGCGTCGCGGCCGGACGGGTCCGGACCGAGATCGTGACAGGTGAACCCCCGGCCGTCGTCCTGGCCGCCGTCGAGCGCCTGGTCGGCTGGACGCCCGCCCCGCGGTGAGGAGCGCAGGTCCCGCCACACCACGGCGGCGCGGCTGTCCGACGGTCAGCTCGTTGGTGAGCGAGGGTCTGTCGGCGCCTGCGGCGGTGGGCGAGTTCGGCGCGAGTTCCCAACCTGCATCGCTACCGCTGTCCGGCCGCGCATGACCCTCCTCCGCGGCCATCGGTGTGCCTGCGGCGCCGAGCTCATAGCTGAACAGCCGATGCAGGACCGCGAAGCGGCCATCGAGGCACCTCGTCGCTCACGTCTCGGATCGTCAGCAGGTTGACGGAAGAAGTCAGTGGCTGCCGGACGAGACGGTCGCTGCATCGATGAGCACCGCTGCGGCGGCGCGGGCCTCCGCCATGACGTCGCGCGACTGAAGAGAGGTCGTCAGCGCCCGCGATCCCTCGAAGAGGACCGAGATCTGGCGCGCCAACGAACCCGGATCCGACGCGCCGGCCTCCGCGGCGGTTGCCGTGAGCTTCGCCAGGAACGCGGTCTTGTGCCGGATCACGGCTTCCCCGACGGCCGGCATCGTGGCGGCCGCTTCCACGCTGGCGTTGTGGAAGGCACAGCCGCGGAGGGGGGCGTTGTCGGGAAGATCGGCGAACATCCCCAACAGGCGATCGCGCGGGCTCACCTGCACCTGGTCGAGGACCCGCTCACTGTCGATGCCGGATTCCTCGAACTGACGGAGGTACTCATCGACGATCAGGGCCTTGCTCGGAAAGTGGTCGTACAGGGTGCGTTTGGACACGTGCGCGACCTCGGCGAGCCGTTCCACGCCGGTGGTGACGATCCCCTCCTCGTAGAAGAGCGTCGCCGCTGCCTCGAGGATTCGTCCGCGAGCCCCGCGACCGCTCCGCGACCGCTTCTCGGGTGCAGCTGATTCCGTCGTCATGCCTCAAGTATACCGATCGTTGTGGTTTGGCTCCAGCTTGTGTACGTTCGTGGGGTTGCACACCGATCGGTGTACTTCGCCATCCCGAGGAGCAGAACCATGACTGAAGCCGTCACCCTGACGCCGCGATACGACCACTCCGGTTTCACCGTCCCGTTGCACATCACCGAGGAGAGCCCGGGCTTCGTCCGCGCGACGTTCGCGAACCCGCCCATGAACATGCTCGGCCCCAGCGTCTACGCGGCACTGCGTCTCCTTGTCGAGCGCATGGAGACGGACCCTGCTCTCAAGGTCGTCGTCTTCGACAGCGCGGATCCTGACTACTTCCTCTCGCAGCTCGACGTCCAGAACATGTCCGACGTGCCTGACGTGCCCGGTGCCGCGTCCCTGCCGGAGACCTGGCACGACTTCGTCACACGGATGGCACACGCCCCGGTCATCACCATCGGCTCGGTGCGTGGCCGCACTCGCGGGATCGGGGACGAGTTCGCGCTTGCCCTCGACATGCGCTTCGCAAGCATCGAGAAGGGCGTGTTCGCACAGCCGGAGATCGGCTCCGGTGCCGTCCCGGGCGGAGGGGGCTTCGACTGGCTGCCGCAGCTGGTCGGACGTTCCCGAGCGCTTGAGGTCCTGGCATCCGGCAACGACTACGACGCTGTCACCGCAGCGGAGTACGGGTGGATCAACCGAGCGCTCCCTGACGCCGAACTCGATGGTTTCGTCGATCGCCTGGCCGGACGGCTCGCGAGCTTCGACAAGCACGCGCTCGCGACCGTGAAGCGTCTGGTGAACGAGCGCGTCGCGCCGCCTTCGGCGGGAGACCTCCTGCAGTCGTTCCGCGAGATCCTCGACGCGATCCCTCGCCCCGAGACCCAGGAGCGCTTCGGACTGCTCGTCGCTCGCGGCTGGGCACAGGACACGCAGACCGACCTGGACCTGCCGGCGGTCATGGGCGCTGTCAGCGCCGAGCTCGCCACCCAGGCACAGCGATGAACCACCAGCTGCACGACGCCACGATGCCGGCGTCCGCACGAGGCGCACGATGATCGCGGCAGGCACGGCTCAGTGGAGCGGGTCGTGGAAGGAAGGACGTGGGTCGTTGTCGACCGGCACAGACACCCTCGCTGATGTCCCGTACGACTTCGCCAGCCGTTTCGAGGGCGCAGACGGAGCGATCCCGGAGGAACTCCTCGCGGTCGCCTACGCCGGCTGCCTGAACCAGGCCTTCGCGAACGTGTTCGGGTGGGGTAACTTCACCGCGGAGTTCATCGAGACGACCGTCGACGTCGACAACGAGCTGAGCCTCGACATCACCCAGGCGGGACCGATCACGATCACGATGCGCGCGAAGGTGCCCGGCATCGAACCCGGCCAGTTCCAGGGACTCGCGATCACCGCGGCACGGGGGTGCCTCATCTCACGGTTCCTCAAGGTCGAGCCGAAGATGACGTTCACCCTCGTGGACTGAGCACTGCGAACAGCGGCGCGGACAGCACCACAAGATGCCGCTCCGCGCCGCTGGCCCCGCACGTCAGCGCCTCCGCTGCGGCGCTCGCACGTACGTAGGGACCGATGAGACCAGCAACAGGCGAGCGACCGGACCTCGAGCCCGACGCCGCCGCGAAAGGAACACTGATGACGTGGATCGAATCCACCCACTCCGGCCGCCGCGAACAACTCGGACCGTTCATCCTCGGCACCGGCAACATCGGCGGCGTCGCCATGTCGACAGGCCCCGGCATCGGATTGTCCGAAGACGAGGGACTCGCCCTGCTCGATCGAGCGGTCGCAGAAGGGTTCACGGCGTTCGACACCGCTGACGCCTACACAGGAGGCACGAGCGAGCGCGTCATCGGACAGTGGAACCGGACGCATCCGGACAGCTCCACCCTCACCCAGACGAAGACCGGTGTGACCGCGAACGGGCCGGATCTGGACCCGGAACGGATCCGGAGGCAACTCGCAAACAGCACGAAGACCCTCGGGCACGTCGACCTCTACCTCGCGCACACCACCGATCCCTCCACCCCCTGGGAACGATCGCTCCCGGTGTTCAGCGACGCCGTCGACGACGGCAGGATCCGCGCGTACGGCCTGTCCAACGTGAACGCCATCCAACTAGCCGACGCACTCGCGACCGCAGATCGCCTCGGACTCCACCGACCCGAGATCGTGCAAAACTCCTACTCCCTGCTCGACCGGAGCGACGACCGGGACGTCCTGCCTCTGGTCACAGCAGAAGGCCTCGCGTACACGCCGTTCTCCCCACTCGCGAACGGCATCCTGGCGGGACGCTACAGCGATGGGCAGCGACCACAGACCGGCAGCCGCGCCAGCACTGCGCCCCACGCGGAACGGCGCCTCGGCGACGCCGAGCTGATGGACACCGTACGTCGCTTCGACACACTCGCCGCCGACCACGGCATCTCACCTGCCGGACTCGCCCTCGCTTGGTTGCTCAACCACGCCGCTGTCACCGCTCCCATCGTCGCTTTCAGCAAGGAGCACCACTGGCGCAGTGTCGACGAGTCGCGTGCCTTCGACTGGGACACGAACCTCGACGACGCACTCGACACCCTGTTCGCGATCTCGTGACCTTCAGCGCTCCTGTCCCATGGATGCCGGACAACCAGCCGGAGGATCAGTGAGCCGACGACCATGCGGGCGATCGACCGAGGAGGACCGAACCAAGCTCAAACACCGAAAGCGGCAGCGTCCGGGCATCCGCCTCCTTGGACAGCCTTCGCGTGACCACCCTCTACAACTTCACCAACCCAACGGCGAAGCCCGGCCTGAACTCGGGAATGATCTCGACGGTGACGGACAAGAACATCGGTGGCACCGGCTCGGTGCTGAACATCGACTTCCTGGTCCGCGCTATCGACGGCCAGACGATCATGACGGCCAGCGCGAACGTCGAGAACGACTTCGGTTCCTCAGGGCGCCGGCACGCGTGCGCGCAGTGGGAGCACGACCAGTGGTCTCGCGTCGCTGCGCAACTCCAACGCGGCTAGCCCGCTAGGGCGCACGAGCCGCGGCACACCTGCGGCTCCGCCGCCTCAGTAGCAGGCGGGTTACGGGGCGTGGCCTAGGGGGCGAGGTTGCGCTTCTCCAGCCAGTTCTCGGTGACGGTCATCTTGACCTGGCCGCCGATGCTGTCCTCTGTGGCGTCGAATCCGTGCCAAGCGAAGGGGACCTGCACGATCGTCGCGTCGGCGCCCGCTTGTTTCGCCTGTTTCATCACCTCGTCGTTGCCCTCGGCGGGGATGAAGTCATCTCTTTCGGGCTGCAGGACGAGAGTCGCCGGGATCGCGGCGCTGAGGTAGGTCGAGGGCGACACTGCTCGGACGTGGTCGGGGACATCAGCAGGTGCGCCACCGAGGAAGAACCGCGTGAACTCCTGCGGGTTGAAGCTCGGCAGGGGTGAGGCGCCGTGGTCGTACGTGTAGTCGATGTTGCTCACGGGATACCCGGCCACGACGGCGTCGGGAACGGGGACCTTGCCAGCTCCGGGGCACGTGGAGGGGGCGGCACCCGCGGCGGCGGACCAGCCGAGGAGCATGGCGAGGTGGCCGCCTGCGGAGTCACCCATGACGGTCAGCTTGCCGGTGTCAGCGCCGACGTCCTTCGCCAGCTTGTCCGTCCAGGTCAGGGCGCAGGCGACGTCGGCGGGGGCTTCGTCCCATGTTGCGTGCGTGGCGTCCGCGAGCCGGTAGTCGACGTTGACGACGTACCAACCCCGATCGGCCCACCGCTGCGCGAGACTGTCGGACTCTTCCGCAGTACCGCCGTACCAGCCGCCGCCATGGATGTACATCATCACCGGCGCGCCCTTCGGGCCGCCCTTGGGTTCGTAGATGCGCGCTTGCTGGGCCTTGCCGCCAGCCGTGACGTAGGTCGTGATCTTGGTCGGGGTCACGGGCGTGTTCGTCAGCGCCAGAGTGCGGGCGAAGTTCACGGAACCGCCGTTCGCCGTCGCCGAATGCACCAGGGCTGCGGTGATGCCGGTCGAGGCGACCAGCGCCCCAAGGGCGAGAACAGAGGCGATGCCCCGGATCACGGGTCGTCGCCGTGCCCGCCAGAGGGGAACGCAGAGAAGAACAGCGATGACACTGACGATCACCAGGTGTGGCGCGAAATAGCCCCAGGCCATCGAGCCGCCGAGCGTCACGATGTTGCTCGTCGCGGGAACGAGGTTCCCGGCAGCGAGGACGACAACAAGGCCCCCCAGGACGGCGCCGACCACGGCAGCGACGGTCCGCGCCCACCGGAAACGCGCCGGACGGTCTCTGCCAGTCCGCTCGTCCTGCGGAGGTAGGGACTGGGGTGACTGCTCGTTCGTGCTCATGGTGCCCTTCATGCAAGCCGACGTGGTGAATCGAGACTACGTCTAAACATCGACGCCGTCTAGCGTTTGGGCGTTACACTCGGCGTATGAGTTCCCCTGCAATCCCGCGCGGACGCCGCGAGATGTTGAAGGCCCGCTCACGACGCGCGATCCTCGACGCGGCCATCGCGTTGGTCGCCGAGCGGGGTGGCCCCGCCTTCACCGTCGAAGAACTCGCCGAGCGTGCTGACATGTCTCGGGCGACGGTGTTCAACTACTTCCCTTCGGTGTCAGACGTCTTGGTGACGGCGAGTGTCGAGCAGTTCGAGACTGCGTGGGCGACGTTCGACGAAGTGAGTGCGGCCGCGCCAGGGACCGACGGTTCTCGTGCCGCTGTCTTTGACGAGGTGTCTCGGTCATTGCGCGCCACGAGCATGCCCGACGTGATCGTGTCCGTCGGAGCAGTCGTCGGGCGAGGCGACGAAGCGTCACCCCGGCACGAAGCCCTGCTCCGACAGGTCATGGACCGAACCTCGCTGCACCTGGCCGAGCATCTCTCCACCCGCTACCCGAGTTGGAGCCGTCTCGAAGTCGATCTGCTCGTTGGATCGCTCATGAGCGGCGTCACGGTCGCCTCGAGCCACTGGCTCCTGAACGAGGGCGGGGACCTCAGCACAGAGTCCAGGGCCACCTGGACCCGGATGCTCGACAGCGCAATCGAGGGGTCACGAACCGGCTACGGCCAGAACAACCGACCCACCTGAGCTGTCGATCCACTGCGCCGGAGCGACGACCCGACGACTCTCGGGTCAGCGCACGAGGCAGATCGTGCGGAAGTCGACGTCCGGACCGGGCCGTGTGTACGACGAGCCGCTCTCGAGCCAGTCGGCGGTCGGCGCGATCTGGTCGGGCACCATGTCCTCTTCCGACCGCGCGTCGATGCCCTCGGACGCCCAGTACTCCCGGACTCCGTCCACGTCGCGGTTCGCACCCTCGATCACGGTGTGGTCCTCGGGCAGCAACTCGTTGCCCTGCTCGTCGGTGTACTCCCCCGGGTCGTACCAGTACATCCACCGCACCCCCTGGTGGGCGTTCGACAGCTGGCACTCCTCGCTGTACGCACCACCGGCTCGCTCACCATCGCGGTAGGCGGACTTCCGGTCGCCGCCGAGGATCCGCACGGTGCGGTCCCCGATCCGCTCGAGTGTGGCCCGTGCGTCGCCGTCGGCGAAGTGCCGCTCGGCGGCGGTCGTAGGCTGCGCCCACTGCCGGGCGTCGGCGACCATGCTCCGCACCTGCGACGTCAGGACCAGGCCGTTCCACGGTACGGCGATGACCAGCACGACGATCGCCGCGACCACGGCGGCCAGCGAGTGCCGCGGTTCGCGCCGACGAGCCCGGACCTGCACGACGAGCACGACCACGGGGATCCCCACGGCGAGCACGGCGCCGATCACCAGCCGTGCCAACACGCCCCCGGCACCGAGCCGGTCGTCCATCGACCCGAAGTCGCGCGCCAGGTACGCCCCGATCTGGACCGCCCAGCTCACGACGAGCAGCACCGGCAGCACGAGTGCGATGGCGATCGCGTTCCCTCGCCCCGTCGTCGGGCCCGTCCCCTGGTCACGCCAGTCCTGCTGTTCCGTGCCCATGCCGGCCCCCGCCCCCGTGGTCTCGGGGACCATCCTGCCAGCAGAACGCGCCCCGGGTCCGCGGGCGACGCCTTCGCCCCACCCCCGAAGCGGTGGTGTCCCAGCGGCGCCTGTTGCTGCCAAGATGACCGACGTGACCACGACCACGCCTCGCGCCGATCCCGACGCCGCTGCCGACGGCTTCGAAGGCGGCTGGTTCCGCGTCGACGACGACCTGGAGCACCTGGACGACGTGGTGTGGCGACCCGCCACGGACGCGGACGACACAGCGACCACCCCCGGCCCTGCCGCCGTCATCGTCGGTAGCGAGCCCCGCGAGCACGTCGGTTCGACGCTGCCGTTGGCGCAGCTGGCGGAGATCGACGTGGCACGTCAACGCACCGTGCGGAAGCTCTGGCTCAGCCCGATCACCATCGTGGTTTGTCTGCTCGTCTTCACCGCGCTCGAGGTCTCGGGTCTGCCGTGGCGGACGGACCTCGGCAGGCAGCTCCTGGTCGGACTCGGCACGGCTCTGCCGGTCGACGCGCTCTGCATCGCGATCTGGTGGCGGATCACGCGTGACCCCTCGGGCGCCGTCGTCCGCAAGATGGGCGGACACCGGACCCGCCAGCAGTACGACCAGCAGCGCGCCGTCCTCGAACGCTGACCGCGCCGAGAGCCCTCACCGAACCGGTGCCGACACCGCGGCTGCACCCGCAGCACCCGCAGCAGGTTCCGGCTCCGACGACGGCCGCACCCCGCGCCCGGGCCGCAGCACCGCGTCCACCCGCTCACGGTCGAGCTCGCCCTGCCACCGCGCCACCACGAGCGTCGCGACGCAGTTGCCGAGCAGGTTGACGCTCACCCGCATCGCGTCCATGATCCGGTCGGCACCGAGCAGCAGCGCGACGCCCGCGACCGGGAACAGCCCGAGGCTGGTCGCCGTCGCGGACAGCGCCAGGAACGACGATCCCGGCACCCCGGCCATGCCCTTCGACGTCAGCAGCAGCACCCCGAGTGCGGCCACCTGCTGCTCGAGCGTCAGCGGCACCCCGAACGCCTGGGTCAGGAACAGCAGCGAGATCGACAGGTAGATCGCCGCCCCGTCGAGGTTGAACGAGTACCCCGTCGGCACGACGAGCCCGGCGACGCTCCGTGAGACGCCGACCTCGGTGAGCCGGGTGATCATCCGCGGCAGCACGGCCTCGGTCGACGCCGTGCCCAGAGCCAGCCCGAACTCGGCGCGGGTGTGCCACACGAACCGCCAGATCGGCACCCCGGACAGCAGTCGTCCGCCGACGAGCAGCGCCACGATGAACACCGCCGCTGCGCCGTAGCAGGCGGCGATCAGCAGCCCGTACGAACCCAGGGTGTCGATGCCATACTGCCCGACCACGTACGCCATCGCCCCGAACGCACCGAGCGGCGACAGACGCATCACCCAGCCCAGGATCCGGTAGACGACCTCGAGGCACAGGTCGAGGCCCCGCACGAGCGGCCGCGCACGGTCACTGCCGATCGCGGCGATCGCCGCGCCGACGAACACCGCGAAGACGAGCACCTGCAGGATGTCGTTCGTCGCGAACGCGTTCACGACGCTCGACGGGATGAGGTCGAGGATGAACGTCCCCGCGTCCGGAGCCGTGCCGCCCGCGGTCTTCGCCGCCACGGCCGAGGCGTCGAGCGACGACGGGTCGATCCGCAGGCCGGCCCCGGGGCGCACGAGGTTGCCGACCAGCAGGCCGAACACGAGCGCGCACGACGACGCGAGCAGGAAGTAGATCATCGCCTTGCCGGCGATCCGTCCCACGGAGCGCAGGTCGCCGACGTGCACGATGCCCGTCACCACGACGATGAACACGAGCGGCGCGATCACCATCTCGATCAGCCGGATGAACCCCTGCCCGACGACGTTCAGCACCGGCGCCGCCGAGGGGAAGCAGACCCCGACGGCGATGCCGAGGGCCACGCCGATCGCGATCTGCACGAACAGCGAGTGGTACCAGCGGGCGGGAGCACGATCCGTGGTGGTGACGTCCATGCATCCACCCCACCGCGCGCGTGTTTCGACGACGTTGCGAGTCTGTTCCCACCTGCCGCCTCGCACGTCCACCGAAACAGGGCCGCACGTCCACCGAAACAGGGCCGCACGCCCACCGAAACAGGGCCGAACGCCCACCGGAACAGGGGTCAGCTGCCGCCGACGACCGTCAGGGTCGGCCGGTGCCGAGCACCGGACTCGTCCTGGCTCGTCAGCACGCTCCACGACCGGACGACTCCGACCGACGGACCGACCAGGGTGTGGTCGATGGGCATCGCCAGCCGCGGATCGAGCCACGTCGGCCACGTACCGAGCGCCGCGGCGTGCACGGTGGACGCGGCGTCCCGGCACGAACCGAGACTCCCGCCGTCGAAGCTGTCGACCGATCCGTTGAAGTCCCCCGACACGACCACGTCAGCGCCGCGGCCGCACTGCTCGCCGACCCACCGCAGATCGGTCCGCCAGCCCGCCAGGCCCCGCCCGATCGGTTGCGGAGCGTGCACGGCGACGATCGTCGGGATCGACGGCCCGGACACCGTCATCGTCTTCACCGGATCGACGCCGGGCGACATCGACGCGCCGGACGCGCGGTCGGCCCCGACGAGCACCGCCACCTGCGTGTCGTCACCACCCATGAACAGCCGCACTGGCCGACCGTGCTGCCCCATCGCCCGCGCCACCGCGGCGGCAGCGCGTCGGTCCCCCGCGTCGGGGAGCACGACGACGTCCGCCCGCGCGGTCAGTGCCGCACTGGCGACGCCCTCCGCACCGACGAGTCCTCCGTTGGTGTTCCACTCGAACACCCGGAGCGCACCGCGGGCACCGTCGACCGGCCGCACGTCCCATCCCCGCACGCCGAGCACCGCCGTGTTCGCCACGGCGACGACGAGCAGGAGCGCACCGAGCGACGCTGCAACCAGCCGCACGAGTCGCGTGCGTCGCAGGACGACGGCGACGAGCACCAGGGCGAGATCGGCGGCGACCAGTCCCGCGCTCACGAGGGACCGGGCCGGCAACACGGCGGCGAGCACCGGAGCCCGCCCGAAACCGAGCCACGGAGCGGCGACGAAGACGGCGCCGAGAACGGCACCGACCAGCAGCACGATCACGACCACCACGGCGGTCCGGACGGCAGCACGACGACGAGGCACCCTCGGATCATCGTGGACGGCAGCCTGCAGCCGCCGGTGAACGGCGACCTCCCGCTGAGGATCCTGCTGGATCTAGCACCCGCCGCACCCGCAGCGGCGCCGGGGACCAGCCCACCCCGTGGGGCGTCACAACACCGGACTGGAGGCCCGGTGCCAGCTGGCACCGACCCTCCAGTCCGTCACCCGCCCACGTCGCGGGCCGCACGCGCGACCGCGGGCAGCTAGCTGCCGCTCGCCTCGACCACGCGCCACACGAGCATGCCGACCGTCACGAGGGTGCCGAGCACCGAGACGATCGCCGCGACGACGCCGAGTCGGCGTCCGCGACCGGGCCGCACGATCGCGACCACCGCGAGGATCGACGCGACGAACTGGAACGGCCACCCGAGCACGAACACCGACGGCCAGCAGCTGCTGTAGAGCCCGGTCAACGCGAGGAACAGCGCGAGCAGGGCGATCCCGAGCCGGTTCGCCCCGGCGGTCTCGGCGGTCCCGCCGTCCGAGTCGTCGTCGAGCGGGCCGCCCGGGTACGGGTTGTCGGGGCGGAGCGCCTGCAGCGCGCGGATCCGTTCGGCGTCGAGTGCACCGTCGCGGGCACGGGCGGCATCGGCCAGCGCGAGGGCGTCGTTGCCGTGCCCCGCGGCCTCGTGCTGGGCGACGGCCCACGCGAAGAGCGCGCGCTGTCTGGGGTCCGAGCGGGTCGCGGCGTCGACCGCCCAACCGAGCGTGGTGAGGAAGAGCAGGCCACCGAACGCGAGCAGGACCGCTCGCCCCGGCTCGTCGGGGTCCACCCGGAAGAGCACCACGCTGCACGCCACCAGGCCGACGCCGAACAGGGCCGTCGCCCCGATCTGGCCGCGCCAGTAGCCGTTGCCCGAACTCGCCCCCGCGGGTGTGGTCATGCAGCGACCCTAGCGTCCGGGTGCCGATGCTCGAGGACTCTCACCCACTCCCAGTCCGTGCCGCGCCACGCGCCTGCTCGCCGCGCCTACGCTCCGAACGTCCGGCCATCCCCCGACGGAAGCGGCACCCGTGTCCTCGTACCTGCTCTGCGCCCCGCCCGTCTACGGCCACCTCGCGCCCCTCGTCGACGTGGGCCGCGACCTCGCCGAACGCGGCCACGAGATCACCGTGCTGACGGGGTCCAAGTACCGCGACCTCGTCGTCGGCGCCGGGCTCCGGTTCGTGGCGCTGCCTGTCGACGTCGACTTCGACGACGCCGATCTGCAGGAGCGGCTCGCCGACGCCAGTGCGGCACGCGGGATCGCCGTCGTCCGCGAGGGCATCATCGCCATGTTCGTCCGCGCGATCCCGTCCCAGTACCGCGCGCTGACGGCGCTGCTGGCAGCGGGGCGCTTCGACGCGGTGCTCGGCGAGGCGTCGTTCACCGGGCTCGCGCCGTACCTGGCCCTGCCGTCCGCGGAGCGTCTGCCCGTGCTCGGGATCGCGACCACCCCGGTGACGCTCACCAGCGTCGACGCGGCACCCTTCGGCACTGCGCTCTCCCCGGGACGCGGGCCGGTGGCTCGCGCGCGCAACCGACTGCTCACCGCCGCGATCCACCCCGTGCTCACCCGGCCGCTGCGTCGAGCGGTGGACGCCGTGCTCGCCGAGGTGGGGGCACCGCCGTCGACGATCGACACCTTCGACTTCGCGTACCGCGCGTTCGACACCCTGTTCCAGCTGAGCGTCGCGGAGCTCGAGTACCCCCGGCGCGAGCTCCCCAACTCGGACCGGTTCGTCGGTCCGGTCGTGGCCCGCGCGGCACCGACGCCCGCGGCCGACCTGCCCGCGTGGTGGGACGACCTGGACACCGACACTCCGGTGGTGCTCGTGACCCAGGGCACGATCGACACCGTCGACCTCGGCCGGCTCATCGCGCCGACACTCCGCGCCCTGGCGGACGAGGACGTCCTCGTCGTCGCGACCACCGGTGGCCGCCCCGTCGACCAGGTCGACCGCGCGCTCGGCACGGCACTGCCCGCCAACGCCCGGGTGGCGACCTTCCTGCCCTACGACCAGCTGCTGCCGCGGTGCAGCGTCGTCGTCACGAACGGCGGGTTCGGCGGCGTGCAGCGTGCCCTCGCACACGGCGTGCCGCTCGTGGTCGCAGGGTCGACCGAGGACAAGCCGGAGGTCGCCACCCGGGTCGCGTGGGCCGGGTGCGGGCGGAACCTGCGCTCCGGGACGCCACGGCCGGCGGCGATCCGTCGGGCCGTCCGCGAGGTCCTGACGACGCCGACCCACCGCGCCCGCAGTCGTCAGGTCGCGGCGTCGATCGCGGCCCTGCCGGACCCCGTCGACGACATCGAGGCCGGTTTGGCGGCGGCCGTCGCCGCGGACGGCGCACAGCGACGCTGACCCCGCCTGCCGGCCCACGTCGTGGGGTCGCGTGGAGACGGACGGGAGGCCCGGTGCCAGCTGGCACCGGGCCTCCCGTCCGGCTCATCCCGCGTCGTCGTGCCCGGTGCCGGTCCGCGGTGCCGGTTCCGTTGCGGACGCCGTCCGGATCCGGAGCGGCACCGTCCCGGCGACGTACCGGTCGTCGCCGGCCTCGAGCGAGCGGCCGTCCTCGGCGGTGCTGGACCGGCGCACCTGCAGGAGGGCCGCGCCGGGCCGGACCCCGAGGAGCGCGGCGTCGGCGTCGTCGGCCAGCAGCGCGTCCACGGTGGTGACGGCGGCACCGACCCGGATGCCGAACCGGTCCTCCAGGGTCGCCGACACCGACGTCTGCCCGCCCGGGATCGTCCGGATGACGGCGGCGACCCACGGCGCGTAGGCGGTGCGCTCGAGCATGACGTCCACACCGTCGAGGGAGCGCACCCGCACGACGTGCAGGACGGGCTCGTCGTGCGCGGCGCGGAACAGGCGCCGCTCGCGCACGGTGGCCGGCCGTTCCTCGACCGCCACGACCCGCCCGCCGGGCTCGTGTCCCCTGGCCCTGGCCAGCTGACCGAACGACTCGAGCGCACCGGCGTCGTGGCCGAGCGTCGTGGTGCGGACGCGCCAGCGGGAGCCGGCACGTGCCGTCAGGACCTGCCGGTCGCGGAGGAGCCCGAGGGCGTTCCGCACGGTGCCCCGCGCGACGGCGTAGTCGGCCGCCAGGTCGTGCTCGGCCGGCAGGACACCCGTGGCGTCGAACTCACCGCGGAGCACCCGGTCGGCGAGGTCCTCGGCGATGTCCCGGAACAGTGGTCGCACCCGGTGATCCTCCCCCGCTGCAGCCCGAGCTGTCCAGGTGCGTCGGAGTCCTCGCGGGATCGACACCGGAACCACAGGGCCCAGCCGCAGCGCACCTGGACAGGTCGATCCCGACTCCACCGGACGCGTTCACCCCGCCGCCACGGCCGGGCAAGGCACGGTTCAGCGCACCTCGTTGTCATGCTGACGGGCGCTCCTCCCCCGCAGCGCCCGCACTCCCACCGACCTGGAAGGCCCGCGATGAGCACGAGGAAGCCCGAACACGGCGCACCCGACGTCAGCCTGGACGCCGCACCACCGCTGACCCCGGACGCGGCGTACACCGCAGCGGTCCGCCCCGGCCTGAGCCGCCGGACGGTCCTGGTCGGCGGCGCAGCAGCGATCATGGCCGGCGTCGCCGCAGGGTCCGCGTTCGGACCGGGCGCGGCCGACCGCGCCAGCGCCGCAACCGCTCGTGCCGTCCCCACCGGCACGATCGCCGACGTCAAGCACGTCGTCGTGCTCATGCAGGAGAACCGGTCCTTCGACCACTACTACGGCACGATGCCCGGGGTCCGCGGGTTCTCGGACAAGCAGGCGCTCGAGCTGCCGACCGGACACGACGTCTTCCACCAGCCGGCGGCGGCCCGCACCGACGGTGGCGCCATGCTGCCGTTCCGGCTCGACACCACCCGGTTCAACGCGCAGAACGCCGACGGCCTCGACCACTCCTGGGGCGGTGGGCACACCGCGTGGAACGGCGGAGCCTGGAACCGGTGGGTCGACGCGAAGAGCGCCCAGACGATGGGCTACTTCACCAGCGAGGACATCCCGTACCAGCGCGCACTCGCCGGAGCGTTCACGGTCTGCGACGACTACCACTGCTCGCTCAACGGTCCGACCACGCCGAACCGCCTGTACCAGTGGTCCGGCACCATCGACCCCCGCGGCACCCAGGGCGGACCGGCGACCGACAACCCGGCGGACTACGAACCGGTGTTCGCCTGGACCACCTACGCCGAGCGACTGCAGGCGGCCGGGGTCACCTGGAAGACCTACGCCAACGACGAGGTCGGCGACAGCTCCGCCGACCCGTACGTCGGCGACTACGGCGACAACCCGCTCTGGCTGTTCGAGCAGTACCACCGCGCGCTCGCGTCCTCCGACCCCGCCCAGCAGGAGCTCGCCGCGCGCGCCGGGCTGCACGACGGGTGGAAGCCGAACTCCGGCAAGGGCCTCGACGTCACCCACCTGCTCAGCCAGTTCGGGCAGGACTGCGCGACCAACAGCCTGCCGACCGTGTCGTACGTCGTCGCCCCCTACGGCTGGAGCGAGCACCCGGCCGCCAGCCCGGACTACGGTGCCCACTACACGAACGCCGTCGTGCAGGCGCTCTTCAGCAACCCGGACACCTGGGCCTCGACCGTCCTGCTCATCAACTACGACGAGAACGACGGGTACTTCGACCACGTCGTCCCCCCGTTCGCCGAACCCGGCACCCCCGACGAGTACGTCGACGGCCTGCCCATCGGCATGGGCGCCCGCGTGCCGATGACCGTGGTGTCCCCGTGGAGCCGTGGCGGGTGGGTCAACTCGCAGGTGGCGGACCACACGTCCGTGATCCAGTTCCTCGAGCACGTCACGGGCGTCCGCGAGCCGAACATCTCCGACTGGCGGCGGACCGTCTCCGGGGACCTGACGAGCTGCTTCGACTTCAGCGCCCCCGACGCGAGCATCCCCGGCGCCGACGTGGTCCCCGGCATCGAGCAGACCCGCGCGCTGGTCGCGGCCGCCGACGCCGACCAGGCGAAGCCGCCCGTCGAGGAACCCGCGATCGGCGCGCAGACCGTGCCCGTCCAGGAGCCCGGCACCGTCCGCCGCCGGAGCCTGCCCTACCGGCAGCACGCGGACGCGACCGTCGACCGGAGCACCGGTCGGGTCACCGTGACGCTCGCGAACGACGGTCGCCAGGGGGTCAACTTCCTGGTGTACCCGAACACCGCGATGCCGTTCGCCGCCCACCCGAAGACCGTCCCGGTGGGCGCCACCGCCGACTGGGAGTGGGACACCACGACGACTGCCGGTACCTACGACGTCAGCGTCTACGGACCCGACCGGTTCCTCCGGCGCTTCGCCGGCACCGTCGCCGTCGGTGGTCCGGCGACCGGCGGCGTCCCGCACGTCTCGGTCGTCCGGGACACCCGCGGTCGGCGCACCCTGCAGCTCCTGCTCGAGAACACCGGCAGGGGCGTGCTCCGCTTCGTGCTGGTGGCGAACGACTTCGTGGAGCACCGCGAGACCGCACACGTCCGCGGCTCCGGGCACAAGACGATGCACTGGCCGCTCGACGAGTGGGGGTACTACGACGTGGTCGTCACCGCCGACGGTGTGCCCGGGTTCCGGTACCGCTTCGCCGGGCGCGCGGAGCGCTGAGGCGGGCCGACCCGCGTGGGTCGGCAGGGGCGGTCAGGCCGCGTCCACGACGGACGGGAGGCCCGGTGCCAGCTGGCACCGGGCCTCCCGTCCCGTCTCGTGACCGTCTCACGTCCGTCCCGCGTGCCGTCTCGCTCGTCGTCTCACGCGTCGGCGGCGGTCCCGGTGGGTGCCACCGGTGTGACCGGCGTCGCGGCGTCGCCGTCGGCGTCGGCGTCGGCTCGCGCAGCCTGTCGGGCCAGCGCCGCGTCCAGGAAGCGTTCGACGAACGGCAACGCCACCACGATCGCACCGATGACGGCCGCGACGGGGACGATCACCGTCCAGCCGCGCAGGATCGAGTAGATGGTGGCGCCGAGGACGACCCACACCACGACCGTGAGCGGCCGCACCGGACCGGCGTCGGCGAGCAAGTTGATCGCGTCGACGGCCGCGGGCAGCCCTCGCCGTCCGAGCAGTGTCAGCATGACCCCGATGACGATGAGCCCCATCGCCCGGACGGTGCCGACCCACGCGACGTCGCTCGCCGGATCCGCCAGCACACGCTGGATGAACACCACTGCCGCAAGGACCCCGACGGCGAACAGGGCGACGATCACGATGACGGTCAGGAGACGGACGGAGCGGCGCACGAGGACTCAGCATAGGGACCCGTCGGGGCGCCCCGACGCGGCGCCCCGACGCACCGGCTCGACTCGCTATGCGACGACCACCTGCGCGTTGACCAGGATGTCGTGCAGGTCGGGACGGAGCGCATCCTGCGAGGTCGTCCGGACCTTCACGATGAGCGCCGCTCCCGGCTTCGCGAAGGCACGCGCGACCGTCGCCGACCAGGACCCGTCCGTGTTGTGCCCGGCGATCGACAGGAACTGCGCGGTGCCGCCGGTGATCGTCGGCAGGAGCTGCTCCTCGAGCCGGTCGGCCGGCAGCCCCGCAGCCGTGAACAGCTGCTCGGTGGCGGCACGGTCCCCGATCGTCGGGTCGAGGTCGGTGAGCCGCTGCTGCGTGATCGTCGCCACGGAGCCGTCCGTGTTCGTGTACTCCCGCGACCCGGTGGTCTGGTCCTCGCCGGTCTGCTCCCAGCCGTCGAGTGCCGAGACCTGGAGCCCGAAGGCGGGCAGCGTGCTCGCCGAGAGCGCGTCGCCGTCCTCGAACGTGAGGTCCTTCGTGGCCGAGTCGACGGTGGCCGGAGCGGTCGGCGTCTCCGTCGGTGCCTGGGTCGGCGCTTGTGTCGGTGTTGACGACTGCGTTGCCGCCCGCTCCGTCCCCGGTGCCGTGGTGCCGGTCCCGGCGCAGCCGGAGAGCGCGAGCACGACGATCACGGTCGCCGTCCCCGCGGTGGTGATCCTGGATGTGATGGACATGTGGTTCCCCCTCGGATCCCGCCGTGCGCCCCGTGCACCGGTGGGTCCGCCTGGAGCCTACGGGTCCCGCCGGCAGCGCGCCGCTCGGGTCACACGTCCGGGGTCTGTCCAGACGCGCCGAGCGATCTCCGGAGCACGACGAAGTGCAGCCCCGCGACGCGAGCGACGTGTGCCGGGAACGGTCGGGTCTCCCCCGTCGCGATGAACCCGCTTCGCTCGTACACGCGTCGCAGTCCCTCGTGCACGCTGAGCACCTCGAGCTCGACGGAATCGCACGCCAAGGCTTCCTCGGCGTACGCGATCGCCGCGGTCCGGAGCCGCCGGGAGATGCCTCGGGACTGCCACGCCGGGTCCACAGCGAGCATCCCCAGGTGCGCGGTCGCCTGGTCGGAGGCCCGCAGGTGACAGGTCGCGACGATGGTGGCGTCGTGGACCGCGACGAGCACCACCGACCGCGGGGCACGGATCATCGCACGCACCTGGTCCGGGGTCGTCCGCTCCCCGGTCACCAGCTCGGCGTCGCTGACCCAACCCTGTTGGTTGGCGTACGCACGGACGACGACCGCAGCCACGCACGCCGCGTCCGTCTCGGACGCCGACCGGATCTCGAGCAGGGGTTCGTCTGTCACGACCGCATGCTCTCACGCAGCGCACAAGCATCTCGCCGAGCTCTGCGCACGCTCATGCACTGGGCGGACGCGGGCGTGCTCCGGGCGCGGACGTGCTCTGGGCGCCGGCGTCGGGCCGGCTACGAGTCGTCGCCTGCGTTCCGAGCACGCTTCCGCGCCTGCGCGCGGGCGTAGGACACCGAGCCGATCTGCACGGCGGCGAGGATGATCCAGAGGACCGCCATCTGCATGTGGAACCGGGACGGTTCGACGACGGCCAGGACGAGCCAGACCAGCGCGATGACCGCCCACCCCCAGGCGAGCCACGGCAGGGGCTTGCCGATCAGCCGTTCCAGCAGACTGCGTCGCTGCATCTCGGTCATGGCGCTGACGCTACCGGACGCCGGGGTGATCGCCGAGGACCGCTACCGTGACCCGATGACACGTCGAACAGCCTCACGCCGGTGAGCGATCGCCCTCCTCGCCCTGAGCGCTGTTGCACTCGTGACCTGTGGCGTAGCCCATCCGGGGTGACGGCCACCCGCTACGCCTCGCCCGGCGGCTCGCTACGACACTGCGGAGCAACTCAACGCTGGGCCGCAGGCCGCACGACGATCTCGTTCACGTCGACGTCGGGTCGCTCGGCCACCGCGTAGGAAACGGCGCGGGCGATGGCGTCGGCGGAGATCGACTCGGCACGGTAGACGACCATCGCGGCGGCGGCGGAGGCGTCGGTGATCGTTTCGGCGAGCTCGGACTCCGTGACTCCTGGTGACACGGTGGTGACACGGTGGTGACACGGATCCCGCGCGGTGACTCCTGGTGAAGCCCCTCGGTGATCGCCCGTGCTGCGACCTTCGTGCCGCAGTAGACAGCCGCCGTGGGCGAGACGTCGTAGGCGCAACTACTTCGGCAAGCTCGCGGACCTCGTCGAAGGCCACCTCGAAGCCGAATGGCTGTGGCCCCTCGGCGACTGACGGGTCGTTGGCCGGTCCCGGTGGAGGACCTGCCACGCACTGAATCCGAGTCTTCTCGGTGGGCCCTGCCGGGATCGAACCGACGACATCCACGGTGTAAACGTGGCGCTCTACCAGCTGAGCTAAAGGCCCTCACGACGATCCTAGAGCGTCACGGCAGTCGATGAAGTTTAGCCCCAGGCTTACTTTCGACGATATGAAGCTCTACGCTTAACCCATGCAGTCCGAGCCCGTGATCGCCGTGATCGTCGACCTGGTCGACTCCCGCACGCTCGAGGACCGCTCCGCAGCCCAGCAGGACGTCGAGCACGCCTTCGACAGTACCGCGGACGTCACCGCGCTCGACCCCCTGCGCGCGACGGTCGGCGACGAGTTCCAGGTCATCTACGCCACGCTCACCGACGCCCTCGTGGCGACGACGGCCGCGACCCTCGCACTCCCCCAGACCGTGCAGATCCGCCTCGGCATCGGCCGCGGGCAGGTCCGGACGATCGGCACCGGCGGCGCGGGCCCGCTGCAGGACGGTCCGGGCTGGTGGTCGGCGCGGGACGCCATCAACGAGACCCACCGGCGCGAGGACGGCCGGACCGCGTTCCTGCGGTCCTGGTACCACGACGCCGACGACCGCCACGGAACGACGGAGCGACTCGTGAACGCCTACTTCCTCAGCCGCGACCACGTCGTCTCGCGACTCGCACCCCGCGCCCGCCGGATCGCACTCGGTCTGGTGCAGGGCCGGACGCAGGCGCAGATCGCCGCGGACGAGGGCATCACCCCGTCGGCGGTGTCCCAGTCCGTGCAGAAGTCGGGCGTCGCCGCCCTGGTCGAGGGCCTGCGTGTCCTCGGGGACGGGGGCCGCTGATGCTCGCCGGAGTCCTCCTGACCCTCGTCGGGCTCGCCGACGTCGTCCGCGCACGGACCGGGACCGACGCGGCACCTCGGCGCGTGCTGACCACCACGGTGATCGTCCTGCTCTGGGCCGCCGTGGCGACTGTGGCGGTGCTCGGCCTCGGCCTCGCCGTCTGGTCGGTGCTGGTCGCGGTCGTCCTCGCGGCCCTGTGGGTCGCGACGACGATCCCGGTGCGCTCCGGTGGCGCGCCCGGCGGTCGCGATCGAGCACTCCCCTGGCTCCGTCGCTCGGGGTCCTGGCCGGCCGTCCTGCTCGCGGTCGCCGTCGCCGTGCTGCTGCTCTGGGCACCGGCTGCCGACGCGTCCGGCTTCGTGGTCGACTGGCACCGTGACGCCGGCCCAGCGTTCGTCGGAGCGGTACCGCTCGCGGCGCTCGTCGCCGGCATCGGGTCCGCACTGTTCCTGGTCGACTCGGCCAACGTGGTCGTCGCCCAGGCGCTGCCAGCAGAACTCTCCCCGGACGCCCAGCGCACAGCGGCGGCGGCAGCAGCAGCAGCCGGCCGACCGAAACGCTTCGGCCGACGACGCACCGGCAGGGCGTCGGACGAAGACGACGACCAACCCGGAGACCGCACGGTCACCCTCAAGGGCGGCCGCATGATCGGCCCGATCGAGCGCCTCCTGCTGGCCGGGTTCTCGTTGGCCGGCGCCTTCCCCGTCGTCGCCGCGCTGATCGCCGCGAAGGGGATCGTCCGGTTCCCCGAGATCCGCCGCGAGACGACCGGGTACCAGGCCGAGTACTTCCTGATCGGCAGCCTGGTGAGCTGGGCGATGGCCTTCGCCGCCGCCGGCATGTGCTGGTTGCTGGCACTGGGCTGACGAACGCCCCCGGCCCCCGTTCACCGCAGGTACGCTCTCCCCCGTGAACGGTGTCGGAGTCGGTGTCCTCGACGAAGCCGGGCGGCTCCGCCTGCTCGGCGCCGGTGTGACGGGCGCGGCCTTCGCCGTCGTCCTGGTCATGCTGGTCCTGTCCTCGTGGACCGAGGCGACCACCACCGTCCTGGTCTCGGCCGGCATCCCGACCGCCGTGGCTGGTGCCGCGATCGCCGTCGTCCTGCAGCGCCGCGCCTGGCGTGCCGAGGGCGGCTACGAGCGGTCGATCGTCGTGCGCGAGTGGATCGCCGACGGGCAGGTGCCCGCGGGTGTGCCGGCGGACCAGTGGATCCCGCTCGTCCAGGCGCAGGCCGACCGCGAGGGCGCCGGCTGGGGCAAGGTCGTCCTCGGCGTGCTGTGGATCGCGATGACCTGGTCGATGCGCGACCAGCACGGCACGCTCATCACGACGATGCTCATCCTGCTCTGGAGCGCGATGGCCCTGTGGGCAGCCGTCTGGGTCATCCCCCGCGCGCGGGCAGCGCGAGCGCTCCTGCGCCGCGGCGTCTCGACGATCGGCTGAACCCCGCCCGCGCACGTCTGACTACGCTCGGACCCATGCAGAGTCGCACCCTCGGCCGCACCGGCCGCTCCGTCTCCCCCATCGGCCTCGGCACCTGGCAGTTCGGCGGTGACTGGGGCCCCGTCTCCGAAGCCGACGCCAACGCCGTCATGGACGCCTCCGTCGAGTCGGGTGTCACCCTGTTCGACACCGCCGACGTCTACGGCGACGGCCGGAGCGAGCAGCTCATCGGCGCGTGGCGTGCCGCGAACCCCGACGTGCCGCTGACGATCACCACGAAGATGGGCCGTCGCGCCGACCAGGTCCCCGAGAACTACGTCGCCGCGAACTTCCGCGAGTGGGTGGACCGCTCGCGGAAGAACCTTGGGCAGGACACCCTCGACCTCGTGCAGTTGCACTGCCCGCCGACCCCGGTCTACGAGGACGACGCCGTCTACGACGCCCTCGACGCGCTGGTCGCCGACGGCTCGATCGCTGCCTACGGCGTCAGCGTCGAGACCGCCGACCAGGCCCTCACCGCGATCGCCCGGCCCGGCGTCGCGAGCGTCCAGATCATCCTCAACGCGTTCCGTCTCAAGCCGCTCGACCGCGTGCTGCCGGCAGCCCGGGAGGCAGGGGTCGGCATCCTGGCGCGCGTCCCGTTGGCCTCGGGGCTGCTCTCGGGCAAGTACACGACCGACACGTCGTTCGCCGAGGGCGACCACCGCAACTACAACCGCCACGGCGAGGCCTTCGACCAGGGCGAGACCTTCAGCGGCGTCGACTACGACGACGGCGTGCGTGCAGCGCAGACCTTCGCGGCGTCCCTGCCGGACGCCGTCTCGGTCCCGCAGGCGGCACTCGCGTGGATCCTCGCGCAGGACGGCGTCACCGCGGCGATCCCGGGCGCGCGCAACCCGGAGCAGGCGCGCTCGAACGCCGCGGCCGGCGACCTGCCGCCGATCGAGGGCCTCGACGCCACCGTGCACGACCTGTACGACACGTGGTTCCGCGCGAGCGTCCACGACCGCTGGTGAACCTGCGGAGCGTCGCGGTCGCGGTGGCCGCACTCCTGCTGCTGTCCGGGTGCGCCGCATCCGGACCGGCCACCGCCCGCGACGCTCCGCCCTGGCCACGGCCGACGGACCTGACGGCCCGCGCCGAGTCCGCCGGGCTCCGGAACGTCTGGGGCGAACGGCTGGCCGAGCACGTGCACACGCACCTGACGATCCTGGACGGCGACGAACCGGTGACCGTCCCGGCGAACATCGGGCACTCCGACGAGCGGAAGTTCGCCGCGGAGATCCACACGCACGACACGTCGGGCATCGTGCACGTCGAGTCCCCGACGGAGCAGACGTTCACGCTCGGGCAGTTCTTCGACGAGTGGGGCGTCTCGCTCGGTCCGGAGCACGTGGGTGGCCTGCGTGGCGAACTGACGGTGTGGGTCGACGGGCACCGGAGGATCGGCAATCCGCGCTCGATCGAGCTCACGGACCTGCGCCAGGTCGTCCTCGTCGTCACGACCGTCGGCGAGGTCCCGCACCTGCCGGCCCCCTTCGACTGGCCCCCGCAGTACGACTAGCGCCGGAGGCGGCTCGACTCAGGCCTCCGTCGCCGCGACCCACGACAGGTCCAGGTCCCACTGCTCGACCGACCCGGCCGGCAGCTGCCACACGTACTCGTTCTTGAGCTTCTTGCCGTCCTCGCGGAACGGCCCCGTCCGGTACGGGTAGAACGCGACCGTCGGCAGCGTGCCCGGCGGCGCCGTACGGATCGCGTTCGAGAAGTCCTTGTTCAACCGCCGCAGCTCGGCGATCACGTCGCCCCGGGCGGCGTCCGCGTCGAACCCGCCGGCACCCGAGGCGAGCTGGAACGCGATGTGCAGCTGCCGGTCGCCCTGGTCGTCCTCGTAGCTGATCAGCCGGTGGTTCTCGACGGCCTCGAGCAGCTCCGGGTCGCCGTACACGACGTCCCGCACCACGTCCGGTGCGACGACGGCCCCGTTGTAGTCGACGGACAGGTCGGACCGGCCGTAGTGGAACAGCAGCGGCAGGTCGAGCTCGGCCTCGGCGGCGAGCGCCGCGTGCCCCGTCGCCCGCAGCACGGACCGGAGTTCCTTCATCCGCACCACGTGTCCGCGGTCGTGGATGTTGTACCGGATGCGGGGGCTGATGTTCTCGGAGCGGGCGATGGTCACGACGAGTTCGCCGAGGTCGTTCGTCTCCATCAGGTAGCCGAACGGGTTGAACTGGAACACCATCGGCAGCACCCCGTACTCGCCCTGCTTGGTCAGGGCGGCGGAGAGTTCCGGTGAGGCGGCGATCGCCCGGCGCAGCTGCACGCTGAACGGGGTCTCGATGCCGAGGTTGATCTCGAGGTCGCTCGCCCCGTAGGAGCCGAGCACGGCCTGCGCGTACTGCTCGATGTGGGCGCGCATGTTCTCGCTGATGCCCTCGCCCCCGAACGCGGCGACGATCGTGTACTGGCTCCAGTCGAGCCGGTCGTCCTCGAACAGGGCCTTCAGGAACGGTGGGTAGCTGCAGATGATGTAGGTGAAGTCGGTGCCGAACTCGCGCATCGTCTGGACGATCTTGTCGCGGTCCGGGCCGATCGACTTGATCATGGAGGACTCGGTGAGCGAGGCGGTCACGTTCATCCCGGTGGCCCAGGCGCCGAGCGAGAAGGCGTTGAGCACGAACGGCTGCTTGGACAGGTCCTTGGCGGTGCGAGAGAACCCGAGTTGCAGCAGCTGTCGCGTGGCCTGGCGTTCGTCGGGGCCGCGCACCCAGCTGGTCGGGGTGCCGCTCGACCCGCTGGACTCGTCGACGACGACGCCGCGTCGGGGCAGGCGTCCGTCGATGCAGCGCTCGGGGATGCTCCAGCGCTTGACGTAGGAGTCCTTGTCCATCTCGGGCAGTCCCGAGATCGCCGCGGCGATCCCGCCACGGGTGTCGAGCCTGGAGGCCCGTCCGGACTCCGCCAGGAACGCCCGGTACGCGGGGACCCGCTTCGCAGCCCGTTCCGCGGTCCGCCAGGCGCGCCAGCGTCCGAGGGTCCAGCGGAGCGGCTCGATGCCGGGCGTGAGCAGGAGCTTGTGGGTGCCGACGCGGGGCATGAACAGTGCGACGAAGGTCTCGACCACCCACACCACCGAGAACACCGCTGCGCGCTTCACCGGGCACCGCCCACGGTCATCGCTGCTGCGGGTCGGCGGTGTGCCAGGGGTGGTGGGTCGCTGTGTCCGAAGCGGAACAGCATCCAGGCCATCCGCCCGTCGGACTCGTCGACGCCCGCACGTTCCACGAACGCGGCGTGAGACCGCGGGTTGGTGATGACGGTGCCGAAGGGGTGCATGGCGATGCCGCGGGCGGAGAACTCCAGCCAGATGCGCATGAAGACCCGTCCGGCCTCGAAGTACTCGGCCGGGGTGCTGAACGGTCCCTCGAGCCAGGCGAGCTGTCGGACGCCCCGCATGGTGGACAGGTACACCTTGCGGAAGACCCCGCCGATGCCCGGGGCCTGCCAGAGTCCGCGGTGCTCCATGGCGAACCGGAGCACCGGGCCGGGCATGAGCATCGTCTCGGCGGACAGCCCGTCACCGGTGGCCGCTGCCTGTCGCTTCGAGAACCGCAGCCAGTGCAGGATCTCGTCGTGCACGGCGTCGTGCTGCAGGTCGTCGAACAGGGTCTCCTGGTTGACGCGCACGATCTCGTCGACGGTGGCCCGGTCGTCGGTGGTGCGGAAGCGCTGCCCGGCAGCCGACGCGATGGCGGACGCGGCCTCGATCGCAGTGGCGTCGACGAGCGTTGCGTCGTAGGGCCTGCGTGAGGTGCGCCGTGCGAGGAAGCCGGACAGGGCCTCCCGGTCGTCCGCGGTGACCACGTGCGGACGCAACGTCACCGTGCCCAGCCGGTGCAGGTGGTCGTCCGCCGTCGCGTCGTGCCCCGGACCAGAGTCGAGCCGACCGAAGTCCATCTCGGCGTGGTCGAGCCGTTCCTGCACGGTGAACCCGTGCGCTCGTGCCACCACGTCGAGCCCGGCCAGGAACACCCCGGCGCAGACGTGGCCGAACGGGATGCCGAACGACTCCGCCGGCAACCCCCGTCGCAGGTCGTAGAACACGGTCGCGGTGCGGTCGTCCTCGACGCGCACGACGATCGGTTGCGAGTTGTGCGGCGACGGGTAGTGCCGCGCGTCCTCGATGATGCCCGTCCACGGTGATGCCATCGTTCCCCCTCGGTGGTCCCTGGCGACGATCATACGAACCCCCGACGTGCCCCATGCCGGTCAGGGCATGCACTCTGGACAACCGGTGCGTAGCCTGCTCCTCGTGATGACCATCCGCACCGGCACCGACCTCGCAGCGGTCGAGGACGTCGTCGACGCCGTGACGGCGCACGGCGAGCGGTACCTGGACCGGGTGTTCACCCTGCGGGAGCGCACCGACACCGGCGACGACCCGGAGCGCCTCGCTGCCCGGTTCGCGGGCAAGGAGGCCGTCGTGAAACTGCTCCGGCCGGCTCCGGACCAGGCGATCCCGCTGCGTGACGTCGCCGTCGTGCTCGACGCCGGCGGCGCCCCCACGGTCGAGCTGTCCGGGGCGGCCGCGGCCCTGGCGGAGTCGATCGGGTGCGGCCCGATCGCGGTCTCGTTGGCACACGAACGGGGGCTCGCGGTGGCGACGGCGGTGGCCCTCTCGGAGCGCTGACCCGGCGCTCCGGACAGGGGTGCGGTTTCCCGCACCGGCACGGCGGTTTCCCGAGGGCCGTTCCTCTTTACGGTTGCAGTCATGGAACAGGACCCGAACCCCTCCAGCACCACCGCGACGATCGCCGACCCGGCCACCGACCGGGCCGTCCGTCGCGCCCTCGCCGAGCACGGCAGGCTGACGGTCGACGCGTGGGACGTCGCGTCGATCGCCGACCTCTACGCCCTCGGCCTGACCTCGCACGCCACCGTCAACGTGATGCTCGCGGTGGAGTCGGACCTCGACGTCGAGTTCCCCGACTCCGTGCTGAACCGGTCCACCTTCGCGAGCGTCGAGTCGATCGTCGCCGCGGCGGAGCTCGCCGCGGAGCTCGCCTCGTGACCCTGGTCCTGCCGGCCCCGTCGGTCGTCGACCGGTTCGCCGAGCGTGCGAGCGCGGTGGCCGAGGTCGCCGCACAGTTCGCCGACGAGGTCGACCGCGACGCCCGGCCCCCGCGCGAGGCCATCGCCGCGATGCGGGAGTACGGCCTGCTCGCGGCCGCGGTGCCGACCGAGCACGGTGGCGAGGGTGCCTCCGTGGCGGAGCTCTCCGCGATCGCGACCGAACTCGGCCGCGCCTGCGCCGCGACCGGCATGGTGTTCGCGATGCACCAGGGCCAGGTCATGGCGCTCTGGCGGCACGGCGGCGACGGTGCCGGCGTACTCGAGACGATCGAGGCCGTCCGGGGCGGGGCACTCGTCGCGTCGGCCACCACCGAGCGCGGCGTCGGCGGCGATGCCCGGCGGTCCACCTGTTCCATCGAGCCGACCGACGACGGCCGGATCCGCCTGCGCAAGGACGCGCCGGTGATCTCGTACGCCACCGAGGCCGACGCGGTGTTCGTCACCGCCCGCCGCGACCCGGACGCCCCGGCGTCGGACCAGCGACTGCTCATCTGCCGCACCGACACGATGGTCCTGTCGCAGACGTCCACCTGGGACACCATGGGGCTCCGCGGTACGTGCAGCAACGGGTGGATCCTCGACACCGAGACGACGACCGACCGGGTGTTCCGCGACGACTACGCCGCGATCTCCGCCCAGACCGTCCTGCCGGTGTCGCACGTGCTCTGGGCCTCGGTCTGGCTCGGCATCGCGGTCTCGTCCGCCGAACGTGCCCGCAGCGCCGTCCGGAAGCAGGCCCGCGCCGCCGTCGGGACGACCCCGCCCGGTGCCCTCCGGCTCGCCGAGCTCCTGGTCGACCTGCAGGCCCTGGCCGACTCGGTGCGCCACGCCGCCGAACGGTTCGACGCCGCCGCCGATGACCCGGACGTGCTGGCCTCGAGCGCGTACGCCCTCGCCGCGAACGCCCTGAAGATCGGTGCGTCCGAACGCGTCACCGACATCGTCACGAAGGCGCTGCGCATCGTCGGGATCGCGGGCTACGCCGCCTCGGGTCCGATGAGCATCGCCCGACACCTCCGAGACGCCCACGGGGCCGCCGTCATGGTGAGCAACGACCGTCTCCTCAAGAACGACGCCGACCTGGCCATCATGACGGGAGTGATCCTGTGACGATCACGGACACCACCACGCACACCACCGACACCACCACCGCGGACAGCGCCGCCGCGGACACCACCGCGGCGCTCGACGCCGCCCGCGCCGCCCTCCGCGCCCGCCTGCTCACCGACGGCGTCCTCCTCGACCTCGGCACGCCCGGGCTCTACGGCCGCACCGGGGTCTTCGAGCGCGTGTACGCCGCGGTCGACGCCGCAGCGGTCCGCAGCCAGCAGCACCTCGGCGCCGAGGTCCTGCGCTTCCCGCCGGTCGAGCCGCTCGCGTCCTTCGAGCGCACCGACTACATCGCGTCGTTCCCGGACCTCGCCGCGTCGATCTCCGGGTTCACCGGCGACGACCGCACCCACCGCGCGCTGCTCGCCGCCCGCGAGCGCGGTGAGCGCTGGGAGGGGTTCCTCGAGCCGGCCGACCTCATGCTCACCCCCGCGGTCTGCCACCCGGTCTACGGCCTGATCGGCGACACCGTGCCGCAGCAGGGCCGGTTCTTCGACGTCCTCGGCGACTCCTTCCGCCGTGAGCCCTCGCTCGACCCGATGCGCCTGCAGGCCTTCCACATGCACGAGTTCGTGCACGTCGGCACCCCCGCGTCCGCGGCGGCCCACCGGGACGGCAGCATCCCGGTGATGCGCGCGCTGCTCGAGTCGTTCGGGCTCGAGATCGACGTCGTCCCCGCCAACGACCCCTTCTTCGGCCGCGTCGGGCAGATGCTCGCCCGCAACCAGGTCGAGCAGGCGCTCAAGTTCGAGTTCGTGACGAAGGTCTACGGTCCCGACCACGACGCCACCGCGATCAGCTCCGCGAACCTGCACGAGGACCACTTCGGCACCTCGTTCGGCCTCCGCACCGAGGACGGACAGGTCGCGCACAGCGCCTGCATCGCGTTCGGCCTGGAACGCATCACCATCGCCCTGTTCGCCGCCCACGGCACGGACCTCGACGCCTGGCCGGCGTCCGCCCGCGCCGCCCTCGCCCTGTGACCACGCTGCACGGCTGGTCCGGATCGCCGGCGATCCGCGCCGCGGTCCAGCTCCCCGCCGCCGCGCGCGCCGGCGTCGTGATCTGCCCGCCGCTCGGGCAGGAGGGCGTCATCGCGTACCGCACGCTCCGTCTGCTGGCCGACCGCCTGGAGGCCCGTGGCATCGCCTCGGTGCGCTACGACCCGTCCGGACGTGGTGACGGCGCACCCGACACCACGCCCGACGCGCAGGTCCGGTCCGCACGCCACGCCGCCGCCGTGCTCCGCACGACGGGGGTGCAGCACGTCGCCTTCGTCGGGCTGGCCTCGGCGGCCCTCGTCGCGGCGAACGCGGCCGCGGACACCGACGGCCTCGTCGTCTGGGACGCCCCGGCATCGGGCAAGGGGTGGCTCCGTCGGCAGCGCGCCCTCGCGACCATCACGATCGGCGCCGACCGCGTGGTCGACGGCGTCGAGAGCCTGATCGGGTTCGACGTCGAGCCCGACGAGGCCGCCGCACTCGCGGACCTCGCCTTCTCCCCGCGCACCGGCCCCACCGTCGCCCTCGTCCGTCCGGGTGCCCGGCCGCCGAAGCCCCTCGGTGGCGTCGAGGTGACCGAGGTCACCGGCAGCGCCGAGCTCCTCGACGGCACGAGCATCCACGCCCGCATCCCCGGAGCCGCCGTGGACACCGTCGTGGCCTGGCTCGACACCTGGGCGCCCGAGACGGCGGTGCCCGTCCGCACGCCCGTCCTCGACGAGGTCCTCGACGTCGACGGCCGCGTGTCGGAGCGCATCGTCCACCTCGGCGATCAGGGGCTGTTCGGGATCGAGACCGTCTCGTCCGCCCAGCACCACGACGCCCCGGTCGTCGTGCTCCACAGCGGCGGCGCCGAGCACCGGGTGGGTGCCACGGACTACCAGGTCGAACTCGCCCGCGCCCTCGCCCGCGACGGCGCCCGGGTCGTCCGGGTCGACCGCCGTGCCACCGGCGAGAGCACCGGCGTGCACGAGGACGAGCGGAGCTTCCTGTTCGCGCAGGAGTGGGTGGAGGACCAGTCCGCCGTCGTCACCGCACTCGCCACGCCCTCGGACCGGCTCGTGCTCGTCGGCATGTGCGCCGGCGCCTGGGTCGCGGGCCGCGCCGTCGAGGAGGCCCCGCGCCTGGTCGTCGAGATCAGCCCGAACGACTACCGTCGCGTCCCGGCCGAGCCCGGCTCGTACGCCGACGGGGTCCGGGCCATCGACGCCCCGTCGCCCGCACGGATGTGGGTGCGTGAACGCTACAACCGCTTCGTGCCGAAGGCCGTCCGCGACCGGATCGCCCGTCGCGACCGGATGGGCGGGGTCGTCGGCCACGTCCGCCCGCTCGTCGAGCACGGCACCGACGTCGTCGTGATCGTCGCTCCCGAGGACGCCGCCCTGTTCGACCGACTCGGTGGGCAGAAGGCCGTCCGGCGCTGGCCCGGCGACGACCGCCGCGGATCGGTGTCCGTCGTCCGCGTCGAGGACGGCGACCACTCGCTGTTCTCCCCGACGATGCGCGAGGCCGTCGTCGCCGAGGTGCGCTCCCGCGTCGCGGCGACGTTCCCCGTCCACACCTGACGCGCCCCGACCGGCTCAGCGCAGGCTGAGCTCCCGCGCGACGGCGTCGGGACGCTCGACGTGGGCGAAGTGCCCGCAGTCGTCGAGCAGCACCGTCCGGACCTGCGGCACGAGCACCCGCAGCGCCTCGAGGTCCGAGACCCGGGCGAACACGTCGTCGCGCCCGGCGATCGCCGTCACCGGGCAGGTGATCGCACGCCACCGGTCGACGTCGTACACAGCCGCCGACCGTGCCGCCTCGGTGAACTGCTCCGGCCGGAGCTCCTCGACGAAGGCCTCGAGCACGCTCGGGTCCAGGCGTCGCACGTGCGTGAACACCGGCGCCGCGACGAGCGGCAACAGGCCGATCCGCGCGATCCCCCGGAGCAGCGGACGAGCGGCGCCACCGGTCACCGTCAGGCCCGCGCGCAGCAGGGTGAACGCCGGCAGGGTGCCGAGCGCCCGCACCGGGTGCCGAGCCGCGCCGGCGGTCGCGACCGTGGTGCCGGACACCAGGGCGAGCGACCGCACCCGCTCGGGCGCCACGACCGCCAGGTGCAACCCGACGAACGCGCCCATGGAGTGCCCGACCACGTCGACCGCGCCGACGCCCAGCGCAACGAGGACCGCCGACACGGCACCCGTGACGGCGTCGAGACCGAGCGGACCGTCCGGAGCGGGCGAGGACCCCCAGCCGGGCAGGTCGACGAGCACCAGGCCGCGGTCGCCGACGCCCTGTGCGGCGTGCAGCAAGGGTGTCCACGTGGACCAGGAGCCGGCGACGCCGTGCAGCAGCAGGAGCGGGTCCGGACCGGCGCGGTGGTGCACCACGACGGGGCCGGTCGGGGCCTCCACGACCGTGCGGGTCAGCCCCCAGGCGCCGGGCGTGACGCGCACCGGGTACGGGGCGTACGCATCAGCGGTGACCCCGTGACCACGTGGGTCGGTGTCGATGGCGTGCACCGGGCCTCCTGTCCGACCGTCGACGCGGACGCGTCCGTCAGGAGGGATTCGGAACGCTAGCCGACGGGGACGGGTGCCGAGCAGGCGGCGAGCCGGTCGAGGGCCGCCTTGTACTCGGCGACGTCGCGCTGCAGGCCGGGCTCGGTGATGATCGAGGCCTTGATGCGGCCCTGCACGTCGATGACGAAGGTCGCGCGGGTGGCGAAGCCCTTGTTCTCGAGGAACACGCCGTACTCCTTCGAGACTGCGCCGTGCGGCCAGAAGTCGGCGAGCAGCTCGAAGTCGTAGCCGTTCGTCTCGGCGAACGACCGGAGCGTCGCCTTCGAGTCGACCGAGATGCCGAGCAGCTCGATGCGCTGGTCCTGGAACATCGTGATGTTGTCCTGCAGGGTGCAGAGCTCGTTCGTGCACCCGGACGAGAACGCCAGCGGGAAGAAGACGAGTGCGACCGGGCGGTTGCCACGGAAGTCGCTGAGTCGGACGTGCTCACCGAACTGGTTCGGGAGCTCGAAGTCCGGCGCGAGTGAGCCGATCTCCAGTGCCATCGCTACGTGTGCTTCTTCCTCGGGCGTGGGGTGTGCCCGTCGGGTCCGTGCGCCGCGGATCGCGTGTGCACGATCGGCCATGCTACGCCGACGACACGCGAATGCAAGCACCCGTCCACCTGCACGTCACCATCAGCATCAGCGTCGGTCCTGGGGCCTAGAGTGGACGGGGCCCCAGCCGGTCGCGACCCGACCACCGGAGCCACCATGTCCACCACCACGAGAACGAACGAGGTCAAGGGTGACGGTGAACGACCAGGACCCGTACAGCGCCGGGGCGAACGACCAGGATCCGCAGGAGACCGCCGAATGGCGTGAGTCCCTCGACGGGCTGGTCCAGACCCACGGACACCAGCGCGGTCGCGAGATCATGCTGAGCCTGCTCAAGCGGTCCAAGGAACTGCACCTCGGTGTGCCGATGGTCCCGACGACGGACTACGTGAACACCATCGCGCCGGAGAACGAGCCGGAGTTCCCCGGCGACGAAGAGCTGGAGCGCCGGTACCGCCGCTGGATCCGCTGGAACGCGGCCATCACGGTGCACCGTGCACAGCGTCCCGGCATCGGGGTCGGCGGGCACATCTCGACGTACGCGTCGAGCGCTGCGATGTACGAGGTCGGCTACAACCACTTCTTCCGCGCGCAGGACCACCCCTCCGGTGGCGACCAGGTCTTCTTCCAGGGCCACGCCTCCCCCGGCATGTACGCCCGCGCGTACATGGAAGGTCGCCTCTCCGAGGACCAGCTCGACGGGTTCCGGCAGGAGAAGTCGCACGCCGGCGGCGGCCTGTCGTCGTACCCGCACCCGCGCCTCATGCCGCACTTCTGGCAGTTCCCGACCGTGTCGATGGGCATCGGCCCGATCAACGCGATCTACCAGGCGCAGCAGGCCAAGTACCTGTCGAACCGCGGCATCAAGGACGCCATGGACCAGCAGGTCTGGGCGTTCCTGGGCGACGGCGAGATGGACGAGGTCGAGTCCCGCGGGCAGCTCCAGGTCGCCGCGAACGACGGCCTCGACAACCTGAACTTCGTCATCAACTGCAACCTGCAGCGACTCGACGGTCCGGTCCGTGGCAACGGCAAGATCATCCAGGAGCTCGAGGCGTTCTTCCGCGGTGCGGGCTGGAACGTCATCAAGGTCGTCTGGGGCCGCGAGTGGGACGACCTGCTCGCCCGCGACACCGAGGGCGCGCTCCTCAACCTGATGAACCAGACGCCGGACGGCGACTACCAGACGTACAAGGCCGAGAACGGTGCCTACGTGCGCGAGAACTTCTTCGGGCGCGACCCGAAGGCGCTCGAGCTCGTCAAGGACTACACCGACGACCAGATCTGGAACCTCAAGCGCGGTGGCCACGACTACCGCAAGGTCTACGCCGCGTTCAAGGCAGCGACCGAGCACAAGGGCCAGCCGACCGTCATCCTGGCGAAGACGGTCAAGGGCTACGGCCTCGGCCCGAGCTTCGAGGGGCGCAACGCGACCCACCAGATGAAGAAGCTCACGCTCGACAACCTCAAGCAGTTCCGCGACGAGATGCGCATCCCGATCTCCGACGCGCAGCTGGAAGAGAACCCGTACACGCCGCCGTACTACCACCCGGGCAACGACGACGAGGCGATCCAGTACATGCACGAGCGTCGTCGGGCGCTCGGTGGCTACGTGCCGGAACGTCGCACGAAGTACACGCAGTTCACGCTGCCGGACGACTCGAAGTACCAGGTCGTCAAGAAGGGCTCCGGCAAGCAGGAGGTCGCCACCACCATGGCGTTCGCACGCCTGCTGAAGGACCTGCTGCGCTCGCCCGACTTCGGCGACCGCGTGGTCCCGATCATCCCGGACGAAGCACGCACGTTCGGCATGGACGCCTACTTCCCGTCGGCGAAGATCTACAACCCGAACGGCCAGCACTACACGTCGGTCGACCGCGAGCTCCTGTTGGCCTACAAGGAGAGCCCGCAGGGCCAGATCATCCACGTCGGCATCAACGAGGCGGGCGCCCTCGCGGCCTTCACCGCGGTCGGCACCTCGTACTCGACGCAGGGCGAGCCGCTCATCCCGGTCTACGTCTTCTACTCGATGTTCGGGTTCCAGCGCACCGGCGACGCCATCTGGGCCGCCGGCGACCAGATGACCCGTGGCTTCATGATCGGCGCGACCGCCGGCCGCACCACGCTGACGGGCGAGGGCCTGCAGCACGCGGACGGTCAGTCGCCGCTCCTCGCCACGACGAACCCGGCCGTCGTCTCGTACGACCCGGCGTACGGCTACGAGATCGGCCACATCGTCAAGGCCGGCCTCGACCGCATGTACGGCACGAACGAGGACGGCTCGCCGAAGCACGCCGACCCGAACGTCATGTACTACCTGACGGTCTACAACGAGCCGCTGGTGCAGCCAGCCGAGCCCGAGGGCGTCGACGTCGAGGGCATCCTCAAGGGGATGTACCTGCTCAAGGCGAGCGAGCACGACGGCCCGAAGGCCCAGCTGCTCGCGTCCGGTGTCGCCGTGCCGTGGATCCTCGAGGCGCAGCAGCTCCTCGCCGAGGACTGGGGCGTGTCGGCCGATGTCTGGAGCGTCACGAGCTGGGGTGAGCTGTACCGCGACGGTGTGGCCGCCGAGCAGCAGGCGTTCCTCAACCCGAACGAGCCGGCCCGCACGCCGTTCGTCACCGAGCGGCTGCTCGGCACCGAGGGCCCGGTCGTCGCCGTGAGCGACTTCATGCACCTGGTGCAGGAGCAGATCCGCCCGTTCGTGCCGACCGACTACGCCACGCTCGGCGCCGACGGCTTCGGCTTCTCGGACACCCGTCCGGCCGCTCGCCGCTTCTTCCACATCGACGGCCCCTCGGTCGTCGTGCGGACGCTGCAGCAGCTCGCTCGCCAGGGCAAGGTCGACGGCGCGCTCGTCCAGCAGGCGATCGACAAGTACCGCCTGCACGACGTGACCGCCGGCACCACCGGCAGCGCGGGCGGCGAGAGCTGATCAACCCGTGACGACGGTCCGCCCGGACCACGAGAGCCAGGAGAGCGCGCGCGAGCGTGCGCTCTCCTGGCTCCGTCAGGTGTCCGGAGAACTCTCCACCGCCACGATCAAGCGGCTCGAGGACACGCTCCCCTGGTACAGCGAGATGCCGCCGGGGCGCCGCTCCGCCGTGGGCCTCGTCGCCCAGGCCGGCATCACCTCGTTCATCAGCTGGCTCGAGGGCACCGCGTCGACGCCGTGGATCGCCGCGGCCGACGTCTTCGGATCGGCCCCGCGGGAACTCCTGCGCTCGGTGAGCCTGCAGCAGACCCTGCAGCTCATCCGCGTCGTGGTGACCGTGGTCGAGGAACGCGCCGCCGACGACGAGATGCTGCAGGAGGCGATCCTCAAGTACTCCCGCGACATCGCGTTCGCCGCCGCCGACGTCTACGCTCGCGCGGCCGAGGCCCGCGGTCTGTGGGATGCCCGGCTCGAAGCGCTCGTGGTCGACTCGATCCTCTCCGGCGAGTACGACGACGAACTGCCGTCCCGCATCGCCGCCCTCGGATGGCACGGCCACGGCGAGGTCGCGGTGCTCGTCGGCACCGCACCGAAGCAGCTCGAGGTCGACCAGGTCCGGCGCACCGCACGGCACATGGACGCCGACGTGCTCGTCGGGGTGCAGGGATCGCGGCTCGTCGTGGTGATCGGCCGCGCCACCCCGCGCGACGACGTCCCCGAGGGCGAGGAGCCCGTCTCCTTCACGACCATCGCGCAGGCCCTCGAACCGCTGTTCGGTGAGGGCCACCTGGTGCTCGGCAACGAGGTCCCCGGGGTCGTCGACGCCTCGACCAGCGCGAAGGCCGCCCTCGCCGGGTTCGCCGTCGCGCGTGCCTGGCGCGGCGTGCCCCGCCCGGCCCTGGCCGACGACCTGCTGCCCGAACGTGCACTGGCCGGCGACCCGCTCGCACGGTCGGCCCTGGTGCAGCGCATCTACGTCCCGCTCAAGGACCAGTCCACCGAGCTCCTGCAGACGCTCTGGTGCTACCTGGACACCGGCCGGTCGCTCGAGGCCACGGCGCGCGAGCTCTTCGTGCACCCGAACACCGTGCGCTACCGCCTGCGCCGGGTCGCCGACATCATCGGGTGGGACGCCACGCACGCCCGGGACGCCCTGATCGTGCAGTCGGCGCTCATCCTCGGCGCCATGTCCGAATCCGCGACCGGCCGCCGCCGCATCACGCCCCGGCGCTAGAGCGCTCCGGACGCTAGAGCGCTCCGGACGGTAGAGAACCGACAATGTCCCGCGGGGATTCGTGTGGGAAGTCTACACGGGCCCCGCGGGGTGAGAACGCGAGGATTGTCCGGTGATCGTCGTCGTCGCGCCCGGACAGGGCTCCCAGACCCCCGGCTTCCTCGCCCCCTGGCTCCAGGACGCCACCGTTCGTGAACGAGTCGGGCAGTGGTCGGAGTCGATCGGCGTCGACCTCGCCGAGCACGGCACGAACTCCGACGCGGACACCATCAAGGACACCGCGCTCGCACAGCCCCTCATCGTCGCCGCCGGCCTGGTGACCGCCGACGCCCTGCTCGCCGAGGGCCGTCGTGCACTGGTGGGCGGGGTCGCCGGACACTCGGTGGGCGAGTTCACCGCCGCCGCCGTCGCCGGGATCCTCGAGCCGACCGACGCCGTCGCCCTGGTCGCCGAGCGCGGCCGGGCCATGGCAGACGCCGCAGCGCTCGAGCCGACCTCGATGGCCGCCGTCCTCGGTGGCGACGCCGACGCGGTCGCCGCAGCCCTCGCCGAGCACGGCCTCGTGCCCGCGAACCACAACGGTGGCGGCCAGACCGTCGTCGCGGGTGCCGCAGACGCCATCGCGGCCCTCGCGGCCGACCCGCCCGCCAAGGCCCGGGTGATCCCGCTCGCCGTGGCCGGTGCGTTCCACACCCGGTACATGGCCCCCGCCGTCGAGCGAGTCGCTCCGGTCGCGGCCGCCGCCACCGTGCAGGACCCGACCCTGCCGATCTGGACCAACGCCGACGGCTCCCGCGTCGACGACGGGCGCCGCTTCGTCGACCTGATGGTCCAGCAGATCGCGAGCCCCGTGCACTGGGACGCGGTCATGGAGTCCTTCTCCGCCGCCGGCGTGACCGGCATCATCGAGCTCGCACCCGCCGGTGCCCTCGTCGGCCTGGCGAAGCGCGGCCTCCGCGGCACGCCGACCGTCGCCATCAAGACCCCCGACGACCTGCCTACAGCGATCGACCTGCTGCAGCGCGCGGGCCAGGAAGCAGACGCAACCGCATGACCGACCCGACCACCCCGACGGACGCCCCCACGGGCCTCCCGACCGGATCCGCGCGCCCGCTGCTCCAGCAGCGCCGCGGCCACGAGTTCACCCGGATCCTGGCGTTCGGCGCCGCCCGCGGCGAGAACGTCGTGCCGAACGACGACCTCGTCGGCCCGATCGACTCGTCCGACGAGTGGATCCGCCAGCGCACCGGCATCATCACCCGCAAGCGCGCGGGCAAGGACGTCGAGGCCGTCGACCTCGCCGAGGCCGCCGCACGCGAGGCCATCGAGAAGGCCGGCATCGAGCCGTCCCAGATCGGCGTCGTGCTCGTGAGCACCGTCACGCACACCGTGGCGACCCCGTCGATGGCGTCGCTGCTCGCCGAGCGCATCGGCGCCACCCCGGCCGCCGCGTACGACATCAGCGCCGCCTGTGCCGGGTACGCCTACGGCATCGCCCAGGCCGACTCGTTCATCAAGTCCGGGCTCGCCGACCACGTGCTGGTCGTCGGGGCCGAGAAGCTCAGCGACGTCGTCGACCCGACGGACCGCTCGATCTCGTTCCTGCTCGGGGACGGTGCCGGCGCCGCCGTGATCGGCCCGAGCGACTTCCCGGGCATCGCCCCCACCATCTGGGGTTCCGACGGCTCGAAGTGGGACGCCATCGGCATGACCGCGACCTACAACGAGTGGGAGGCCGGGGCACCGCGTCCGACCATGCGCCAGGCCGGGCAGACGGTGTTCCGCTGGGCCGTCTGGGAGATGGTCAAGGTCGCCCGCCAGGCGCTCGAGACCGCCGGCGTCCGCCCCGAGGACCTCGCCGCGTTCGTGCCGCACCAGGCGAACATCCGCATCATCGACGAGTTCGCCAAGCAGCTCGGCCTGCCCGAGACGGTGACGATCGCCCGCGACATCACCACCACCGGCAACACCTCCGCCGCGAGCATCCCGCTCGCCACGCACCGCCTGCTCGAGGAGCACCCGGACCTGTCGGGCGGCCTCGCCCTGCAGATCGGCTTCGGCGCCGGACTCGTGTTCGGTGCCCAGGTGGTCGTCCTCCCCTGATCCCCGTCCGGTCGCGCACCCGCGCGCCCGGTCCCCATCCCGACGAGCCTCCGCGCACCCGGACCCCGCGTGCCCTAGGCTGGTCAACGGTCAAACGACACCCCCCTTCAAGGAGAACACTCATGGCCCTGTCCAACGAAGAAGTCCTCGCCGGCCTGGCCGAGCTGATCAACGACGAGACCGGTATCGCCACCGACACCGTCGCCGCCGACAAGTCCTTCACGGACGACCTCGACATCGACTCCATCTCGATGATGACCATCGTGGTCAACGCCGAGGAGAAGTTCGACGTGAAGATCCCGGACGAAGAGGTCAAGAACCTCAAGACCGTGGGCAACGCGGTCGACTACATCGTCAAGGCCCAGGCCTGACACGAGCTTCCTGAGCGCCGCGGCCCGCGGACCCCTGCGGGCCGTGGCGCTCATCTTGTTCACCCCAACGAAAGAACACGTCGTCCCATGACCAAGAAGACCGTCGTCGTCACCGGGATCGGTGCGATCTCACCCCTCGCCGCGACCGCCCCGGACACCTGGGACGCGCTGCTCGCCGGCAAGTCCGGCATCACCCGCATCGAGGACCCCCGCTACGCCGAGCTCGAACTCCCGGTGGAGTTCGCCGGCCAGGCGCGCCGGTTCCTCACCGACCAGCTCACCCGCCCCGAGTCGAAGCGCCTCGACCCCTCGTCGCAGCTGTCGCTCGTCGCGGCACGCGAGGCCTGGGCCGACGCCGGCATCGACGACGAGTCGGTCGTGCCCGAGCGCCTCATCGTCGACTGGGCGACCGGCATCGGCGGCGTGAACACGCTGCTCGACGCCTGGGACACCCTGCGCGAGAAGGGCCCGCGTCGCGTCCTGCCGATGACGGTCCCGATGCTCATGGCGAACGGCCCCGCCGCCGCCATCGAGATGGAGTTCGGCGCCCGTGGTGGTGCCCGCACCTACCTGTCCGCCTGCGCGTCGTCGACCGAGTCGCTGGCCGAGGCGTACCGGCACATCGCCGACGGCGACGCCGACATCGTCATCACCGGTGGCGCCGAGGCCGCGCTGCACCCGCTCCCGCTGGCCGCGTTCGCCGCGATGCAGGCCCTGTCGCGCCGCAACGACTCCCCCGAGACCGCGTCACGTCCCTACGACGTCACGCGTGACGGCTTCGTGCTCGGTGACGGCGCAGCGGCGCTCATCCTCGAGTCGAAGGAGCACGCGGAAGCCCGCGGCGCGACGATCTACGCCGAGGTCGCCGGCTCCGGCATCACCTCGGACGCCTTCCACATCACCGCGCCGGACCCCGAGGGCAGCGCCGCCGCCCGTGCGGTCCTGCAGGCCCTCGAGCACGCCGACGCGAGCATCGAGGACGTCGTGCACGTCAACGCGCACGCCACCTCGACCCCCGTCGGGGACGTCGCCGAGTACCACGCGATGCGTCGGGTCTTCGGCGACCACCTGGACGACGTCGTGGTGTCCGCGACCAAGGCCTCGACGGGTCACCTGCTCGGTGGTGCCGGTGCGATCGAGGCGGTCTTCACCGTCCTCGCGCTGCACAACCGCGTCGCCCCGCCGACGATCAACCTGCACGACCAGGACCCGGAGATCGTCATGGACGTCGCCCGCGAGCCGCGTGCACTGCCCGAGGGCGACCTGCTCGCGGTCAGCAACTCGTTCGGCTTCGGCGGCCACAACGCCGTGGTCGCGTTCCGCAGCGTCTGATCCGTCCCACCCTGCCAGGAGGCCCGTCCCGCGTCGTCGGGGCGGGCTTCCGTCGTTCCGGTGCCGGTCGGAGTCCCGGCAACACGCCGACGTGTCGCTGAGGCGCCCCGGAAACGACGAGACGCCGCCGTATTCGGCGGCGTCTCGAGTCTTCGGCGGCGTCAGGACAGCACGCCGGCGTGTTGCGCACCCGACGTCGGCGTCCGGCGCACCGAGACGCCGGCGTGTTGCGAGTCGGGTCAGCCGACGCGGTGCAGCCAGACGACCGGGTTGCCCTCGGCCGCGTGGCGGAAGGGCTCGAGCTCGTCGTCCCAGGCCTGCCCGAGGGCGAGCCGGAGCTCACGGTGCAGCTCGAGGGCGTTGCTGCCCGCGACCTCCATCGCGTAGCGCACCCGGTCCTCGGGGATGACCATGTTGCCCGTGACGTCGGTCTGCGCGTAGAACACGCCGAGGTCGGGCGTGTGCATCCAGCGACCGCCGTCCGAGGCGCTCGTCGGCTCCTCGGTGACCTCGTACCGCAGGTGTTCCCATCCGCGCAGGGCCGACGCGATCGCGGCGCCGGCGCCCACCGCACCGGTCCACGTGTACTCGGTCCGGCGCGCACCGTCCTGTGTGGGCTGGTCGAGCCACGAGAAGTTCACGGCGCGGTTCATCGCGCGACCTGCTGCCCATTCGACGTGCGGGCAGAGCGCGCGGGGTGAGGAGTGCACGTAGAGCACTCCTGTCGTCGTTCCGTTCACGGTTCCTCCGATACGTCAGGTGCGACTTCCCCATCGACCTGGTGCGGAGGATCCTGACCCGAGGGGCCACGGAACCATCGGTATGCGATTGTGATGTCCCGACGGGACACGCCCATTATGCAGCGCCGCGGCTGGGAACGGCAAGGAACCGACCCCGATCAGTGCAGGACGGCACCGTCCGCGTCGACCGGGTGTCGCTCCCCCGCCGTGATCGGCACCGGGACGCGGTTGTCCTCCGGTGGGATCGGGCACGCGTACTGGTACGAGAACGCGCACGGCGGCAGGACCAGCCGGTTCCAGTCGAGCTCGACCGTGGCCTCCGTGCCGGGGTCGTCGAGGTACAGGAACCGACCCATCGAGTAGGTGCTGCCCGGGTCGTCCTCGGGCAGGGCGCTCGTGGCGTCCTGCACGATGAGCTGCAGCCGCGGGGCTCCGCGGTGGGCCGCCGACCTGACGGCGACGAACCGCACCGTGGCACCACCCACGACGGTCTCGACGTGTCCGGCGACCGGCAGGGCGTCGCCGGCGGCGTCGCGGACGCTGCCACGGGCCTCCAGGTCGTCTCCCACCAGCGGGACGTACGTGCCGGACGTCACCCAGTCGCCGGACCACGCGAAGCGGGCGATCTGTGCGAAGCGGGCGATCGCCTCGGACGACGGGTCCCAGACGCGCAGGGTGTCACCGCTGACGGTGCCGGCGAAGCCGTCCGGCAGCGCGACGGTCGACGGCACGACGGCGGTGTCCCCGGCCACCAGGACCGTGCCGTCGACCGGGACGCCGTCGACGACGACGCCGTCGGAGGCCTCGGCCGTCACGGTGAGTCCGCCGACGGCCGGGGCCCACGTCCCGGGGACCGGCCAGACCGGCTGCGGATGATCGACGTGCTGGGCGTTCACCAGGGCGAGCGGCCCACGGGCACTGCGCGCCCAGCGGTCACGGTCGTGGACGTGCTCGGCGAAGGCGGCGACGACCGCGTCGTCGGGTGCGCCGGTGCCGCTCGTCACGCCTGCTCCTGGCGGGGGTAGATGACCTTCTGCACGATGATGATGACCGACGCCGCGACGGGCAGCGCCACGAGCGCACCGAGCACGCCGCCGATCGTGCCGCCCGCGACCGCCGCGATGACCACGAGCGCGCCGGGCACCTGGACCGCACGCGACATGATGCGCGGGGAGATCAGGTAGGCCTCGACCTGCATGTAGACGAGGTAGTAGATGGCGGCGGCGAGGGCGGTGGCCGGCGACGCGAAGAAGCAGAGCAGCGAGATGACGATCGCGGCGGCGAGCGTGCCGACGAGCGGGATGAGCGAACCGAGGAACGCGAACGACGCGAGCAGCACCGGCAGCGGCGCCCCGATGATGAGCAGGAAGATGAAGCTCAGGATGCCGTTGATCAGTGCCTGCGACACCTGCCCGACGACGTAGCGGCCGACGGCCTGCGTGATCTGCTCGCTCACGTCGATGAAGTTCTGGCGGCGCGACGCCGGCACGAACCGGTAGGTCGCACGCTTCATGCCCCGCATCGACGCGAGGAAGTAGAGCATCAGGATGATGACGATGAGCGCCCCGGTGACGCCGGACAGGATGCCGCTGCCGACCGCCAGGATCCCGCCGCCGACGCTGAGCAGGTTGCCCGGCTTCTCGACGAACGACTGCAGCGACTGCAGGGCGTGGTCGATGTCGAACGACCCGGCGAACTGCTTCGACAGGTCCTGCACCCACTGCTGCTGCGAGATGTCCTGCACGATGTCGGGGAAGTTCTGGATCAGGTTCGACGCCTGCTCCACCAGGATCGGCACCACGGCGAACACGATGCCGGCGAAGGCCCCGAGGACCGCGACCACGACGATCGTGATGGCGGACCAGCGCGGGATGATCCGCTCCAGGAACGACACGAGCGGGTCGATGCCGAGTGCCAGGAACAGCGCGACCCCGATGTAGACCAGCACCGTGCTGAGCTCGTTGATGATCGCACCGGCGAGCAGCGCGACGAGCACCCCGATGGCGCCCATGAACCCGAGGCGGAAGGCGTTCACGCGCACGCCGGTACCGCCACGGGTCACCTCGAAGGTGACGTTCGGTGTCGGTGCGTGGTCGTCCTGCGACGTGTCGCGCTTCCTTGGCATGTGCACGTAGGGCGGGCGGGACTCGAACCCGCGGATCGTTCGGTTATGAGCCGACTGCCTTGACCAGCTTGGCTACCGCCCCTCGCCGGAGACCCTCAGGCCACCGGCTCACCACGATACAGCGACTCGAACGTCGACAGCGTGCGGTTGATGTCGTGTGCCTCGATCATGGTCAGACTGCGATCCCGCATCGCGACGTACTCCGACTCGGGCGCGGTGAGCACCGTCGTGAGCTTCGCCGCCAGGTCGTCCACGTCGCCCGGGGTGAACAGGTACCCGTTGCCGTCGATCAGGTGCGGGAGCGCCATCGAGTCGGCGGCGACGACGGGCAGCCCCGAGGCCATCCCCTCGAGCGACGAGATGCTCTGCAGTTCCGCCGTCGACGGCATCGCGAACACCGTCGCGTTGGTCAGGGCCTCCTGCTTGCGCTCGTCGGAGACGAACCCCAGGAACCGCACGCGGTCCTCGAGCCCGAGCTCCTTCGCCAACGCGGTGAGCTTCGGGATCATCTCGCCGTCGCCGACGATGGTCAGCGTCGCGGACAGCTCGGCGGGCAGCAGCGCCACCGCGCGGACGAGCACGTCGAGGTTCTTCTCGGGGGCCACGCGACCGACGAAGACGATGTCGTTGTTGACCGGGCGTCCTTCGCGCGCCACGTACCGGGACGCGTCGATGCCGCACGAGATCGCGAGGACCTGCTGGCCGGCGATGGCCTTCCGCAGGTAGTCGGCGGCCAGGTTCGTCGGCGTCGTGATGGTGTCGGCCAGCCGGTAGGTCTTGGCGGCGTCGCTCCACGCGATCTTCAGCGCGAGGGGCAGCGTCCACTTGCCGAACGGTGTGTACTCGAGCAGGTTCTCCGGCATGAAGTGGTTCGTCGCGATGACCCGGATGCCGCGGTCGTTCGCCTCGTGCACGATGCCGCGGCCGATGACCACGTGCGACTGGATGTGCAGCACGTCGGGCTTGACGGCGTCGAGGATCGGTCCGGTCCACTTCCGGACGCTCCACGGCCACACGAAGCGCAGCCACGGGTGCAGCGGCCACTTGTACGACTTCAGGCGGTGCACGACGAGCGTGACGCCGTGGTGCTCCTCGTCGAAGGTGCCGTAGTGGCGGCTCGAGGCCGGGGCCACGACGTGCACCTCGTGCCCGCGCTCGGCCAGGCCGACGGCGAGCTGCTCGGCGAAGGTGGCGGCGCCGTTGACGTCGGGGGCGAAGGTGTCCGCTGCGATCAGCACGCGCAACGGCCGGTGACCGCCCGTCGCTTCCGTCGGTCCGGCGGTGGCGGTGGTGGCGTCTCCTGACACGGCTGAGTTCGTCCTCTCGTGGGCGATGGCTGGTCGGCAGTGACGCTATCGCACCCGGATCGACGGTCGCGTCAGCCGCGCGGATGAGGGCGGCGACCACCCGGGGTGCGCGGCGAGTGCACCGCCGCGTGCGCGCCGGTCGCCCGCGTCGGCCGGCGTCAGGCCCGGGTCTGCGGGTGGTGCTTGGCGAGCAGGAACACCCCGGTGATGGCGATGCCCGCGGCCACCACGAACCCCGCCACCGCGAACCACGGCGCCCCCGAGGCCTCGCCGAGCACGATCACGCCGATGCCGACCGCGACGATCGGGTCGATCACCGTCAACCCCGCGATCACGAGGTCGGCCGAGCCGCTCGAGTACGCGTTCTGCACGAAGTACCCGCCGAGCGATGCCGCCACGACCACCCCGACGATGGCGAGCACGGTCAGCCAGTCGAAGGTGCCGTTCACGAAGCGGTTCAGCACCACCTTGGCCAGCGTCGCCACGAACCCGTAGAGCACTCCCGCCCCGACGATGTAGTACAGCGCACTGCGGTGCTTGGCGACCAGGCGGAACGACACCAGCACGAGCACCAGCACGACGGCCAGGATCACCAGTACGGTGACGAGCTGCTGACGGGTGATCGCGCTCTCGTGCCCGACGAACGCGGCGATCCCGACGAAGATGCCGACACCGATGATGCACGTCCACACGGCCCGCCGGGCACGGCGACCGAGTGGCACACCGGACGACCGCGACGAGAACCACGTCGTGATGACGAGGGCGACGGCACCCAACGGCTGCACGACGATCAGGGGCGCGAACGTGATGCTGATCAGCTGGAGCACCACCGCGATGCCGAGCATGAGCGTGCCGAGCACCCAGTAGCCACTCGAGACGAGCCCGACGACGTGCCGGACGCTCAGCCCCTTCGACTGCCGACCGAGACGCGCCTCGACCCGCTGGACCCCGCGGCTCTGGAACTGCGCCCCGAGCGACAGGAACACCGCACCGATCAGCGCCACCGGGATCATCAGCGCCTGGAACGGCGTGAGGTTGCTCACGGCGTCGGGCAGCTGGAGGTCCGTCGTCACGCGTCGAGGCTACCGTCCCCCGCCGGATAACCTGGGTGAATGGCCGTTCTCCCGATCCGCATCACCGGCGAACCCGTCCTGCACGAGCGTGCAGCCGAGGTCACCGCGTTCGATGACGACCTCCGCACCCTCGTCGCCGACATGCTCGAGACCATGGACCTGGCACCGGGCGTCGGCCTGGCCGGTCCGCAGGTGGGCGTCGGCAAGCGCCTGTTCGTGTACTCCTACACCGACGACGACGACGTCCTGCACCGGGGCGCCGCCGTGAACCCCGTCCTGTGGATCACGCCCCCGGTGCCCGAGTCCGTCGAGGAGCTCGACGAGGACGAGGAGTCCGAGGGCTGCCTGTCGATCCCGGGCGAGCGGTTCCCGCTCCGCCGCTCCGAGGGCGCCCTGCTGCGGGCCTTCGACGAGCACGGCACCCCGTTCGAGGTCGAGGCGCACGGCTGGCTGGCCCGGATCTTCCAGCACGAGTACGACCACCTGGACGGCTGGCTCTACGCCGACCGCCTGGTGCGCCCCTACGGCAAGCAGGTCGCCAAGGCGATCCGCAAGAGCAGTTGGGGCGGCCCCGGCCAGTCCTGGTTGCCGGGTCGCGACCACCCCGAGGGCTGACTGACGCCGGTCAGTGTCGGCACCCGGTGCCGTCCAGCCCGTCGCTGGTCCGGCGGGCGGCCTGGAGGCCCGGCTCAGCCCCGGTAGGCAGCCAGTGCGTCCCGCAGGCGGTCGGTCTCCGGGTGCCCCGGGCAGTACCGCAGGAGCCCGGCGGCCACGTGCGCACCGCGCGCGTCGGCGACCGCCGACGTCCACGGCGCCGAGCCGCGGACCGCGCACGTGCTCGCGAGCTCGACCAGGGTCGCGTCACCGCGCGCCGCCGCCACCGCGGCCTGCTGCTGGCTCGACGGCACCGACCCGGTCAGGCGCTTCGCCGAGCAGTCGGCGCGCTCGGCCTCCCACACCGCCGAGTAGGTGGTGTAGGTCTCGCTGTCCGATCCGTCGGCGGCGCAGACGAACGCGAAGACCACGGGCGACGCGCCCGAGCCCAGGCCGGTGTCCGAGCTCGTCGGGTCCTCGGACGCGTCGGTGTCCGGGCCGACGCTGCTGCAGCCGGTGAGCACCGCCGTCACGGCGACGACGACGCCGAGGAGCGTGAGTCGAGGCGAACGGGAACGGTGCACCTGTGAACGCTAACAGCAAGCGCTGCGGACGACCCGTACGGCGGCTCCTGCGATGATGGTCCGGCATCGCCCTGTCCTGGAGGTCCTCATCCCCCGCCTGCACTCCCGCCCCGTCCGTGCGACGGCCCTCGTGGTCGTCGCCCTGGCTGCTGTGTTCGTCGCCTACTGGCACCTCGGCCGTCCGACCATCGTGAACGACGAGTTCGTGTACCTCCGCGCGAGCTGGGCCTACGTGCACGGGAACTTCTCGCTCAACCTCGAGCACCCGCCGCTCGCGAAGTACGTGTACGGCGTGGCGCAGCTCCTGGTGGGACAGGGGCCGCTCGGGCCGAGGCTGGTGGCTGCGACCGCGATGCTCGGCACGGGTGTCGTCCTGTTCCTCTGGCTGCGACGCGAGGTCGGCTTCTGGACCGGCCTGACCGCGGCGGCGACGTGGTGGCTGACGCCGCGTGGCTCGGGCTCGTCCTGGGCGGAAGCCGGGTCGGTCATCGGTGTCCGCATCGACCGGTTCGCGATGCTCGAACCCCTCATGGTCTTCTTCGCCGTCGCCTCGCTCGCCGCGGCCTGGCGCTGGATGCGGACCGGCAACCGGTGGTGGGTGGCCGCATCGGGTGCGCTGCTCGCACTGTCCGTGACCTCGAAGGTGTCGACGGCAGTGCTCGTCCTCGCCGCGGGAGCACTCCCCCTGCTGTTCCGTCGGTGGCGCGACCTGGGGGTCGGTGCGCTGTACGGCGGCATCGCGTTCGTGGTCGTGTTCGTGGTCGTCTACCTGCCGGTCGGGCTCTTCGGGGCCATCGGGCAGATGCTCCGGTTCCAGGCGCAGCAGAACGCCCACGGGCACCCGACGACCATCCTCGGGACGATCTACCCGGCGGCACCGTGGTGGGCGAACTTCGCCTTCCTCGCCGACGGCACGGGCTGGTTGCTGCTCACCGTCCTGACCATCGGTGTGGTCGCCGCCCTCGTCGTCCGACCGGACCGCCTGGTCGCGTACCTCGGCATCGCCCTCGGTGTCTTCCTCGTCTTCTACGTCATCGTCGCCAACGTCTCGCTGCCGTACTACTACGACGCGTGGATGCCGTTCATCATCGCCTTGGCGGCGATCGGGTACGGGCGACTGGCGACCGTCCGGCCGCCCGTCGGACGCATCACGGCGGCAGTGCTCGTCGCCGCGCTGCTCATCCCCGTCGCCCGGCTCGGCGTCGCCGTCGTGCAGACCCGTCCGAGCGGGATCGCTCTGCTCTCGGATGCTCTGAAGGTCCGCGGACACGACTCCGAAGGCGTCCTCTTCAGCCAGTTCAGCGCCAACACCTGGCGCATCTACTTCGGGGACCGTGGCTCCATGCGCCCGGAGAACGGACCGTTCGACGCCGTCGTCGTCGGCTCGGACACCCGGCGGACCATGCCCGAGCAGGTCCGGACGTTCCTCGACGAACACGCTGCAGAACTCCAGCACTTCCGGCTCGACTACCTCGACGTCTACGTGCCCCGACAGGGGATCATCGAGGACAACAACCGGGACGGCACGCTCAGGGTCGAGCCCGACGCTCGCTGACCGCGATCGAGGTTCAGCTGTCCTGTCCGGCGACGACGACGTCCACCGGCGCCTCGAGACGACCGCCGTGTCGTGCGTCCGTGCGGATCTGGCACCGGACGGTCGTCGTGCCGACCGGCGCGGTGACCACACGGTCACTGCAGTTCGGAGAAGTCAGTCCGAGTGGCAGTTCCAGTCGGAGCACGACGCGGACTGCTGTGCCGTCGGTGCTCCGGACCGAGAGCGCTCCGGGTTCCAGTGCTGTGCCCCGGACGCTCATCTGCTCGATCCGAGCGCCCGACAGGTCGGCACCGGAGACGTCTGCACCGTCGATCCGGGCGGAGGAAAGATCAGCGTCCGCGAGCCGGGCTCCGCGCAGATCAGCACCGCGCAGATCGGCGGCGTGCAGATCAGCCTCCCGGAGGTCCGCGCCGCGCAGGTCGGTCGAGCGCAGGTCGGCTCCGAAGAACACGGTCTCGGAGAGGTCTGCGTCATGGAGGTCAGCACCACGCAGGTCTGCGAGCCGGAGGTCGGCCGTCGAGAGATCGACCGATGACAGGTCGGCTCCGGGGCACGCCGTCGCCGTGGCCGGCCCCGGCTCGGACACCACCGCACAACCGTCGACATCGTGACTCGTACCCCCATCGTCGCCCGGCCTGAGGAAGGCTGCGACACCGATCACCACGACGAAGGCAGCTGAGGCGACTCCGACGCTCACCCCACGGGCGCGACGGGACGCGCTCACGACTCGACCCCGGTCAGCCATCTCGGCAGGACGTCGAGCCCCCAATCGGAGTACCACGCGGCGGAGTGTGCGTAGGGGAAGAACGCGCTCAGAGGGTTGTACAACACGAAGAGCGCGGCGAGCACCACGCCGACCACGGCCGTCGCGACGGAACGCGTTCGCGGTCGGAGACGTCGGAGCCACGTCCGGACACCGACCAGGACGACGACCACGGCCAACGGCATCGCTGGCAGCAGGTAGCGACCGGAGAACGCGTACGACTCCCCCAAGTTGACCATCGTGGCGGCGTTGAAGCAGAGGACGGCGAACGTGTAGGTCGCCGCGACCGCGGCGCACCAGGTGAGCGCCGCATCGTGCAGGATCCGTCGGGCCTGCGTCAGCGCGATCCCGATGCCGACGACGGCGCTCGAGGCTCCGAACACGACGACCGACGGGTTCGGACGCCACGGGAACGAGGCGCCCCAGAAGAAGAACAGTGACTGGAAGTAGATCGTCACCCATGACCACAGGAAGGACAGCGGCGCGAATGCCGGCAGCGTTCCGTTCACCTCGGCCAGGTCGTGGGCACGGGAAGCCGCGTAGTTCCGGCGGAAGATCGCGTAGTCCATGCAATCGGCACGACTGTGCAGGGCAGTACAGGCGGGGTTCACCGCGTGGAACTGCAACAGGTTCAGACCGAAGCGCTCGATCGCGAGAGCGGTCAGCACACCGCCGATCACGAGCAGCACGATCGACTGTCCGGGTCGCGCGCGGAGTCCCCCGACGGCTCGCTGCACCGGGTGCCGCAACCACGACCAGCCGGCGGCGCGGTACCGCAGCAGGATGGCGAAGAACCCTCCCGCGAGCACGAACGGTGCCTGCGAGTACTTCATCAGGAGGGCGAACAGCGCTGCGACGGCCATCCAGGCCAGCGTGCGCAGTCCCCCACCGCGGACGAAACGGACCGCGACGGCGGCGAACACGAAGAGCGCTGCCATGGCCGGGGCGTCGTAGCTCACCGACGCGGCCTGCCAGGTGAACCGCCCCGTGAACGCCGTCGCCACGATCGCGAGCAGCCCGATCGACGCGGGGACGCGAGCGTGCTGGAACAGCGACCGGAGCGCGATGAGCCCCGAAGCTGCCCACAGCACGTTCACGGCACGGAGAACGAAGACGACTTGCTCGTAGTCGAGCCCGATTGCGAGTGCTCCGCGCGCGGGGAACGACATCAGGTAGTGGTACAGGTACAGCGGCGACCGGACGACCTCGCCCATCCAGAGCTGCGACGGGTCGACCTGCTGCAGGTAGGGGCCCGCGAGCACGGGGCGCTCGGCGTAGAGCAGGATGTTCCAGACGTGCCCTCGCTCGTCCGGGGCCGCGGCCACGTGGACGTGGAACCACCCGGCGAAGGCGAACCCCATGACGACGAAGACCGTCAGCACCACCACGAACGACGCTCGTGACGACAGTGCGACGTCCACCGCCTGCACGACGGACCGCCGCTCCGTTCGCTCCGAACGTCCGCGGCGGGACTCCCGAGTGTTCGTCATGACGGAACGATCGTACAGGGAGCACCGAACGCGCACGACGACAGCAACGCAAAAGGTCCCCACCCCGAAGGGATGAGGACCTGTCGCTCCCCGAGTTGGACTCGAACCAACAACCTGCCGGTTAACAGCCGGCTGCTCTGCCAATTGAGCTATCGAGGATCACTGTCCGCTGGCGAATGACGTGCGAACAACGGGTAACAGCATAGCAGGACGCCGAGGCCCTCCACCGCATCGGACACGCCGCCCGGGCGCGCCGCGCTTCGAGGCCCCCGTGTCAGTACCCGGCGACCGGGTCGACGACGCCGACGAAGCCCTCGCCGTCGCCCCCGAGGAACGCCGCGGCGTTGAGCCAGACGCGCTCGGCGAGCAGCGGTGCGACCATCTCCGGGGTGTCGGCCTGGTGCGGGGTGATGACCGCGCCGGGCTCCGACCAGAGCGGGTGCCCGTCGGGCAGCGGCTCGGGGTCGGTGACGTCGAGGCCGACCGCGGCGATCTCCCCCGCGCGCAGGGCGGCGACCAGTGCGTCGGTGTCCACGAGTCCGCCGCGGGCGATGTTCACGAGCCGGGCGGACGGCTTCATGATCCGGAACTGCTGCTCACCGAAGAGCTTCGCTGTGCCCGAGGTCATCGCCGCCGCGATCATCACGACGTCGGCGTCGGGCAGGACCCGGTCGAGCTCGTCGGTGGTGACGGTCCGCGCGGCTCCCGGCACGGGCTCGGGCGAGCGGCGCACGACCGTGACGTCGACGTCGAACGGCGCGAGCAGCCGGAGGTACTCGAGGGCGATCCCGCCCGCACCGATCACGACGACGTTCCGCCCGTACAGCGAGACACCCTCGGGCTCGGTCGCCCACGACGACGCACGAGCGCGCTTCTGCAGGACCCGGAGCGTGCCGAGGGTCAACGCGAGCGCGTGCTCGGCGACCGGCTCCGCGTAGGCGCCCTTGGCCGAGGTGAACAGCACGCGGTCGCCGTGCTCCTGGATCAGGTGCGCGAAGGCGTCGACGCCGGCGAACGGCAGCTGCACCCAGCCCACACCCGGTGCCGACGACAGCGCGTCGGCGAGTCCGGCCGGGTCGCGGGGGTCGAGCCAGACGATCCCGCGGGTGTCGGCGTCGAGCGGCGCGACGGTGCCGCCGGCCTCGGTCACGGCGTCCACGTGCAGGTCCGTCGGTTCCGGCAGCACGGCGACCGGCCCGGGCTGCGGGGCGTCGATCGGCAGCGGTGCACCCGACGTGGGGACGACGGCGCGGTGGCCGCGGGGGCCCTTGGTTGTGGCGCTCACGCGTTCTCCTGACGGTCGGTGCGCGGGCCGGTGCCGGCGGCGAGCGGACGACGCGGCGCCGACGAACGGCGGGCCGCGGTCGGTGCCGGACGACGCTTCACGCCGCGGGCCGCGGTCGAGGCGAGGGTCTTGACGTAGGGGTCGACGGGGTTGTCGAGGACCTCGTCGAAGGTGCCGAGCCCGACGAGCCGGGCGTCGGCCATCACGGCGACGCGGTCGGCGAGGGCGCGGGCCTCGCGCAGGTCGCTGGACACGACGACGGCCGAGAACTGCCGGCCGCGCTGCAGGGTCGCCAGGGCCTCGAGCACGGACTGCCGCACGAGTACGTCGACGCCACGCGCCGGTTCGTCCGCGACCAGCAGCTGGGGCTCGAGCACGAGCGCCTTCGCCAGGGCGACACGCTGACGCTGCCCGCTCGAGAGCTCCCAGGTGTTCAGGCGCATCGCCCCGAGCGGCAGGTGCACCGCGTCGAGCAGCCGGGCGACGATGAGCCCGGCCTCGCGCCGGTCGAACCGGCGGTCGCGGGCGTAGATCGGTTCGGCGACGGCCTCGCCGACGGTCAGGTCCGGGCTGAGCCGGTCGGCGCCGTCCTGCGGCAGGTACCCGATCCGGCCGCTCAGCCGTTCGAGCTTGCGCGACGAGGGACGGAGGCCCCGGGTCTTCTGGCCGAGCACGGTCAGCTCGCCGCCGACGATGTGCCGACGGAGGGCGCCCTCGCCCTCGCCGTGGGATCCGAGCTGGCCAGCGATGGCGGCGGCGAAGGTCGACTTGCCCGATCCCGACTCACCGAGCAGGGCGAGGATCTCCCCCTGCCGGACCGTGAGGCTCACGCCGTCGACGGCCCGGATGGACTCGCCCCCGCGTCCGCCCCGGTACTCGATCGACACGTCGTCCGCGACGACCGCCGGTCCGTTGACCGCGATCATGGGTCCCCTTCCACGCCGCCCCCTGGCGGCGGTTCGCGACGGGCCGCCCTGGCAGGTCCGTCGTGCGTGCAGCAGTGGAGACGACCGCCCTGGAGGCCCGGCGTGCGTCGACGACGCTGGCCGGGCCTCCAGGGCGGGTCACCTCGGGTCAGGACCCGACGTTCTCCAGTCGCTCCAGCGTACGCCGTCGCTCCGCCTGCTCGGCTGGGTCCGGCACCGGCAGCGACGCGAGGAGCCGCTGCGTGTAGGGGTGCTGCGGCGCGCCGAGGACCTGCGCCGTCGTGCCCGTCTCGACCAGGTCACCGCGGTACAGCACCGCGATCCGGTCGGACAGCGCGCCGACGACCGCGAGGTCGTGGCTGATGAACAGCGAGGCGAAGCCGAGGTCCTGCTGCAGCTCGAGGAAGAGCTCGAGCACCCGGGCCTGCACGGAGACGTCCAACGCACTCGTCGGCTCGTCGGCGATGAGCAGCTTCGGCCGGAGCGCGAGCGACCGGGCGAGCGATGCACGCTGGCGCTGCCCGCCGGAGAGCTCGTGCGGGTAGCGGTCGCCGTACGCGGCCGGCAGCTGCACGGCCTCGAGCAGCTCGTCCACCCGCTTGCGCGCGGCACGGGGGCTCGAGACCTCCTTGTGCACGACCAGCGGCTCGGCGACGCACTCGGCGATCGTCAGCAGCGGGTTGAACGAGGTCGCCGGGTCCTGGAACACGAACCCGATGTCCTTGCGCAGGTGCTTGAAGTCGCGTTCGCGGTACCCGAGCATCTCGGCGCCGAGCACCTTGAGCGAGCCGCCGGTGACCTTCGTCAGGCCCGCCATGGCCCGGCCGATGGTGGTCTTGCCCGAGCCGGACTCCCCCACCAGACCGAGGACCTCGCCCGGACGGATCGCCAGGTCGACGCCCTTGACCGCCTTGAACGCCGGCGAACCGAGCCGCCCGGGGTACTCGATCTCGAGCCCCTTCGCCTCCACCAGCGGGGTGACGTCCTCGGAGATCGCGGCGCGCCGGGCCACCCCGGTGGACGCCTCGAGCCGGGGCACCGCCGCGAGCAGCCGCTTGGTGTAGTCGGCCTGCGGCGTCGCGAACAGTGCCGTCGCCGTGGCCTCTTCGACGATCTCGCCCTGGTACATCACGGCGACGCGGTCGGCCAGGTCGGCGACGACGCCCATGTTGTGCGTGATGACGACGATCGCGGTGCCGAACTCGTCGCGGCAGCGGCGCAGCAGGTCGAGGATCTCGGCCTGCACCGTCACGTCGAGTGCCGTCGTCGGTTCGTCCGCGATGATGACGCTCGGCTCGAGGGCCAGTGCGCTCGCGATGACCACGCGCTGCTTCTGCCCGCCGGAGAACTGGTGCGGGTAGTGGTCGACGCGGGTCTCGGGGTCGGGGATGCCGACGCGACCGAGGTAGTCGATGGCCTTCGCCCGTGCTTGCTTCTTGGACACGCCGCCGTGGGCACGGAGCCCCTCGGCGATCTGCCACCCGACGGTGAAGACCGGGTTGAGCGCGGTCGACGGCTCCTGGAACACCATCGCGCCGGCGGTCCCGCGGAGCTCGCGGAGCTTCTGCGAGCCGACCGACACGACGTCGGTGCCGTCGAGCAGCACCGCACCGCCGAGTGTCGCCGTCTCCGGCATGAGCCGCAGCATGCTGCGGGCCGTGACGGACTTGCCCGAGCCGGACTCGCCGACCAGGGCGAGGACCTCGCCGGGGCGGACGTCGAGGCTGACGCCCTTGACCGCGTCGACGGCGCCGCCGTCGGTCGCGAAGGTGACGGTCAGGTCGTCGACGACGACGACCGGCTCGGTGGTGGTGTCACCCGGTTGCAGGCGGGTGGTCGGGGTCATGCGCCCGTCCCTTCCGTGTCGTTCCCGGCGGTGCGCGGTGCCTCGGGGTTGCGCGTGTCGCGGGGTGTGCCGGCGTCGCGCGTCTCGCGCGTCTCGCGCGTCTCGCGCGTGGACACGAGCTGCTTCAGGCGTCGGCGTGCACGCAGGCGGGGATCGGAGATGTCGTTCAGGCTCTCGCCGATGAAGGTCACGCCGAGCACGAGCACCACGATCGCGACACCCGGGTAGACACCGGTCCACCAGACGCCGCTCGCGACGTCCGAGAGCGCGCGGCTCAGGTCGTAGCCCCACTCGGCACCGGACGTCGGACCGATGCCGAACCCGAGGAAGCCGAGGCCGGCCAGGGTCAGGATCGCGTCGCTCGCGTTGAGCGTCAGGATGAGCGGCAGGGAACGGGTCGAGTTCCGCAGGACGTGCCGCGTCATGATGCGCCACGGGTTCGTGCCCATCACGCGCGCCGACTCGACGAACGCGTCGTTCTTCAGCCGGACGGCCTCGGCACGGACCACGCGGAAGTACTGCGGCACGTAGACGACGGTGATCGAGATCGCCGCCGCGATGATGCCGCCCGAGTAGCTCGAGTTGCCGCCGGAGATGACGATCGACACGATGATCGCGAGCAGCAGCGACGGGAACGCGTAGATGGCGTCGGCCACGACCACCAGGACGCGGTCGAGCCAGCCGCCCAGGTACCCGGAGACCATGCCGAGCAGGACACCGACGATGATCGAGACGATCACGGCGACGATGACGACGAGCACGGCCGTGCGGGCGCCGTAGAGCACGCGACTGAACACGTCGAAGCCGCCGACCGTCGTGCCCCAGATGTGCTCGGCACTCGGTGCACCGGTGCGCGGGAAGCTCTGCCCGTCCGCGCCCTGCAGCTGGCCGAAGCCGTACGGGGCGAGGAGCGGGGCGAACACCGCGACGAGCAGGTAGAGGGCGCAGATGACCACGCCGACGATGAGCATGGCGCGCTGCCAGCCGGTGCTCCGGCGCAGCTGGACCACCACGGGGAGCCGCTTCCAGAGCGGCTCGTGGCGGTCGACGAGGGTGGTGTCGGCCATCGTCAGAACCTCACTCTCGGGTCGATCAGGGCGGCGACGACGTCGACGATGAAGTTGGTCACCGCGACGATCACCGCCAGCATCGCGACGATGCCCTGCACCGCGACGAAGTCACGGGCCGACAGGTACTGGTTGAGCTCGAAGCCCAGACCGCGCCACCCGAAGGTCGTCTCGGTGAGCACCGAGCCGCCCAGGAGCATCGCGATCTGCAACCCCATCACGGTGATGATCGGCACGAGGGCCGGACGGAACGCGTGGGTGCGCACCAACCGCGACTCGCGCACACCGCGGGACCGGGCGGCGTCGACGTACTCGGAGCCGAGCGACCCGATCATGTTCGCGCGCACCAGGCGCAGGAAGATGCCGGCGGTGAGCAGGCCGAGCGTCAGCGCGGGCAGGACGGCGTGCTGGAGCACGTCGCCGATGACCTGGGCGTTGCCGGTGCGGAGCGCGTCGATGATGTAGATGCCGCTCGCGCCGGGGATGCCGTCGAGGATGAGCGACACCCGGGTCGAGGCCCGGTCGCCGAGGGGCAGCCAGCCGAGCCACACCGAGAAGACGAGCTTGAGCAGCAGACCGCCGAAGAACACCGGCGTGGCGTAGGTCAGGATCGCGAGCGCACGCAGCAGCACGTCCGGCCACTTGTCACGCGTGTACGCGGCGAGCATGCCGAGCGGGATGCCGAGCACCAGCGCGACGATGAGCGCGTAGAACACGAGCTCCGCGGTCGCACCGCCGTACGTGACGATGATGTCGGTGATCGGACGGTTGTCCGTCGACGAGGTGCCGAAGTCGCCGCGCAGGATGTTGCCGAGGTACTCGAAGTACTGCACGAGCACCGGCCGGTCGTACCCGGCGGCGTGCAGGCGTTCCTGCAGCTGGCTCGGCGTGAGTCGACCGCCGACCGATGCGGTGATCGGGTTCCCGATGACGCGCATCAGGAAGAACACGAGCGTCACCAGGATGAAGACGGTCGGGATGATGAGGAGGAACCTGACGAGGATGTACCGGCCGAGTCCGCCACCACTGTTCTTGGCACTGCGTTGTGCCTGTGGCTTGGTGGGATCGGTGCCGTTCACGTCCTGCGTCGCCTCGGGAGTGCTGAGGGTCACGGGGTGTGTGCCTTTCGTCGCCGTTGCACAGGCACGCGGGCGTCCCTCGTGGGAACGCCCGCGGCCTGCACGTGGGGCTTGGTGCTACTTGCTCAGGGTGGCGTACCGGAACTTGAACGAGGCGTCGAGGGTCAGGCCCTTGACGTCCTTGCCGGCGACCGCGACGGACTTGCCCTGCAGCAGCGGCAGCGTCGAGATCTGGGTGGCCTCGCGCTCCTGGGCCTGCTCGATCAGGTCAGCACGCTTGTCCGGGTCGGACTCGGCCTGCTCCTTCGCGATGAGGTCCTGGATCTCCGGGTCGTCGTAGTGGTTCTGGACGAAGTTCTCCTTGGTGAAGAACGGCGACAGGTAGTTGTCGGCGTCGGAGAAGTCCGGGAACCAGCCGAGCTGGTACACGGGGTAGGCGTCCTTGGTGCGCTCCTGCGCGTAGGTCGTGTAGACCGTCGACTGGATGTTGACGGTGAACAGACCGGAGTCCTCGAGCTGCTGCTTGAGCAGCGCGTACTCGTCGTCCGAGGCCGAACCGTAGTGGTCGGGCGCGTACTGGATGTCGAGCTGCACCTTGCCCGTGACGCCGGCGTCCGACAGCGTCTTCTTCGCCTTGGACACGTCCGCGCCGCCGTCACCGTCGCCGTACATCTCCTTGAACGGCTGGACCGCGCCGGTCAGGCCGTCCGGCACCATCGAGTACAGCGGGGTGAAGGTGTCGTTGTAGACCTCCTTCGCGAGCTGGGCGCGGTCGACCACGTCGGCCGCGGCCTGACGCACGGCCAGGGCCTTCGCCTCGTCGGCGTCGTCCTGCCCGGTGCCGAACGGCTGCGTCTTGAAGTTGAAGACCACGTAGCGGATCTCGCCGCCGGGGCCGTCGGTGACCTTGAGGGAGTCGTCCTTGCGCAGGTCCGAGATGTCGGTCGGCGTCAGGGAGCGGTACGCCACGTCGACGTCGCCCTTCTGCACGGCGAGCTTGAGGTCGGTCTCCTTGGTGTAGTAGCTGGCGGTGACCTCGTCGGTCTTCGCCTTGCCGAGGAGGCCGTCGTACTTCGGGTTCGTCTTGTACTGGATCGTGTCGTTCTCCTTGTAGGAGCTGATCTGGTACTGCCCGGCGAACGCCTTGCCCTTGACGATGTCGTCGGCGCTGGTGAGCTTCGTCGCGCTGAAGACGTCCTCGTCGACGATCGGACCCGCGGGGCTCGAGAGCACCTGCGGCCAGGTCTGGTCGGCGTGGTCGAGGTTGAACACCACGGTGGTGTCGTCCGGGGTGTCGATGCTCTTGAGGTTGGCCAGCAGCGACTGCGGACCGTTCTCGTTGTTGATCTTCAGCTCGCGGTCGAACGAGAACTTCACGTCGCTCGACGTGAGCTTGTTGCCGTTCGCGAACTCGAGCCCGTCCTTGAGGGTGACCTCGTAGGTGGTCGGGTTCGTGAACTCCGCCTTCGTGGCGATGTCCGGCTCGACGTCCGGGCTCCCCACGGGCGTGTTCATCAGGAACGGGAACACCTGGTTCTGCACGGCGAAGGAGCCGTTGTCGTAGGAACCGGCCGGGTCGAGGGACGTGATCTTGTCCGTCGTCCCGATGCTCAGGCCGTTCAGTTCGGTGTCACTCACGCTGCTGCTCGCGCAGCCGGTCAGCACCAGCGCCGTCGCTGCTGCACCGGCGCCGAGCGCGATGCCGCGCTTGCCCCACTTGGTCACGGATGCCATGTCCGCTGCCTCTCTGGTCATGATTGCAAGAGTCCTGAGCCGGAGGGTGGAACGTCTGTGTGCCCGGCCAGGAACGCTCATTGGTATCACCCTGTCACGGAACAGAACGAACCGGGGGCGATTTGTTTACACCGCTGTAATGCACGGGCCCGCCGCGTGATGCATGATTCCGCCGGAATCGAGCGGCGCGTCACGCACGAAAGTTGCGTGGTGCAACCGAGGCGGTCTGGCACTCAAGAGCGCCTGTCGAGCGACGGTTCGTGCGATCTCGCCCGCCCTGCCGGGAGCCCCACCCCGCGTCCGCCC
>NZ_QKTE01000014.1:0-101871 GCF_003234735.1 Curtobacterium sp. MCLR17_040 | reverse complement strand
GCGAGAGGGAAACGCCCGGTCACATTCCGAACCCGGAAGCTAAGCCTCTCAGCGCCGATGGTACTGCAAGGGGGACCTTGTGGGAGAGTAGGACGCCGCCGGACTTAACGTGGAAGAACCAGGGAACCCCTGACCATTCGTGGTCAGGGGTTTTCTGCGTTCTGCGGCCCGTTCCGGGCCCTTGTCGACGGGGACCGGTCAGGCCGTAGGATCAGCCGACGACGGAGGAACGATGACCGAAGCCTGGCCGGCCCTGCCCGACGGCTCCCGACTGGCGTTGCGGGAGATCCTCATCCACGGGGTGCTCTCCCGTGCAGAGATCGCTCGGTCACTCGGGCTCTCACGGGCGAGCCTCACGCGGGCGATGCGCATCCTCGTGTCACAGCGGCTCGTGGTCGAGGTCGGGACTGACGTGCGCGGTGCCACCGGTCGTCCGTCGGAGCTCCTGCAGGTGAGCAGTGGGCAGTGGGAGTTCCTCGGCGTCAAGCTCACGAAGGACCGCCTGTACGCCGCGGTCACGGACCTGGGCGGACGGGTCCTCGCCCTGCACGAAGAGGCGATCGACGACACCGCCGCCGAGTCCCTCGCGGAGCAGATCGCCCTGGTGCTCGAGCGGCTCCGGGATGCGCACCCGGCCATCTGTGCGATCGGGGTCTCGCTGCCCGGAGACGTCATGGTCCGCGCGGGGGAGTCCGTCGTCGCGGCGTCGGTGTTCCTCGGGTGGCACGAGGTGCCGTTCGCCCGGATGCTCGAGGAGCGGACGGGCATCGCCACGTTCACCGCGAACGACGTCCACGCGCTGACGGCGAAGGAGCACTGGTTCGGTGCGGGCGCCGGCCGTGGGTCGATGGTGCTCGTGACGGTCGGTGAGGGCCTCGGCCTCGGGCTCATCGCGAACGGGCAGGTCTCCACCGGGGAGCACGGGCGACTGGGGCGCATCGGGCACCTTCCCGTCCTCGGAGGCGGTCCGGACTGTGGCCTCGGTCACGCCGGGTGCGCCTCGAGCTACCTTCCCAGCCCGGTCATCGTGCGGAACGCCGGCCACGAGGGGAAGACCTACGACCAGGTGGTCGAGCTCGCGCGGGACGGCGACGAGGGTGCCCTCGCTGCGTTCGAGGATGCCGGCCGCGCCCTCGGGGTCCTGCTCGCCACCGCGGTGCACATCGCGGACCCCTCGGCGGTCGTCCTGACGGGCGACGGGCTGCCCGTGTACGACCTGGCGCGGGCGACCGTCGACGAGTCGATGCGAGCCGCACTGGCGCCGTACACCGAGCCGGTGACGGTGGAGGTACAGCCGTTCGAGTTCTCGGAGTGGGCACGCGCCGGGGCGGTCCTCGCCATCCGTCGGCTGCTGGGGGAGTGAGCGGCCGAGGCATCAGGCAGAGGTCTCGGCGCGTTAGTTACACACGTTGACAAACACGGACGCAGACGGGAGGCTTGAGCGGTCCACACCATCGAAGGAGATGCCGTGACCGCAGCCCCCACCGTCCCGTGGCCGACCGACGGCCTGTCGTTCGGCGGCGACTACAGCCCCGAGCAGTGGCCCCGGGAGACCTGGCTCGAGGACGTTCGCCTGATGCGTGAGGTCGGCGTGAACCTGGTCACCGTCGGGGTGTTCTCGTGGGCACTGCTCGAGCGGTCGCCGGGGGACTTCACGTGGGAGTGGCTCGACGACGTCCTCGCGCTGCTGCACGAGCACGGCATCGCGGTGGACCTCGCGACGCCGACCGCTGCACCGCCGAACTGGCTGCTGACCGCACACCCGGAGATCCTCCCGGTGGACGCCACGGAGCGGCGAGAGCGACCGGGTGGACGACTCGGGTGGTGCCCGGCCTCCGAGCTGTTCCGGGAGTACGCGCTCCGCATGGTCGACGCGCTGGCCGATCGGTACGGCCGGCACCCCGCGGTGCGGCTCTGGCACGTGAGCAACGAGCTCGGCGGCGGCAACGGCCGGTGCTATTGCGAGGAGTCGGCAGCGGACTTCCGGCACTGGCTCGTCGCGAAGTACGGCGACGTCGAGGCCGCGAACGACGCGTGGGGCACGGCCTTCTGGGGGCACACGTACACCTCGTTCGACGAGGTCTCGCCGCCACGGGGTGTGGGCGGGGCACCGAACCCCGGGCTCGCGCTGGACTTCGAGCGGTACTCGTCCGACGCCCTGCTCCGCCAGTACGACGCCGAGAAGGCCGTGATCGAGCAGCACTCGGACGTGCCGGTCACGACGAACTTCATGGTGGGCGCCGGGTCGCAGGTCGTCGACTACGCCGGGTGGGCCAAGCACGTGGCGATCGTCGCGAACGACCACTACACGCTCGTCGACGACACCCGCCGCGAGCAGGACCTCGCGCTGGCCGGTGACCGGATGCGCGGGATGTCGGCGGACCGCCGCCCCTGGCTGCTGATGGAGCACTCGACGGGCGGCCCGAGCTGGCAGCAGCGCAACCGCGCCAAGGAACCCGCGGAGCTCGTCCGGAACGCCCTGGCGCACGTCGCGCACGGGTCCGACGGGGCGCTGTTCTTCCAGTGGCGGGCCTCCACCGCGGGTGCGGAGCAGTTCCACTCCGCGATGCTCCCGCACGCCGGCACCCGCACACGCATCTGGGGCGAGGTGCTCGCTCTTGGCCGGGCGCTGCAGGCCCTCGCACCCGTGCAGGGCACCCGCGTCGAGCCGGCCCGGGTCGCGATCGTCGTGGACGAGGCCTCCGGCTGGGCTGTGCAGTCGGGGCTCAAGCCGCACCGGGGCCTGCGCTACGGCCGGGAGCTCCGCGCCTGGCACCGCGCGTTCCACGACCGGCAGGTGCTGACGGACGTGGTCCCCGCCGACGCCGACCTGGACGGCTACGACGTGGTCGTCGTGCCGACGATGCTCATCGTCGACGACGCGACCGCCGCGCGGTTGTCCGCCGTGGTGGACCGCGGCGCGACCCTGATCGTCACGTACCTGTCCGGCGTCGCCGACGAGACAGCCCGCATCCGCACCGGCGGCTACCCGGGCGCGTTCCGCGAGGTGCTCGGCGCCTGGAGCGAGGAGTTCACCCCGCTCCAGCGCGATGAACGCTGGACCCTCGACGACGGCGAGGTCGTCACCGACTGGGCCGAGGCGGTCGTCCTCGAGGACGCCGAGTCCGTGCTCCGCTACACCGACGGCCCGCTCGCGGGCCGGCCCGCCGTCACGCGCCGCGCCGTCGGCGGCGGCGCCTGGTACGTGTCCGCGATGCTCGCGGACGACAGCATCCAACGGCTCGTGGACGGGGTGATCGCGGAGCGGGGGATCCTGCGGACGGTCACCGGGCCTCCCGGCCTGGAGGCGGTGCGTCGCGTCGGCGACGACGGTTCCGCCTTCCTGTTCCTCGTCAACCACCGTGCTGACGACGTCACGGTCGTCGCGTCCGGCACGGACCTGCTCGACGGGTCCGGCCACGGGCCGGACACCGTCGTGCCGGCCGGACGCGTCCGCGTGCTGCGCGAGGAGCGGGTCTCGTGACCGTCGTGGAGCGCGAGTCGACAGCCGTCGGTGCCGGCGATCGACGTGTGTACGTGCTGCGATCGGCCGGGGTGTCGCTGGTGCTGGCGTCCGCGGCGGACGGGCTGCCCGAGGTGCTGCACTGGGGTCGGGACGTCGGGCCCGTCGCGCCGGACGATGCGGCCGACCTGCTGCTCGCACTCGGCCGGCCGCTCGGGCCGAGTGCGCTCGACGCGCGGTGGCCCCTCACGGTGCTGCCGACCGAGCGCGACGGGTGGGAGGGGCGACCGGGGATCGCGGGGCACGTGGACGGGATGCCGCTCGTGCCGCGGTGGCTCGACGTGGTGGTGATCGGTGACGACGAGCGGATCGTCGTGACCGCCGAGTCGGACTCGTTGGCGCTCCGGAGCGAGTTCGCGCTCGACTCCGCGGGGGTGCTGCGGGTGCGGCACACGGTGACGAACACCCACGCCGAGCCCGTGCACGTGCAGGCGCTCGAGGCGACACTGCCGGTGGGGGAGCGGATCACCGAGGTGCTCGACCTGGGCGGACGGTGGACCCGTGAGCGCACCCCGCAGCGCCGGGCAGCGACCGCCGGGAGCCACGCGCGCGAGAGCCGTCGCGGGCGGACCGGCCACGACTCGCCGACGTTGCTCGTGCTCGGGACGCCCGGGTTCTCAGACGCCGAGGGTGAGCTGTGGGCGGTGCACCTGGCCTGGAGCGCCGACTCCGTGTACCGGTACGACCAGCTCGCCGAGGCGAGACCATTGCTCGGTGCCGGAGAACTGCTGCGCGCCGGCGAGGTCGTGCTCGGCGAGGGGCAGTCGTTCACCGCCCCCGACGCCGTGTTCGTGTGGAGCGACACCGGGATCGACGGGCTGTCCGACCGGCTGCACGACTCGTTGCGCAGCCGCCCGGGGCACCCGCGACGACCCCGGCCCGTGGTGCTCAACACGTGGGAGGCCGTCTACTACCGGCAGGAGCTCGAGCCCCTGGTGGCGCTGGCCGAGACGGCGGCGGACATCGGCGTCGAGCGGTTCGTGCTCGACGACGGGTGGTTCCTCGGCCGGCGGTCGGACTCGACCTCGCTCGGGGACTGGCGCGTCGACCCGTCGGTGTGGCCGGACGGGCTGGCACCGCTCGTCGACCGGGTGCGTGCGCTCGGCATGGAGTTCGGGCTGTGGTTCGAGCCCGAGATGGTCAGCCCGGTGTCCGAGCTGGCGGAGGCCCACCCCGAGTGGATGCTGCAGCGCCCCGAGGACGACGTCCGCACGTGGCGGAACCAGTACGTGCTCGACATGGCGAACCCCCTGGCCCGGCACCACGTGCTCGAGAGCATGTCCCGCGTGATCGGCGAGCACCACGTCGACTTCGTGAAGTGGGACCAGAACCGGGACATCGTGCACGCGGTGCACGCGGGACGCGCCGGCATCGACGCGCACACCCGCGGCGTGTACGCGTTGATGGACGAGCTGCGTGCGCGGCACCCGTGGCTCGAGATCGAGGCGTGCGCGAGCGGCGGTGCCCGGATCGACCTCGGCGTGCTCGAGCGCACCGACCGGGTGTGGCCGTCGGACTCGAACGACGCCTTCGAGCGACTGCCGATCCAGCGGTGGACCGAGGCACTGCTCCCGCTCGAGCTGATCGGCTCGCACGTCGGGCCGGAGATCTCGCACACCACGGGCCGGCACCTCGACCTGGACTTCCGGATGGCGGTGTCGCTGTTCGGCTCGGCCGGCATCGAGACCGACATCACGAAGCTGTCGCCCGAGGAGCTCGACCGGCTCCGGGCCTGGACGGCGCTGTACCGACGGGAGCGCGGGCTGCTGCACTCCGGGCGGCTGCGGCACCTGGACCTCGGAGACCCGGGAACGGTGGCGACGTCGGTCGTGGCCACCGACCGTTCGCGGGCGCTGGTGCGGGTGGCGCGGACGGAGACGGGGCCGAGGTCGTTGCCGGTGCCGCTCCGGGTGCGCGGACTCGACCGGTCGCGGCGCTACCGGCTCGCCCCGGTGACCGGGCTCGCTGTCCCGCGCGGGCTCGACATGGTGCCGCCGGAGTGGCTCGTGCGCGGACACCTGGAGCTGACCGGCGCCGTGCTCGAGGACGTCGGCGCGCGGCTCCCGCTGCTCGCACCCGCGACCGCGATCGTGCTGGAGCTCCGCACGATCGACTGAGCGCCGTCAGCCGCGCTGTTTCGGCGGGGGAAGCGTTTCCTGATCGGCGACGTGACGGTTCTGGTTCGCGATCCTCGGCGATCGTGAACCAGAACCGTCACGCGTCGAGAGGAAATGTCCGTCCCGGGGCGCTCGGCGGGGTGCCGCGCGGTGAACGAGGCGGCGGTGCGGGACGGCCGCTCCGTCCGTGGGCTGCGGTGTTGCGGGCTGCGGGCTGCGGGCTGCGGGCTGCGGTATTGCGGGTGGGAGTGGTGCCGGTGCGAGCGACGGTGCTGCCGGGTGCCGGGTGCCGGGTGCCGGGTGCCGGGTGCCGGGTGCCGGGTGCGGGGTGGCGGTGCTGCGGGTGGTGCGGTGTGGGTGGCGGTGGTGCGGGTGCAGCGGAGGTGTGCGGGCGTGCTCGGGTGACGGTTCCGGTTCGCGAACCCGGGGGATCGTGAACCGGAACCGTCAGCGGCGCGAGGGAACGTCGCCGTCCCCCTAGGGCGCCCGGGTCAGGGGAGGAGCGAACCTGCGTGGCGGAGGACGAGCGGGTGGACGAGCTCCTGTGCAGCGATGCCCGGCGCGCCTGTCACCGTGAAGGTCACCGACTCGCCGGGGAGCAGGGACACCAGGCCGTCGTCGACGCGGGCGGCCGAATCGACGCGGTCGGGGAACAGCGAGACGTCGCGCGCGTACGCCGTCGCCGTCACGGTGACCGTCGCGCCGTCCTCCGTCGCCGACACCACCGTGGACAGGGGCGAGGGCTCGAGTGCCTGGTCGACGACCTCGGCGAAGTCGTGCACGGTGCGGGTGCCGGCTCCCGTGACGACGAGGACCTCGGAACCGGGGTCGCCCGGCACCGCGAGCGACGACGGCAGCTGCACCCGGTCGGCATCGGCGGGAGCGGCCGCGAGCGTGAACGACGACGACTCGAGCACGGTGCCGTCGAACGCGACGCGGGAGACCGTGACCTCGTCCGCGACCGGCGCCCCGGACGCATTGACGAGGACGACGTCGAGGCCTCCGTCGCCGTCGTCACCCTGGGCACCGGACGACGGCTGGACGGTGAGCAGCACGGGCTGGTAGGCCTGCCGGACGGCGTACCAGACGGGCTTCCGGATGCCGGCGTGGTCGACCAGGGCCCAGGACACCACGGGCCAGTCGTCGTTGAGCTGCCAGACGACCATGCCGGTGTTGTCGGGCGTGCGGGAGCGGAACCACTCCATGCCGAAGCGGATCGCGTGCGCCTGGTTGAGCTGCGCGGCGAAGTGCCAGTCCTCGATGGAGGTCGGCTCGGGCAGGTGCCCCCGCATGCCGTCGGCGAGCTTCCGGTTGCCCTGGTCGGCCTTCTGGTGCACGAGCATCTCGTGGCCGTCCGGGTCGAGGGGCTCGTCGTGCACCACCGCGGTCAGGGTCGACCACGCCGGCGGGCCCTGGAACCCGAACTCGGCGACGAACCGCGGCTCCCAGTCGGCGTAGGCGCGGTAGTCGAGCCGGTTCCACACGTCCCAGATGTGCACGCTGCCGTTCCGCTGGTCGTTCGGCGTCAGGTACTCGTCGAACGAGAACGGGCTGCCCGGCGTGTACGGCCGGGTCGGGTCCAGCTCGGCGACGACCGACGGCAGCAGGGATCGGTAGTAGCCGTTGCCCCAGGTCCGGCCGACGAGCGACGGCCGCCAGCCCCACTCGGCGTAGGCGACGAGGTTCTCGTTGTTGCCGTTCCACACCACGAGTGACGGGTGCGGGCTGAGTCGGGTGACGGCCTCGCGGACCTCGGGCTCGACCTCGTCGGCGAGCCAGGGCTCCTCGGCGTAGGCGGCACAGGCGAACAGGAAGTCCTGCCACACCAGGACGCCGAGCTCGTCACACCGGTCGTACAGGTCGTCGGACTCGTAGATGCCGCCGCCCCAGATGCGGAGCAGGTTCATGTTCGAGTCGATCGCGTCCTGGATCCGGTCCGCGTACCGCTCGGGCGTCATCTCGGTCAGGTACGCGTGGTCGGGGATCCAGTTCGCCCCGCGCACCATGACCGGACGGCCGTTCACGCGGAGCAGGAACGGCGCGCCGCCGGCGTCGGCAGCGGTGTCGAGCGTGACGGTGCGGAAGCCGACGCGGCCGGTCCACACGTCGTCGCCGACCTCGACCCGGACGTCGTACAGCGGCTGGTCGCCCTCGCCGCGGGGCCACCAGACGTCGACGTCGGGGACCTCGAGGCGGACGGTCGCGGCGCCGTCGACGACGGGACGTGCGCCGACGACCCGGCCGGCGGTGTCGGAACCGGTGTGTCCTGCGGACGCGGGGTGCGGGGCCAGGGTGATCCGGGCCTCCAGGCCGGTGCCCGCGGAACCGTCCGCGGACGCGACGGGCGCGCTGCCGATCGCCTGCGAGAAGGACCCGGTGGAGCCGGCGTGCTCGACGTCGACGTGGGCCGTCAGCACCCCGGTGGTGCCGTCGAGGTCGACGAGCGGGCGGACGGCCGCGATGCGGACGCCGCTCCAGGACTCGATGCCGATCGACTTCCAGATGCCGCTCGTGGCGACGTCGACGCCCCAGTCCCACCCGAAGTTCGACGCGTTCTTGCGGAGTGCGTTGTAGGGGTGGTGGTTGACGTGCGGCAGCTCGCCGCCGTGCAGGGCGGACAGACGCTCGGCGGCGGGGACGGGCGCGTCGAACGTGACGACGAGCTCGTTCGTACCCGGTCGGAGCAGGTGCCCGACGGGGAACCGGTACGAGCGGTGCTGGTTGGCGGTGGTCGCGACGATGATGCCGTTGAGCTCGATCGTGGCGAGGGTGTCGAGACCCTCGGCGACGAGGTCGTGGCGGGTCTCGTCCGGTGCGGTCCACTCGAACGTGCGGCGGTAGCGCCAGACGGTGTCACCGATCCACTGGGTGGCGGCCTCACCGTCGCCGTCGAACGGGTCGGGGATCCGGCCGGCCCGCAGCAGGTCGGTGTGCACGCAGCCGGGGACCTGCGCCTCGACCGGTTCGCGGTGCTCCGCCGACTGCTCGGGCCCGGTCACCGCCTCGAGGGTCCACGTGCCGTCCAGGGTGGTCCGCTCCATTGCGTCTCCTCATCGTTACGGGGCCGTGACCCGACCCCTTGACCGCCTTAGTTTACGCGTGTAACAATCACGCTCACAACGTGGACCCTGCGACGACGCAGACCGAGAGGACAACGATGTTCAACCCAACCCGTTCACGGCTCGCCATCGGCGGCGCCGTTCTCCTCGCAGCCGGCCTCGCGCTCAGCGGCTGCAGCTCCAGCGGCACCGCCAGCACGAACGACGCCGCTGCCTCGACCCTGGTGGCGTACACCGGCCAGTCCGGCGACTACCAGATCAACTTCAACCCGTGGTCGCCGTCCAACATCGGCGGCGTCGGCACGATCTACGAGTCGCTCTTCTTCATCACCAACGTCAACACGAAGGACCCGAAGCCACTGCTCGGCAAGTCCTACGAGTGGAACGACGACGGCACGCAGCTCACCATCACGCTGCGCGACGGAGCCACCTGGAGCGACGGCGAGCCCTTCACCTCGAAGGACGTCGTGTTCACGCTCGACATGCTCAAGAAGCAGAAGGCCCTGAACTCGATCGGCTACGACGGAACCGCGAAGGCCGACGGCGACGACAAGGTGGTCGTCTCGTTCGACAAGCCGTCGTTCGTGCTCGGCCCGAACCTGCTCGGCAAGACCTGGATCGTGCCCGAGCACCTGTGGAAGGACATCGACCCGACCACCGACGTCGTGCGCGAGCCCGTCGGCACCGGCCCGTACACGCTCGGCACCTTCAAGGCGCAGGCGTTCACCCTCGAGGCGAACAAGAAGTACTGGGACGGCGCCCCGGCCGTGAAGACCATCCGCTACCTGTCGCTCTCCGGCAACACCGCCGGCGCCGACGCGCTGAAGCAGGGGTCGATCGACTGGCAGACCGGCCCGGTGCCGAACATGGACGACATCCCCGCCAACTACAACGGCTACGACGGCATCACCGTCGGCCAGAACCAGATGGCCCTGCTGACCTGCGCGAACACCGACCTGGGCTGCGCCGGCCCGCAGACCGACCCGGCCGTCCGCCACGCGATCGCCGACGCCATCAACCGCAAGCAGCTCAACTCGCTGGCGTTCGAGAACACCGCGAGCGAGATCTCGCCGACCTTCGCGCTCACCACGACGCAGAAGGACACCATCTCGAAGGACATCGAGCCGGCCGTGATGCCGGAGACCGCCGACACCGACGCGGCCGCCTCGACCCTCGAGGACGCCGGGTGGGAGAAGGGCTCCGACGGCATCTACGCCAAGGACGGCAAGAAGCTGTCGCTCACGGTCGAGGTCGTCACCGGGTGGACCGACTACATCACCGCGATCGACACGATGACGCAGCAGCTCAAGGCCGCGGGCATCGAGCTCAAGGCGCAGCAGTCGTCGTGGAACGAGTGGACCGACAAGAAGACCAAGGGCAACTTCGAGCTCGCGATCGACTCGCTCGGCCAGGGCCCGACGGCGAACCCGTACTACCTGTACAACAACTACTTCACGACGGCGAACACCGCGAAGGTCGGCGAAGCGGCCCCGATGAACATCTCGCGGTACAGCAACCCCGACGTCGACAAGGCCATCGCGAAGCTCGCCACGATCAACCCCGAGGACACCGCGGCGACCCAGCCCGAGCTCGACACGATCCAGGAGCACATCGTCGAGGACCTGCCCTACATCCCCGTGATGACCGGCGGCACGACGAGCGAGTTCCACGCGGCGAAGTTCACCGGCTGGCCGACGGAGGACGACCTGTACGCGTTCCCGGCGGTCTGGGCGAGCCCGGACAACGCCGAGATCTTCAAGGCGCTCAAGCCGGCGAAGGGCTGACACCGATGGGATCGCGACCGAGGAGCACTCGACGATGACCTACTTCCTGCGCAAGATCGGCTTCTACGTCGTCGCACTGTGGGCGGCCCTGACGCTGAACTTCATCATCCCCAGGCTCCTGCCCGGCAACCCGGTGGACATCCTGCTCGCCAAGCTCCAGCAGCGCGGCGGCCAGGTGACCCCGGCGACCCGGGAGGCGTACGAGCTGCTCCTCGGTGGCGATTCCTCGGAGCCGCTCATCTCCCAGTACGGCCACTACCTGGTCAACGTGTTCCGCGGTGACCTCGGCGTGTCCGTCAGTTACTTCCCGGCACCCGTCACCGAGGTGATCGGCAGTTCGCTGCCGTGGACCATCGCCCTGGTCGGCATCGCCACCATCGTGGCCGCGATCATCGGCGTCGGCCTCGGGGCCTTCGTCGGGTGGCGGCCCGGCACCTGGCTCGACTCGTTCGTGCCGGCCACCACCCTGCTCGCCGCGGTGCCGTACTTCTGGCTCGCGCTGATCCTGGTGTACTTCTTCGCCACCGGGCTCCACCTGTTCCCGGCGCAGGGCGGCTACGACGTCATCCTGACGCCCGGGTTCAACTGGGACTTCATCGTCTCGGCGGTGCAGTACGGGGTGCTGCCGGCGGTGACGATCGTGCTCGCGTCACTCGGCGGCTGGCTGCTCGGCATGCGCAACATGATGGTGTCGACGCTGTCCGAGGACTACATCACCACCGCGCAGGCGAAGGGCCTGTCCGACGGCAAGATCCTGCGGAACTACGCCGCCCGGAACGCCGTGCTGCCGTCCGTCGCCGGGTTCGCGATCTCCCTCGGGTTCATCGTGTCCGGCTCCGTCGTCACCGAGCAGGTGTTCTCGTACCCGGGCATCGGGTCGAAGCTGCTGTCCGCCGTGACGAACAACGACTACGCGCTCATGCAGGGGATCTTCCTGTTCATCACCCTGGCGGTCCTCGGCGCGAACCTCGTCGTCGACCTGCTGTACGGACTGATCGACCCGCGCACGCGGGCCCGGAGCTAGGGGAGGAGACGACCATGACCAACATCCAGCAGGAGACCGAGCCCACCATCGGCGCACTGACCGAGGAGGCCGACAGCACCACGTCGATCGCCACCCGCCGCGCGTCGAAGGGCGGCATCCGTCGGTTCCTCCCGACCCTCACCCCCTGGCTCGTCACGGGCATCGCGCTCGTCGCCGGCGTCACGCTGTTCGGGGTGATCGGACCGCTGCTCGTCGGCGACCCGACCACCATCCGCGACACCGGTCTGCAGGGACCGAGCGGCTCGAACGTCCTCGGCACCACCCAGACCGGTCAGGACGTCCTGGCGCAGCTCGCCTTCGCCACCCGGGGCAGCCTGCAGATCGGCCTCATCGTCGGCGTCCTCGCCACGGTGCTGTCCGCGTTCTTCGGCATCCTCGGCGCGTACCTGGGCGGGATCATGGACGAGGCGTTCTCGCTGTTCTCGAACGTGTTCCTCGTCATCCCCGGCCTGCCGCTCGTCATCGTCATCTCCGGCCTGGTGCCGCGTGAGGCCCGCGGGCTCTGGACCATCGCCGTCGTCCTGGCGATCACGTCGTGGGCCGGGTCCGCCCGGGTGCTGCGCGCGCAGACGATGTCGATCCGCAACCGCGACTACGTGTCCGCCGCCCGTGTCGCCGGCGAACGGCCCTGGCGGGTCATCGCCGTCGAGATCCTGCCGAACCTGCTGCCGGTGCTCGCGTCGCAGTTCGTGTTCGCGGTGATCGCCGCGATCCTCGGAGAGGCGGGGCTTTCGTTCCTCGGGCTCGGGGCGTCGAACTCGTCGACGCTCGGCACCATGCTCTTCTACGCCCAGAACGGCTTCGCGCTGGCGAACGGCGCCTGGTGGTGGTTCGTGCCGCCGGGCCTGCTCATCGCCCTGCTCGGCATGGGCCTGTCCCTGGTGAACTTCTCGATCGACGAGGTCATCAACCCGCGACTCGCGAACGTGCGTGCGCAGGGACGGCGCGACCGTCGTGCGAAGCGTGCGGCCCGCTCGGGAGGCCCGACCCGCGTCGCCACCGCCGGTCACGACACGAAGGGGGTCGCCCGATGAGCGCCACCGACACCGCACGACCGGTCACCTCCGGCGCCACGGGCGACGGCCGCCGCCCGGCCGTGCTGACCATCGACCACCTCGACGTCGTGTACGAGACCGAGCACCCCGTGCACGCCGTGAAGGACGTCTCGCTCACCCTGGCGCCCGGCGAGATCCTCGGACTCGCGGGGGAGTCGGGCTGCGGCAAGACGACCCTGGCGTACGCCATCACCCGGCTGCACCGGCCGCCGGCGAAGGTCACGTCGGGCAGCATCACGTTCCACGACCGCGACGGCACCGACGTCGACCTGCTCGGCCTGCCGCACGAGCAACTCCGGGCGGTGCGGTGGTCGAAGCTGTCGATGGTGTTCCAGGGGGCGATGAACGCGCTCAACCCGGTCACCACGATCCGCGCCCAGCTCGACGACGCCCTGGTCGAACACCGCAAGGGCCTGCCGCGCAAGGAACGACGGGCCATTGCCGAGGACGCCCTGCGCCGCGTCGGCGTCGACCCGTCCCGCATCACCGCGTACCCGCACGAGCTGTCCGGCGGCATGCGGCAGCGCGTCATGATCGCGATGGCGATGCTGCTCGAACCGCAGATCATGATCATGGACGAACCGACCACCGCGCTCGACGTCGTGGTGCAGCGGGAGATCCTGCGCGAGATCGTCCGACTGCGCGACGAGCTCGGGTTCGCCGTCGTGTTCATCACGCACGACCTGCCGCTGCTGCTCGAGATCAGCGACCGGATCGCGATCATGCTCCGCGGCGAGGTCGTCGAGTGCGACCGCGCCAGCGTGATCCAGCACGACCCGCAGCACCCGTACACGCGGAAGCTGCTGCAGTCGTTCCCGAGCCTGTCCGGAGCCCGCGGCGCGTTCATCCGCACCGGGGTCGAGGACGGCGCCGAACCCGAGACCGACACCCGGGCCGTCGTGGTCCAGGCAGCACAGGAGACGGACCGATGACCAGTGTGACCGTCAGCCACCTCGGCAAGGACTTCCACACCCGCAAGGGCCTGAAGCGCACCACCCTGCGGGCCGTCGACGACGTGTCGTTCGACCTGCTGCCCGGCCGGACCGTCGCACTGGTGGGGGAGTCCGGCTCGGGCAAGTCCACCATCGCGCGGATGCTCGCCAAGCTCGAGACCCGGACGCGCGGCTCGATCGACGTGCGGCTCGAGGACGGCACCCCCGTCGAGGGCAGCATGTACCGGCGGCACGTGCAGATGGTGTTCCAGGACCCGTTCGCCTCGCTCAACCCGTTCCACTCGATCGAGCACCACATCGCCCGACCGCTGCAGCTGCACCACCGGGCCCGCGGCGCCGACGAGACCGCCGACAAAGTGCGGGAACTGCTCGGCCGGGTGAACCTCGACGAGGACTTCGCGTCGCGGCGGCCGCACGAGCTCTCCGGCGGGCAGCGGCAGCGCGTCGCCATCGCCCGCGCGCTCGCCCCGGGCGCCCAGGTGCTCATCGCCGACGAACCGGTGTCGATGCTCGACGTCTCGATCCGCCTGAGCGTGCTCAACCTGCTCGGCCGGCTGCAGCGCGAGGACGAGCTCGCCGTGCTCTACATCACGCACGACCTGGCGACCGCGCGGCACTTCTCCGACGAGATCCTCGTGCTCTACCGCGGCCGGGTCGTCGAGCGGGGACCGTCGGACGCCGTCATCCTCGACCCGCACCACGACTACACCCGGCTGCTCGCCGAGGCCGCCCCCGACCCGGAGCGCACCGAGCGCCGGATCACCGCGGGGCCGCCGCTCGACCGGACGAAGATCGACAACACCACCTGCTACGACCACACGGTCGGGGACTGGGTGTCGAGCGAGCCCGCACCGGTCGGGGCGCGATGAGCGACGGGTCGACGTTCGTCGACTGGGTCACCGACGGGTTCGCGGCACGGTTCCGGGTCGGTGCGGACCAGCCTGCGGCGCTCGTGTCGTTCGTGCCGGCCGGCGGAGCGTCGGCTGGCGGAGCGCTCGCCGGTGGCACGCTCGCTGACGGGCCGGACGACCCGCAACCGCTCGTCGAGCTGACGACGATCGGGCACGGGCGGTTCCCGGGCGGTTTCCGGCACGTGGACTCCACCATCGGGGCGCGACTGCGCCCCGTGTCGCACCACGTGCGCGACGACGGGACCGACCTGTGGTTCCGGATCGTGCAGGCGGACGCGGCCACGGGCCTCCAGGCCGAGTCGGTGTTCCGGGCGCGCGCCGGCGTGCCCGCGTTCCAGACGTGGACCGAGGTGTCGGCCGAGCACGGTGAGCACGTCGTGGACTCCGTGTCGTCGTTCGCGACCGGGGCGTTCCTGACCGACTCGGGCGCCACCGTCGACGAGCTCGCCCTCGTGCACGCCGAGAACGACTGGGCAGCGGAGAGCCGGTGGCGGACGGATCCGCTGCGGTCGATCGGGCTCGCGCGGATCGACCGGGAGGCCCAGCACCACCCGCCCCGCAGCCGCGCCGTCGTGCAGAACCGCGGCTCGTGGTCGACCGGTGAGGCGCTGCCGATCGGGGTGCTGCGGGCGGAGGACGCTGTGTCGCTTCCGTACGCGCTCGTCTGGCAGGTCGAGCACAACGGGCCGTGGCTGTACGAGCTCGGGGAGACCCGACGGCACGCGTACCTGCTGCTGAGCGGCCCCACCGACCAGGAACACCAGTGGACCACCGTCGTCACACCGGAGCAGCCGTTCACCTCGGTGCCGGTGTCCGTCGGGATCGCCGGGTCGATCGACGACGCCTTCGGGGTCCTCACCCGGCAGCGACGGGCGTTCCGGCACGTGCGGGAGGCCGACCGTGCCCTGCCCCTGGTGTTCAACGACTACATGAACACGCTCATGGGCGACCCGACCACCGAGAAGCTCCTGCCGCTCATCGACGCTGCAGCCGACGCCGGAGCGGACCTGTTCTGCATCGATGCCGGCTGGTACGCCGAGGGACACTGGTGGGACACCGTCGGAGCGTGGGAGGAAGCAGCGTCGCGGTTCCCGACGGGGCTCGGGGCCGTCATCGACCACATCCGTGCGCGCGGCATGCTGGCCGGCCTCTGGCTCGAGCCCGAGGTCATCGGCATCCACTCGCCGCTGGCCGGGACCCTGCCGTCGTCCGCGTTCGTCGAGCACCACGGGGTCCGGGTCGCGGAGCACGGGCGGCACCTGCTCGACCTGCGCTCGCCGGAGGCCCGCACACACCTCGACTCGGTGGTCGACCGGCTCGTCGGGGAGCTCGGCGTGACGTTCTTCAAGATGGACAACAACACGATGACCGGGCCGTTCGCCGGGATGCTCGACCACCAGCGGGCCCTGCTCGACTGGCTCGACGCGGTGCAGGAGCGGTACCCGGCACTGCTCATCGAGAACTGCGCCTCGGGAGCGATGCGCGCCGACTGGGCCATGCTCTCGCGCCTGCACATGCAGTCGACGTCGGACCAGCAGGACCCGGTGCTGTCCGCCACGATCGCCGCCGCCGCTCCCGCCGCGATGCTGCCCGAGCAGGCCGGGAACTGGGCGTACCCGGCGCCGACGATGGACCCGGAGCTGTTCACGCTGTCGCTCGTGAACGGGGTGCTCGGCCGGATGTACCTGTCCGGGTACCTCAACGAGATGTCGTCGTCGCAGCGTGCGGTGATCGGTGACGCGATCGCCGCGCACCGGCAGGTCCTGGACGTCGTCGAGGCGTCCGTCCCGGTCTGGCCCCTCGGGCTGCCCGCCTGGGAAGACCCGTGGGTCGCGCTCGGCCTGCGCGCCGCCTCGGGCGAGCTGTACCTGTCAGTGTGGTCGCTGCCCGGTGCGTCGGCGTCGGTGTCGTTGCCGCTGCCGGCGTTCGCCGGGCAAGCGGTGGTCGTCGAGCCGCTGTTCCCGACGACACTCGGGTCGTGGTCCGTGGCGTGGGACGCCGCTTCGGGCTCGCTCGAGGTCGCGAACGGTGGATCGACCCCCACAGCGCGGGTGCTCCGCGTCCGGTCGCAGGAGGCGGACGCGGGGGCCTGAGCGGGCGCGCGTCGCGATGGCAGGGCGCGCGCTGGAGCGGACGGGAGGCACGGTGCGGGCAGGCACCGTGCCTCCGGTTTCGTCGGTGGTCGCGTCCACGGCGCGGGGGACGCGGATTCGTGTCCGCGCGGTGACGGTTCTGGTTCAGGATCCTCGGGGATCGTGAACCAGAACCGTCAGGAGCGCTGCAGAACGGGGTCTCCGGTCACGCCTGGTCCTCGTTGTCGGGGCGTCGCGGAGCCCGGAGGCGCAGGGTCGCACCGAGGCCGATGACCAGGAAGCCGGCGGCGGAGAACGCGGCGGCGCGGGTGCCGTCGGAGAACGCGTCGGCGGCGTCGGCGCGCGTGGCCCCATCGAGGCCGGAGATGGCTCCGCCGGATGACTGCACCACGGCGTCGGCGATCTTCGTCGCGGTGGCGGCCGGGGTGCCCGCGTCCTGCAGGCGGTGCTCCAGGATGCTGCCGGTCGAGGTGAACAGGACGGTGCCGAGGACGGCGATGCCGAGCGCCGAGCCGATCTGGCGCGCGGTGCTCTGGGCGCCGGACGCCTCACCGCTGCGTTCGACGGGGACGTCCTGCAGCACCACACCGGTGAGCTGGGCGGTCGCGAGCCCGACGCCGAAACCGTAGACGAACAGACACGGCACGATCGCCCACCACGGCGTCGACGACGTCACGACGAACCCGATCGCGGCGACCCCGACGATCTCGGCGCCGATGCCCATCCGGACGATCGGCAGTGCTCCGACGCGTTGCCCGACCGTGGCGGCGAACCCACTCGCGACGAACGACCCGATCGCCAGTGCGAGCAGCACGAAGCCGGTCTGCAGGGCGGAGTACCCGAGCACGTTCTGCAGCCAGAGCGGCAGCGACAGGATGATGCCGAACTCGCCGAGCGACACGATGAGCGCGGCGACGGAACCGTTCCGGAACGAGCCGATGCGGAACAGGTCGAGTGCGATCAGTGTCGAGCGTCCGGCCCGCTGCCGGCGCAGGGAACGGACCACGAAGGCGGCTCCGGCAGCGACCGCGATCACGAACGCGACCGGGATCGGGGAGACCGGGCCGTCCCACGACCACGAGCCGATGGTGAGCGGCGTCGACGACGGGGTCCACCAGCCGTAGGTGCGGCCCTCGATGAGCCCGAACACCAGGGCGGCACTCGCGATCACGGACAGTAGCGCTCCGACCAGGTCGATGCGGCCGGTGTGCCGGGCATCCCGCGACTCCCGCACGGCGACGGCGAGCCCGACGAGGATGACCGCGACGATCGGGACGTTGATGCCGAAGGCCCACCGCCACGAGAAGTCCGTCGTCAGCCAGCCGCCGAGCAGCGGGCCGACCGCGACCATGCCGCCGATCGTCGAGCCCCACACGGCGAACGCGATGCCACGCTCCCGGCCGGTGAACGTCGCGTTGAGGATCGAGAGCGTGGTGGGCAGGACCATCGCGCCGCCGATGCCCTGCAGCACGCGGGACACGACGAGGAGCTCACCGGTCGGCGAGAGCGCGGCGAGCACCGACGCCACCGCGAACACGATGACGCCGGTGGTGAGCAGGCGTCGGCGGCCGAACCGGTCGGCCACGGACCCGAAGACGAGCAGCAGGGCGGCGAACACGAGCGTGTAGCTCTCCTGCACCCACTGCACCAGGGTCGAGCCGATGTCGAGGTCGGCGACGATGCTCGGGATCGCGACGTTGACGATCGTGGAGTCGACGATGATGAGCGCCACGGCGAGGCTGATCACGACCAAGCCGAGCCAACGACGACGGTCCGGCGTGGTGGCTGGTGCTGCGGCGGGAGCGCTCATTCCGGTGGTTCCTCTCAGATGGTCAGCATGCTGACGACCTGACGCTACACCCGCTTCCGGTGACCGGCGGACCGGGGACTCACGGCAGGAGCTGGAGCTCCATCGCGCGGGTCACGGCGCGGGTGCGGTCGTTCACGCCGAGCTTCTCGAAGACGTGGCCGAGGTGGGTCTTCACCGTGGCCTCGCTGAGGAACAGCGCGCGGCCGATCGCCGGGTTGCTGTTGCCCTGAGCGACGAGGCGCAGGACGTCGAGCTCGCGCGGGGTCAGCGACGGGCCGGCCGCGGCGGGGAGCGAACCTGTTGCTCGACGGACGAGTGCTGCGGCTGCCGACGGTGCGAGCGCGGTCTCGCCCCGTGCGGTCGCCCGGACGCCGGCGAGGATCTCGGACTCGGGGGCGGCCTTGAGCAGGTAGCCGGTGGCGCCGGCCTCGATGGCGGCGAGGATCTGGTCGTCCGACTCGTACGTGGTCAGGATCAGGACGCGGACGCCGGGTTCGGCGGCGAGGATCTCCGCCGTCGCCGCATCGCCGTCGAGCACGGGCATCCGGAGGTCCATGAGCACGACGTCGGGGCGCTCGGCCAGCGTCACCGTCACCGCGGCGCGGCCGTCGCTGGCCTGGCCGACGACCTCGACGTCGTCGGCGTCCTGCAGGAGGGCCACGATGCCCGACCGGACGATCGGGTGGTCGTCGGCGACCACGACGCGGATCACCGGGTCACCTCCGCCACGGGGTCACGATCGACGGCCGGGAGGCTCGGCTCGGGTCCGGTGGGCAGGCTCGCGTCGACGACGGTGCCCTGGCCGGGGCTGCTCGTGATCGTGCAGGCACCGCCGGAGAGCGCCAACCGTTCGTGGAGGCCCCGGAGACCGTGCCCGGCCGTCGGGACGCCGGTGTCGAACCCGACGCCGTCGTCGATCACACGGACGCCGACCCGTTCGGGCGCGTGCTGCAGGACGATGCGGACGGAGTCGGCATCGGCGTGCGCACGGATGTTCGCGAGGGACTCCTGGACGACCCGGAGCAGCACGACCTGCGCATCGCGGTCGAGCGGGCCGTCGGTCGCGTCCACGGCGACGGGCGTGCCGGTCTCGCGGGTGTAGCGCTCGGCCAGGCGGTGCAGGGCCCCGGCGAGGCTGCCGCTCGTGGCACCGGCGACCCCGGCGGCGATGAGGGCGCGGGAGTCCTCGAGTGCCGCTCGTGCTGATTCTTCGAGGACCGCCAGCCGTTCGTCGAGCGCAGCACCGCGGTCGTTCGCCAGGTCCTTGCGGGCACGTTCGGTGAGCATGACGATGCCGGCGAGGTTCTGCGCGACGGTGTCGTGGATCTCGCGGGCCAGGCGCTCCCGTTCGCTCGCGACGCCGGCGCTGCGGTGGGCATCGGCGAGGGACTGCTGGGTGGCGCGGAGTTCGTCGAGGAGCTGGCGGCGCTCCTCGGACAGGCCGGCGACGCTCGAGATCCACACGCCCATCGCGCAGGCACCGATGACGCTGATGCCCTCGATGAGCAGGGAGCTGACGAGGGCGTCCGAGCCGCCGGAGACCTGCAGGCCGATGCCGCTCGCGACGCCGACCGCGACCGAGAGCAGGACGGCGGTGCGGACCCGTTCGGACTGCACCCACACGAGGGGGAACGCGATGCACTGCACGAACGCGGTACTCGGCACGACGGCGGGCAACACCAGGGCCGCGACGAGGACCAGCGGCAGGAAGGCAGCGGCGGCACGGGGGCTGTCGTAGCCGCGGTGGCCGAACACGGCGTAGGCGACGACGAGCACCACGACCGCGGTGAATGCTGGCCAGCGGGTACCCCACGGTGACCAGCCGAACACGGTGATCACGGCGGTGAGGAGCATCGTGCCCGCGAAGAAGACGTGCAACCACCGGTTGCGCATCCACGTCTCGCCGTTCATGTGCCCAGCATCCCACCAGCGGGGCGCCATCAGGCGTCCTTGCGGTTCCACCGGAACGTCAGCAGGCAGGCCACCGTGCCCAGGACCAGCCACGCTGCCAACACGAGGGCTCCGAGGCCCAGGTGCCACGCGCCTCCCGGCTCACCCGACTCGAACGCACCGGGCAGGAAGACGGACCGCATGCCGGACGCCATCCAGCGCAAGGGGAAGACGGAGGCGATGTCCTGCAACCAGCTGGGGAGCTGCGTGAAGGGCAGGTAGACGCCGGAGATGAACTGCAGCACCAGCACGATCGGGACGATGGTGGCGGTGGCTCGGCGGCCCTCGCGGGGGAGCGCCGAGACCGCGATGCCGAGGACGCAGCTGGTGGCGATGCCGAGGACCATCACCCCGGCGAAGACACCCCAGTTGCTCGCGTCGGTCGGCAGGTCGACGCCGAACACCAGGCTCGCGATCGCCAGCAGCAGTGCGGTCTGCACGAGCGTGGTGACGAGGACCATGCCGATCTTGCCGACGAAGTACGACAGGACGGGCAGCGGTGTGCCGCCGAGTCGCTTCAACGTGCCGTCGCTGCGCTCGGTGGCGATGTCGACGCCGAGGGACTGCGTGCCGGAGAGCAGGATGCCCGTCGCGACCAGGCCGGGCAGGTAGTAGGTGGCGTAGTCGACGCTGACGTCGGGGCCGGCCTGGATGTCGGCGGCGCCGGAGAACGCCACCGAGAACAGCGCCAGCATGATGATCGGGAACAGGAAGGTGAAGAAGACCGCGTCGGGAGCGCGGAAGTAGGTGCGGATCTCGTACGAGATGCGGCTGGTCGCTGTCTTCATTTCTGTCCCACCATGTCGAGGTAGACGTCCTCGAGGGACGGACGGATGACTTCGAGGTCGTGCATGAGCGTCGTGCTGCTGCGGATGAGCGCCGTCGGGTCGGTCGTGCGCTCGTCGTGGTGTCCGCCGTCGTCGTCACGCCAGCGGACCCGGGGCGTGCGGGCCTCGGCGCCGCCGATCTCGTCGATGGATGCGAGGTCGAGGAGCTTCCCGTCGGCGATGACCGCGGCCCGGTCGGCGAGCTGTGCGGCTTCGTCGAGGTAGTGCGTGGTGAGCAGGATCGTCGTGCCCTCGCGCTGCACCTGGCGGAGGAGGTCCCAGAACTGCCGGCGGGCCTCGGGATCGAAGCCCGTGGTCGGTTCGTCGAGGAACAGGACCTCGGGGCGGCCGATGATGCCGAGGGCGACGTCCACGCGGCGGCGCTGGCCACCGGAGAGTCGGGCGATGCGGGTGTTGCGCTGCGTCTCGAGCCCCGTCGCGGTGAGGAGCTCCTCGACGCTGCGGTGCTTCGGGTAGAGCGTCGCGAAGTGGTTCAGCTGCTCGGCGACGGTGACGTTCGGGGACTCCGCGCTGGTCTGCAGGACGATGCCGATGCGTGCGTTGTGGCTGCGGCTCGTCCGTGCCGGGTCGTGACCGAGGACGCGGACCTCGCCGGCGGTGCGGGAGCGGTACCCCTCGAGGATCTCGACCGTCGTGGACTTGCCGGCACCGTTGGGGCCGAGGAGGGCGAAGGTCTCGCCCCGTTCGATCGTGAAGGAGACGTCGTCCACGGCGCGTTTGCCGGTGGCGTACTGCTTGCCGAGGTGCTGGACCTCGATGGCGGGGGACTCGGGCATGGGTCCAGCTTCGCCGCCCGGTGGCCGTGGGGGATCGACCGGGGCGGTGGTCTCGGCATCGTCCGATCGGGGGATGGTGCCGGCGGGGGAGGTGGTTCGGTTTCCGGCCGGTGACGGTTCTGGTTCGCGATCGTCGGGGATCGTGAACCGGAACCGTCACCGTCTCAGTACTGCGGGCGGATCCAGTCCGTCGGCTGCACGAAGCGGGCACGGGGCAGGACCTCGTCCGGCTCGGCGGTCCGCACGCTCGTGACGATCGTGTCCTCGCCGTACTCCGACAAGCGGCGGGCGATGCCGTCGCGCTCGTCGATCACCAGTGTCGCGCGGGTCGCCGGGTTCCCGCGGTGCTCGAAGGTCACCAGGATCGAGTGCTCGCCGATGTGCTGGACCAGGATCGGGTGGAAGCTCTCGGGGCCGCGACCCCATCGGAGCATCAGGTCGGGCACGGCCATCCGGACGACGGGATCAGAGACCATGCTCCGGGCGAACGAGATCTCGTCCGGACCGTCGTCGGGGTCGTGCAGCACGCCCTCGCGGTAGGAGACCGGCTTGGCCCGCTGGCGCACGAGAGTCCAGGTCTGCGCGGCCTCGTCGATGTCGACGCGGAACTGCCAGTACTTGTGTCGGGACTCCTGGTGGACGCCCTCGAGGACGTACCGGGCGGGTCGACGGAGGGCGGCGAGCTCCTCGGCGATCGCTGGACCGTCGGACCGGGTGAGGAGTTCGTCGAGACGCACGGTGCCAGCATGGCGCACCACGTGCCGTGGACCGCACCCCCTGACGGGCGGGAGGCGCGGGGCGGGGTGGTGCCGGGCCTCCAGGCCGTGGGGTGGTCGCGTCAGGTTGCGTCAAGCAACGTGCGCGTAGACCGGGAGGATGCAGGTCGTCGGAGTCGAACAGTTCGGAGGGCCCGAGGCCCTCGCCGTCCACGAGGTGCCGGAGCCGCACGCCGGTGCGGGATCCGTGCGGATTCGGGTGCAGGCGTTCGCCGTGAACCCGACCGACACGGGGGTGCGTGCCGGGCAGCGGGACAGCTCGCAGGCCTCGCCGCCGTACGTGCCGGGGATGGACGCCGCCGGCGTCATCGACGAGGTCGGGCCCGACGTCACCGGCTGGCAGGTCGGCGACGAGGTCATGGCCATGGCGTTGCCGCTCAGCGCCCACGGTGGCGCCTACGTGCAGGAGCTCGTCGCGCCGGTGGGGTCGTTCACGCGGATTCCTCGTGGGACGTCGATCGAGGCTGCGGCGACCGTGCCCATGAATGGGCTGACGGCGTTGCAGATCCTGTCGCACGCCTCGCTCGCGCCGGGTCAAACGCTCGCCGTGACCGGGGCCGCTGGGCTGCTCGGGAACTACGTGGTGCAGCTGGCGAAGGCCGCCGGGCTGACGGTGATCGCGGATGCTGCTCCGGCGGACGAGGCTCTGGTCCGGTCGCTCGGGCCGGACCACGTGGTGCCGCGTGGCGCTTCCTTCGCTGTGTCCGTGCGCGAGCTGGTGCCGGACGGGGTCGATGCGCTCGCCGACGCTGCCGTGCAGCGCGACGAGGTCGTGGACGCCGTTCGTGACGGGGGAGTGTTCTTCGACGTGCGGGGGTGGCAGGGCAACGGGGCTCGGGGGATCGAGTTCGTGCAGGTGATGGTGTTCTCGGAGTACCGGTCGTTCGACAAGCTCGAGCAGCTGCGGCATGCGGTGGAGAGTGGGACGTTGACGCCGCGGGTCGCCGAGGTGCTGCCGGCTGCGCGGGCTGTGGAGGCGCATGAGCGGTTGGAGGCTGGGGGGACGAGGGGGCGGCTCGTGCTGACGTGGTGAGTTGACGCTGGTGTGATGGACGGGAGGCGCGGTGCGGGTTGGTGCCGTGCCTTCCGTTGGCCTTGGGTGTTCAACGCGCGATGATGGCCATGTGACCCTGCACGAAGCCATGATCGAGGTACTCCGTGAGAACGGCGCGCCGATGACGAGCCGTGAGATCGCGGACTCCATCAATGCTCGAGAGCTGTACCGACGGAAGGACGGCCGCTCGCTGCCCGCCGGGCAGGTGAGTGCACGAGCGCGGAACTACCACCAGCTCTTCCATCGAACCGCGAGCCACATCGCTGTGCGGTGACGTGCAAATCGCCCGTGACCGCCAGCCCCATCGGTGACGGCCTGGGCGCGCCTGCCACTGCAATGGCCATGGCCCGCCGGCGCCTCAAGGGCGTTGTGTCCGACTTCAGCGAGCGTCGCCGGCGTCTCCGTCATCGGGCTTACGACGGAGCTTGCTTGCCCAACCCCCGAGACGAGCGGACACAGCCTCTGCAGCGTTGCCCGCCTGCTCCAGCGCGCTCCCTCCGAGTTTGCGCGCCACCTCGACGCCGTCGGCGCCACCTTCTACGATTCGGTCCCGGGCATCCTCGGCCGCGTCCCCGAAAGCGGCACGCCATCGCTTCGACTCCAGCTCTGCCCGTGAACCCTCGATGCCCATCCCGCCGTGGAACGCGATCACCTGGCCGGCGACAGCGTTCGTCGAACGAACGACTGTGCGGCAGTCGAGAGGATGCATCACCACCGAGACGTCTCCTACACGTGCTGCCGCGTCGATCCGACCCAGGAGCGTCTCCGTGCGCTGCGTGATGGCGGTGCGGCGTGACCGGCGGGTGTCGCGGAGTGACTCCCGGTGGTGATCGAGGTCCTCCGGAGCGGTCAGCTGCACGTGATCGAGCTCGAGGATCGCGACGCCTTCCTGGAGCTTGAAGGACTGCGCCAGGACTGCCAACCACTCATGCACGGTTCGCTCGGCGCTCTCCGTCACGTCGGCAAGTTCTCCGACCTTGGAAGTGCGTTCGAGCTTCTCCGCCAGGGCGTCGAGTTGCAGGAGCGCGTACGACTGCGCGCGAGCGATGGTGAACTCCGTCCCGTTCACCTTCGACCACGTCACCGCGTTCACGTGACCGACACGGTCGCGGACGCGCAAGGCATCGTTGATGATCAGCTCGACTCCGATGAGGTCGGCGACGGCGGCGTCCTTCTGCGCCCGGAGCACGTCGTCGAGCTTCGCGTCGATCTTCGCGAGGTAGTCGGTGATCTCGTCCATCGCCTGCTGCATGGCCAGCTGCGCCATGATGCCGGCGACCCCGGTGAGCATCGCGGGACTGGTGAGCATCGAGCCCATCTTGGTGAACTCGAGGATGTTCTTGATCTTCCCGTTCTCGGTGACGATGGCGCGGCTCACGCCTGCACTCGACCCCTTCATGGCGGAGAACTTGTCGAGCGCTTTCGCGGACTCCTTCGTCAGCTTGACCCATCGGCCAGACCCCGCCGCGACCTGTGCGGCAGCGTTGGCTGCGCCGGACGCACCGCTGAGTGTCTGACTCAGGCGGGGCAGATCGAACTGGCGCGAGGGCAGGTCGTTCGCGGAGAGGAAGCGCTCGATGGCCGTGTCTGATCCGAACAACGTCACACCGTCTTCGTCGCGCACCACGTCGATCTCGTCGGTCATGTGTGCTCCGTGTTCGTCGCAGGTCGGGTGAGCTGATCATAAGGGGTGACGAATGCTCTCGAAACGCCGTCGTGTCGAGTGCGACCGGCAGAATGGCGTGCGAGCGGCACCGCAGCCGTGACGATGAGGGGAACAGCAGTGTCTCGAGCAGAGAACCGACTCCGGCGACTTCAGGAAGCACTCCGCTACCTCGACAGCAATGGTGGAGAAGCCCGACGCCTGGACGTGTGGAACGCCGTCCTCGAGCGCATCCCCCTCGAAGACGAAGAGCTGGCGCCGAACACGAAGGGCAAGCCGGTCGGTGACTCCGACTTCTTCTGGGGATCGTCAACGATGGTGAACGCGGGCTTCATGGAGAAGCCACGCCGCGGTGAATGGCGCGTGACCGACCTCGGTCGGCAGCACAGTGCGTCCGACGTTCCGATTGAGGAATTCGGCGCGGTCCTCAACACGCGCCAGCGTGACTTCGACCGGCGGCGCAAGGCGGACCTCCAGCTCCGACTCGCCACGGAGATCGTCCCGCCTGACTGGCGAGCCGAGACGATCCGCTCGACCAGCGCGATCTTCGTCGACCGAGGCCTCCGCCAGCTCGATTCGGTCTTCGCTCCGGGACGTGGTGTCTGGCGCAGCGAGGTCGTCGCAGAACTCCGCGAGCGCTTCATCGGACGACCCGAGGTCAACGGCGACGTCTTCCTCGAGAAGCTCGCGACCCAGTTCGACGGCGCGAGCGACGACGCGAAGCTCCTCATGGCGGAACTCCTGTGCTGGCAGGTCCTGCCACTCGAGCAACCGGGGGAGCGGAGGAAGCGGGAGCGCGTGACGTTCCTGCTCGACCGGATGGAGCACCCCGTCACCATCCCGGCCGAGATCGACGAGGCATTCCGCTCGTGGTCCTTCAATCCCGGGCAGGGCATTTCCGGGCACATGTTCGCAGCGACGTCCATCCTCATCGAGTGCGTCGACGCGTGGCTCCAGCTCGGTGAGGAAGAGCGTGACCACGCGCTCGACGACCCCACGGCGTGGCGAGATGTCGTCTCGGCGCTGCCAGGAACACCCCTGCCCATCCAGCGCAATGAGCTGCTCCTGCTCGTGCACCCCGGGTTCTTCGGGGAGGTCGTCTCCAGTGACGACCGCGAGGCGATCCGCAGCGCATTCGCCGGCGAGGTCGAGGGACAGATGGAGGATGACCCGGACGAGGCTTTCCAGCGGATCACGATCGCGCTCCAACAGAAGGCGAAGGGGCCGGCGCTGTTCTACAAGGAACCGCTGGCGCCGCGATGGCGGCACAAGATCTCGACGCCGCCGAAGCCGGTGCCGTTCACGGTCCCGGGTCCCGGTCCCGTCATCCCCGACCCGAAGCTCAATGTCCGCGTGCCGTTCACCCGCGTGGACGATGAGCTCGCGGCCGAGCTTCACATGCCCGAACCTTGGCTGCAGGACACCCTCGATCTCATCGAGCGCCGCAAGCAGGTCATCCTCTACGGACCTCCGGGAACCGGTAAGACGTTCCTCGCCCAAGCGTTGTCGAAGCACGTGACCGACGGCACCGACGGCGAGACGACCATCGTGCAGTTCCACCCGACGTACTCGTACGAGGACTTCTTCGAGGGCTTCCGCCCCGTCGCGAACGACGACAGCGGCAACCTCGCCTTCAGCCTCCGGAAGGGGCCGCTCCGACGCCTCGCCGACAGCGCCGCCGCCAACCCCGAGGCGAACTACTTCCTCGTCATCGACGAGATCAACCGCGGCAACATCGCGAAGGTGTTCGGCGAGCTGTACTTCCTGCTCGAGTACCGCGACAGCGAGATCTCCCTGCTCTACAGCGACGAGCCGTTCACCCTGCCGAGCAACATCTTCGTCATCGGCACGATGAACACCGCCGATCGCTCGATCGCGATGCTGGACGCCGCTATGCGGCGCCGCTTCGCGTTCATCGAACTGCACCCGGAACGCGCGCCCGTGCAGAACGTGTTGACGCGTTGGGTGGCGACCAAGGGCCTCCAGGACGATCGCGCCGACCTGCTGACGCGACTCAACGCGCAGATCGAGGACCACGACGCGAAGGTCGGGCCGTCGTTCCTCATGCGCGATCTCGCCGGGACCGGCCTGCAGGACGTGTGGCGGTACGAGATCCTTCCGCTCCTGGCGGAGCACCACTACGGCGAAGGCGTTGACCTGGAGGCGCGGTACGGCCTGGCAACGCTGCGTCGTCGGGCGACGCGCGACGCTGCGGACGGGGCCGAAGGTGCTTCCGTCGACGATTGAGCTTCGGGAAGCAGACCAGCCGGTGGTACACCGGCTGCCGCGCGCGGTGGCGGTCGGTCTTGCGTCGGCGAACATCGCGACGGTCGCGCCGACGCTCGGCGCGGACGAGTACCGTGTGAGCGGTGTCCGGAAGGTCGGCGTCGTCCGGATCGCCGGGCACACGGTGTGGCTGAAGCCGAAGACGCCGGTGCGGCGGCTGTTCGCGATGCTGGGGTACGCCCGCGCCGGGAGTGCGATCTGGGCCGAAGACGACTTCGGGTTCGAGGAAGACGATGACCTCGTGCCGGCGTTGGCGCACGCGTTCGTGCGGCAGGCCTCGCGGGCGTTGGCCGGAGGACCGCTCCGCGGGTACGTCACGCGCGAGGACGCGCTGCCGCTCGTGCGTGGCCGGTGGCGGATCGGGGACCAGCTGACCCGGCGGGGTGGGCAGCCGTTGCCGGTCGAGGTGTCGTTCGACGACTATGTCGAGGACATCGCCGAGAATCAGTTACTGCTGACCGCAGCGACGCGGTTGTTGCGACTGCCGGGTGTGCCTGCCGATGTGCTCGGGGCGCTGCGGCGGATCGTGCGGGTGCTCGATGGGGTGTCGGTGATCCCGGTCGGGGCGCCGGTGCCGGTCGTCCGGCCGGATCGACGAAACGCGCGGTACTCGTCGGCGCTGGCACTGGCGTCACTCGTGCTGTCGGGGTCGTCCGTCGAGCAGCGCGCCGGGTCAGTCGTCGCGTCGGGATTCCTCGTCGACATGTGGTCGGTGTTCGAGGACTTCGTGTCGGCTGCCCTGCGCGAGGCTTTCAAACCGTACGGGGGAGTGCTGGTGTCGCAGTACCAATTGACGCTCGACGTCGAGGAGACGGTGAAGATCGCGCCGGACCTCGTGTGGCTCGTCGACGGGGAGGTGCGGGCGTGCATCGACGTGAAGTACAAGGTCGAGAAGCACGGGCAGTACCCGAACGCTGATCTGTACCAGATGGCGGCGTACTGCCGGAGGTTCGGCCTGCGCGAAGGTTGGCTTCTCTACGCCGGAACATCGACCGTAACGCGTCGTCTGCAGCTCATCGGGGGCACCGCGCTCATGAACGCGAGACTACAAACAGACAGCGAATTTAGCTCTTTGCTCTGCCAGCTCGGCGCTCTACCGGGGGCGATTTCCGGGCATTCGCTGAGGAGGCTCTGAATGGGCAAGGAGCTGAGCTCTAATTCCGATCGAGGTTGACTAGGAGTGTCACCACTAGCATGATCGTTGAACGCAACGCGGAGCCCTGACCTAACGAGTATAGACAGACCGGCTTGAGATGGTTGATGAGTACCAGCCGATTGACCCTGCAACATCGAAGTGGGCCCTTAAAGCAAGAGGAGGTGACCGATGCCAATCAGATTGTCAAGCATATACGAAGGCGGACGCGCTAGCTTGCGTCTGAAGATCGGAGGAAGTGTTTGCGACTCGGCGCTCTACTCCTGAACCCGACACCTGCTGGAGGCATTACCCGGCAGCGGCTTGATCTCGTTCGGGAGATCCTTCAGATGACCGAGGTTGTGGTCGGTAATTTGCTCGAAGTTGAGACGCGCGGCGCGGTGGAACTGACAGGACGAACGCTAACTCCGTGCGACTGGGCGACGGGGAGGGTAGGTCTAGCACGCGTCATTTGGAGTTCTGACGCGCTCATGGTTGGCTGGGGGGTTGGTGTTCTTTCCGGTCATCAGCGGCGGGCGCATCTTGCGCAGATGGAGTTTGCGCTCCAAGAGGCAACTCGGGCTGGGCATATCGGTTATTGGACTATGTCACACGAAACGAGGCATCCTTCGCGCTGGCATCGGAGAAACGCGGTGTTGGATGAGTATAATCCGAAGGAACCAATCGAAGCTCGGATTTCACGATCGCTTCGATTCAAACTGATCAAAGGAGACGAATATGGTTCGGCGTGAGACAAGAATTCGAGTGGAGAAAACCAACCAACAGAGGTCAACGAGGTCGAGCGGGAAAGGGGACGTTGAGTATCGTGCATTCGAATGCCCCGCTCCGGAATGTGGTAATTTCATCGTGATTCCCGCGAGCAATTTGTTGAGCCAGGCGTTCTCATTCTCTTGTAGTAGCTGTGCCAGAACGTACGGCACGGGCGACGTCGTGAAACTATTCGACTGGACATTGACTGAAAGCGGGCAAAACCTCGAAGAAGGGACGTTTGAGCTTTCCATTGACGACTATGTAGCCGAATCGGGAAAGTACAAATATTGCGTCCTATGCAACGTGTTGAAGCCGTTCGATGCGTTCGGGATGCATGCTAGTCGCAGGACCGGGCGACAAGGTGAATGCCGGGACTGTAAAACTAAGTACAACCGCCTAAAAAATCCAACCCGTACCCCGGATCAGCATCGAGAGGCCGCCGAGCGCCGGCGAATCTTCGTTGAACTTGGCGGTACGACTCACTTCGACCAGCATATCGTACGGCGTCGCTTCGATAATAAATGCTTTCAGTGTGGCGCGGATGTAGGTGCCGACGGTCAGGCTCAATTCGATCACACTTTGCCAGTCGTATTCCTTTGGCCCATGACTTCGCAAAATGCTACGTTGCTTTGCGCTTTCCATAATGGAGCGAAGGGAGCGCGCTGGCCCTCCGAGATATATACAGAACGACAGCTTCGTGAGCTTTCGGTACTGACCGGATACGATTTCGACCTTCTCGCTGGAACGCCCCGATTCAATCCTTCAGCAATCGATGCACTCAAGGACCGATCAAAGGTTCAGGAGCTCCTGACTCGTCACGCCCACTACCGTGTCAATGTTCTAATTCTTCGAAACAGGATCTTACAAGCAGAAGAATATGACTTTTTTGACGCGGTACCCTCGATATCACAAGACTGGAAAGTCGCGGCAGATCGACTTTTGCTACCGTCTGATCAAGAATAGGTAGTTGTGGGCTTGAGTAGAGCCGTGGTCCCGGAGGCCAAGGGTCTCGCCACCTTGCACTGATTCGCTTCCCAGGTAGACAGAGTCGAAGTGCTCCGAGATGTAAGGCACAATCGCGTCTGCCATGGACTGGTTGGGCCCGGCTCCTAAGTGAAGAATCATGAGGCCACCGGGACGCAACTTATCCGCCATTGCTGAGAAGAAGGTCGAGTAAACTGAAAACGAAGCCTTCTGCTCTGATTCCAAGTAAGCGCCAGGTTCGGAGCGAAAGTCCTCTGGTTCCCAACCAGCGAACCACAGACGCAACCAGTTGGTACTCCAAAACCGGAAGCTGTCCGAGAAGGGTGGTGACGTGATTACGCAGTCTACAGAGCTATCGTCTATATCAATTCGACGAAAGTCAGTCTGAATAGCCCGGCCTTCGGGCGTGCTATTGCCGAGTTCAATTGACAGAGGGGCGAGTCGCGCTATCCGTTTAGATAGGTGCTGCATCACGCTTTTGTATTCGAACGGCCCGCTTGGACTGTAAGGGGTTAGGGGGTGGGACCGCCGGGAAAGGGCATACGGCCTATTTCCGTGCAGGATGTGAAGAAGATTGGCTTCTACGAACGCATCGGCGCCCACGAGAGAATCGTCGCTCCTGAGCCTGAGGAAATGATGCCGGGCGGTTGCTATCTCTGTCAACGTGTCCTCATGAAAGTATGACGACACCGGGCCGTTGAGGCCAAAACCGTCAGGGATCTCCGGTGCTACGAGATCAGAAAGACTCTCGCTTAACCTTCTCATGCTGGCGTCGACGGCTGACTGGGTGAGGTTTGCGACCTTAGCAAAAGAGACGATGTAGGCTAAAGGGCTAAGGTCGCTGGCGATCGCGTTTCTGCCTTGCAGTCTCGCTTCCAGGGGGATTGTACCTACCCCCGAGAAGGGATCAAGGACAACTTGGTCTCTGTCGGTAAACTCTCGGATTAAGAAGTGAGCAATCGACGGCTTGAGTTTTCCTCGATAACTACAGAGCGAGTGAAGCGGTGTGCCCCAGTTGCGTTTGCTGAAGGGCGTTTGCTGGTGCGGAAGGGTCGCGATAAAGCGTGCCGCCGCTTCCCTGATTTGCTGATCAGTGCGCAACAAAGTTCAAAATCACCTGCTTGAGTGGGGTCCCGTCGAATGAGCGCCGGGCGCGCAACTGTTCCTCGGAAGTCAACTCCCAACCGAGTTGAGATCCAATCATTGCGATTATCGTGTGAACGGGAATCGTAACGCCAGAGTATCGACTGTCTCCGATGTCGAACACGAGTGACGCTCCAGGCCTCGCATTTGCTCGCATCGACTGCAACACCCGTTCCATGTCTCGGAAGTAGGCGGCGACCATGATCGGAATCCGATGATCATACGTGGTGTCGACGAGTGCATCGTAGCTCGAGCGCGCGGCTTCGGGCACATCGCCGACCTCGTTTCGAGTTACATTGTTTATACCTGCGGTAATCTCTCGGCGGCGCAGGGGGGAAAGATCTGCCTCCGACGATATGAATCCGAGAGTAAGCAATTCCAATTTTGTATTCCTGCCGTAATTTGTTCCGTTCAGGTACGGCGGGCTGGTGATGAATCGGTCGATGGGGACAGGGGTCTCGTACATGCGGGCATCGTTCGAAACGCGTCTCACCTCGCCGAAGGTGCCAGGATCGTCTACCTCAAGGTCCTCCGCTATTTGCACAAGCTTGGATGCAAACGTAGCGCGGAAATCAGCTGGCTTTGGGTCCCTTATTGTTCGCCTGCGGAGGTCTGTTCGGCGAATCATGTTGCTCGACGGAACTAGGGCAGCGGCAATCGCAAGCAGGGCGTGTGATTGGAGATGTTCCGGGAGGGCATCGCTGATTCGTTCCTTTGTTGCTTCGATTGCCGACATATTTGACGATGGGAAATAATCTCGCAACTCATTGATTTTGCTAATTGCCGAATCGGCATGCTTTTGCTTCCGTGTGCGTGAGCGAACTTCGTGTGCAAACTCTCGCAATAGCTCGATGCCGTCTGAGTCTCCGAGAATTGGTTGAGTCAGCGTGGTTTTGACGGTTGTTACCCAGGCCATGAAGGGGTTTGCCTCGGCGTAGAACGCAGAATGCCCTGCTTCGGCGGCCGCGAGCAGCGTTGTTCCGCTCCCTGCAAACGGGTCCATGACAACTTCGGACCCAGCTGCCCCCAGCAAAGATCGCTCAATCAGCTGTCGACTGTAGCCTTCGACGAAGGGGTACCAGCGGTGTATCGGCGCTAGTCGATTAGGTGAGAAGACGCCTAAATGGCGCTTGGTCGTCTCTGTTGCGGGCACCGCGCAAGTCTACGGGGCCGGTCCGACGTTCGAGCGGCAAGGTCGGTGAGGGTTTGAGGGTCAATCAGGTTTCGGTTTCTGTAGACCCGCTTAGATGATGGATCTGTTGAGTGCGCCAGTTGCTGGGAGACTGTCGTTGTCCTGCCGGTGATCTTGGAAGACGTCCTGGGCAGCGCGTGGGTACCGATTCGACTCCGCATCCGCTGGCCCCGGGTGCTCATTTCTCTGACGTGTGCTTCACGCCGATCGACCTCACAGGCCCGTGGTTCGGGGGCGGGGTTCTACAGCCATCGATCAGCCGTAGGCGCACGTGTCATCAGTTGGGAGGCGCGAGCGTGAACGCGTCTGACCCTCCCGCGCGGTGCGGGCCTGCTGGGTGCTGCGGCACCGGCGCACGGTCCGCGCAGATCGATGATGTCGTAACGCCGCGGTTCTCCGAGGCCGAAGCCACGGTGCTTTGGACCACTCGAACTGTCTGCGATCCGAGAGGCGTCTGCGATAGAACCGCGGAGTGGGCTAGGGAGGCTGGCTCCGTCGTCACGCGCGCGATGGATGACCTTGTTCCACTTGGCGCTACTGCGCCGATCCCGCGATCTCGAAGGGAGAACAACCAGAGCGGACTCGCGCCGTGCCACCCGAATCGTCCGCAGAAAGCTCAACGGCGGGTCAGTAAGTAGCCAGGCGGTGTTGGGCGCGACATAGCGGCGATCGACAGCCCTTAGGACGCAGTGCCCGGTGGCATCTCGGTCTCAGTGCTTTGGGCACGGGTAGGAGAGTCATGCGCCCCACGGGACGATATGCGGGAGGCGTCGCACGTGCAGCTTCGGCTGCCGCAAAGGTCAGGCCGAGCGACTTCGTACGCGCTGGGTGTTCTCTGGGTGCAGCCTCGTCAGTGCGAAGCTCCTGCGGAGTCAGCCGGCTTGACCGGCACATCGAGCTGCGCGTCCGGAGCGACGGGGTTGCCGGACGGCGCAGACGACTGCGCCTCGAGGTCCGCCCGCACCGAGTCCGACACCCCGAACAACAGCGTCGCCACGAATCCCACGACGTACGCCACGATGAGCCCCGACCCGTATCCGAGCAGTGCCCACCCGTACCCGGATGAGCCGTTCAGCAGCGGGATGAGCGACAGGTCCGAGGCCCCGATGGCGATCGCCCCGACGGAGTGCCCGAGCTGGTCGAACAGTCCCACGACCCCGCCACCGAACGCCCCACCGATGCACGCGGTGATGAACGGCCGACCCAGGGGGAGCGTCACGCCGTAGATCAGGGGCTCGCCGACACCGAGGAACCCGGCCGGCAGCGCACCCCGAATGGTCCGCACGAGCGAGGCGTTCGACCGGAACCGCACCCACAGCGCGATGCACGCACCGATCTGCCCGGCACCACCCATCGCCAGGACGGGCAACAGCACGGTCCACCCGGTCTGGTCGATCAGGGTGGTGTGGATCGGGATGAGTCCCTGGTGCATGCCGGTCATGACGAGGGGCAGGAACAGGCCTCCGAGCACGAAGCCGGCGAAGGCCCCACCGTTCGCGAGCAGCCAGGTCGCAGCGGTGCCGATCGCGACGGAGACGACCCCGGCGACGGACATGAGCACGCCGACGGTGATCGAACCGGCGACGAGGACGGTCACGGTCGGCACCACGATGAGCGCGATGACGTCCGGCGTGACCCGGCGCATGAACCGCTCGACGTAGGCGGCGAGGATGCCGCCGGCCAACGCGCCGAGCACACCGCCCTGCCCGGGGGCCAGGGTCTCGCCGAACACGGTGACGTTCGCGACGCCGGCCGCGACGATGATGCCGCCGACCGCACCGCCGAGGATGGGCGTGCCGCCGAACTCCTTCGCGGCGTTCATCCCGACGAACACGGCGAGCAGGGACAAGAAGCCGGACGAGAGCACCCCGAGGAACGGCGTCAACGCAGGCACCCACCCCAGGTTCGTCAGGATGCCGTTGATCCCGGCGATCAGCCCGCAGGCGATCAGCGCGGGGATGAGCGGGATGAAGATCGCGGAGATCTTCCGGATCGCGCGCATGGTGCGGCCGTCGGAACGGGACCGCGCGGTCGCCTTGATGGACGCACCGCGAGCAGCGAGCTCCTCGGGCGACGCACCAGGCCCGCCAGCCGCAGCCGGCGGGGCGGCCGCGCGCAGGGCCTCCAGGCCGTCGGCCACGCGGTCGACGAGACCCGGGCCGAGCACGATCTGCAGGTTCGAGCCGGCCGCGATGGCGGCCATGACGCCGTCGGTGGCCTTGAGGTTCTCGAGCGCGACGGAGGAGTCGGACACGACCTCGACCCGCAGGCGGGTCATGCAGTTCTCGACGTCAACGATGTTCGCGGAACCGCCGACGGCGTCGAGGATCTGCTGGGCGAGTTGCTGTGCATCGGGCATTGCTGTGCTCCTCGGGGGAAAGGAAACGAACGGGGGAACGGGGTCTACAGCACGGCGCGCAACGAGCCAGCAGCAGCATCGAGGCGCTCACGGGCCGAAGCAGCCGAGGCGCCGGTCAGGATCACGGCGATGGCGGTCTTCACCTCGCCGTCCGAGGCATCGAGCGCCGCCTGGACCTCGACGGGGGGAGCGCCCGTGACGTCCTGCACGAGCGAGAACGCCCGCGCGACGAGCTTCGCGTTCGTCGCCCGCACGTCGACCATGCGGTTGCCGTACGTCTTGTGGCTGCGCACCATCGCGAGCGTGGTGAGCATGTTCAGGACGAGCTTCTGCGCGGTGCCCGCCTTCAGGCGGGTCGACCCGGCGATGAACTCGGGGCCGACGACGACGTCGATGGCGAGGTCGGCTTCCCGCCCCGCGGCCGAGTCGGGGTTGCACGCGACGGAGACCGACAGGGCGGACCGGCGCCGGGCCTCCAGGATGGCTGCGATGACGTAGGGCGTCCTGCCGGACGCGCTGATCCCGACGACCACGTCATCGGCTGTCAGGCCGAGCGCGTCGAGGTCGCGGACGGCGGCTGCTTCGTCGTCCTCCGCGCCCTCCACCGCGGTGGTCAGGGCGGGGTCGCCGCCGGCGATCACGCCGACCACCTGACTCGGGTCGGTACCGAAGGTGGGCGGGCACTCGCTGGCGTCGAGGACGCCGAGCCGGCCCGGCGTGCCGGCGCCGACGTAGACGAGTCGGCCACCACGCGCGAACGCTGCGGCGATCGAGTCCGCCGCCAGGGCGATGGCCGGGAGGCACGGCTCCAGTGCCGCAGGCACGCTGCGGTCTCCGGCGTTCATGCGCTGGGCAGCTTCCAGCGTGGAGATCGTGTCGATGTCGTCCAGCGAGTGGTCGGTCGCCTCGGTGGTGAGAGCTGCGAGTTCGTCGCGGAGGGCGTCGTGGGTTTCGTGCGTCTGGTTCATGGTGGTGCTCAGTTCCGGTGGTGGGTGCGGACGGCGTCGCGGCTGCGGGCGAGGAGCGGCTGGGAGCGTTCGTCGGTGCGCTGCGCGACGACGATGAACAGGGTGTCGACGATGGCGAGCTGGCTCATCCGGCTGCCCATGGCGGCGGGGCGCAGGGCACTCTCGGCACCGGCGACACCGAGCAGGACGTGGTCGGCGGTGGTGGCGAGCGGGGCGGAGGCGTGGCCGGTGATCGCGACGATCGTGGCGTGTTGGGCTCGGGCGGCGTGGGCGACCTCGAGGGTCTCGACGGTGGAGCCCGAGTGGCTGACGAGCACCAGGACGTCGTGCTCGCCGATCACGCTCGCCAGGGTCAGGGCGTTGTGCGGGTCATCGGCGATCGAGCTCACGATGCCGATGCGTTCGAGCTTGAGGTGCAGATCTCGGGCGACGATGCCGCTCGCGCCGACGCCGTACAGGACGACGCGGCGGGCGTCGGCTAGCTTTCGTGCTGATTCGTCGAGCGCGTGCGGGTCGAGTGCGGCGCGGGTGTCGGCCATCACCGCGCGGACGTCCTCGGTGACCTTCGCGATGACGGTGGCGACGTCGTCGTCGACCGCGACCCCGGCGTGGATCTCGGTGGACTCACGCTCGTGGATCCCGCGTTCGACGGCCCGGGTCATGCTGCGCTGCAGGGCGGCGAAGTTCGCGAAACCCAGGTGCTGGGCGAAGCGGGAGACCGTGGCGGGGGAGACCCCGGCTCGGCCGGCGAGGTCGGTGGCGTTGGTGGTGGCCGCGGCTGCCGGGTCCTCGAGGACGGCGTCGGCGATGGCGCGCATGCTCGACGGCATGCTCGCCGACTGGGTGCGGACGAGGGCGAAGGCGTCGGCGCGCTCGGATCGCTCGGATCGCTCGGGCCGCTCGGTGATCGTCATCCCGCCATGAAAGCGTCTTTCGCAGGTTAGCGCCAGTGCGGAAAGTAAATTGCGTGTTACGTCGTTCTGCCCGACCTGTGTGCCAGCGGACTGACGGTGGCGGCGATCACCAGGGGGAGGACGAACGCCCACGACGCCGGGTCGGTGTTCGTCGACACGACTCCGGCCCATCCGGCTGGTTGGTCCGGGGTCCCCCGACCGAACAGCGCTGCGACGAACAGGTAGAGCACGCCCGGCACCGACTGGTACCGGTCGCCGAGTACCGCTCGGCTGACCAGTGCGAGTGCGCAGAACGCGATCGTGTTCCGGGCGGTCGCGACCGCGGCCTCGGGTTCGGCGCCGACCGCGAGGCCGATGCTCGCGGTGGCTGTCACCAGCGCGACCACCGCGATGACGGCGGCCAGCTCGAGCAGGTCCGTCCGCCGAGTGGGCGCGGGGAACGGTGCGCGGGTGATCGAAGCGCTCGTCGCGATGGCGATCACAAGCGGGAGCACGGCCGCGACGGGGATCAGTGCGAACGGTGCGCCGCCGCCGAACGAGGGGAAGAGCATGCCGATCGGGCCGAGCGCGATCGAGAGCACCGTCAGGGCGGTCGTGAGTCCGAGCAACGGCAGGGTGCGGTGGACACGCAGCCACCAGATCACGAGGACGGCACCGTGATGTGGCCGACCGAGCAATCCGTCAGCCGGTCGACCGTCGCGGTGACCCACGCGGCCTGAGCGGGGTCCGGAGCACGACGGAGGGCTCGCAGAACGTCGGGGTCATCCAGCTCGAGGGCGGGTTCCACGTGGTCGGCGTTCACGATGCCCTCGGCGGCGACGTCGATGAGCCATCGGTTGGCGACAGCGGCATCGTTGAGGCGTTCGGCGTCGTCCTCCTCGGTGCCGCAGTACGCCACCTCGGCATCGCCGAGCAAGGAGGTGGTGATGCTGTGGAGCAGGTCGGCGTCGGTCATCCGGACCTGGACGATCATGTTCAGGACGTCGAGCGTCGACGGCGCGTTGCTCGCGCGGATGGTCGACGGCACCGTGATGCCCGAGCGGCCGAGGTTCTCCACGGCCTTCCGGATCACCGACTGCGAGTCGTCGGTGGCGCGTTGCTCCGGGAAGAGGCAGATCGTCGGCGCCGCGCCGCTGCAGATCGCTTGCGCTTGCGGGCGGTCGACGATCGGTGCCGCGCCGAGGCCGGAGCCGGCGGTCAGCGCGATGAGGGTGATCACGACGAACGCGCTCGCGCCGATCTGGAGTCCGAACCGGCGCGCACGGTCACCACTCGAGCGTCGGGCGACCGCGATGACGAGCAGACTGCACCCCGCGAGCAGACTGAACGCCGTCGCGATGACCGGAGCCCGGATGTCGAGCGCGGTCTCGACCGAGCAGCAGTCCGCCATCACCAGACCGGCGAGGTACCGGAGCGGGAAGTAGTCCACGGACCAGGTGAAGCCGAGCCAGCTGTAGGAGACGAGCAGGCTCAGCGGGATGGACACCACCGGCGGGAGCCACCGCCCCAGTGCGAATCCGACGCAGCTGTGGAGGAACAGGATTCCCGCGAATGCCAGGCCGACGAGGGGCGACGGGCCACCGGGAGCGCCCCAGGTGTCCCGACTCATGAGTGCGACCGCGACGAGCTGGAGCAACAGCCCGGCGGCCAGTGGTGTCCACAGGTGATCGGTGACGACTGCTGTGCTGGATCGGCTGCTGGACTCGATCACCGGCGCCGCAGCTCGGAAGCGCTTCCCTTCCCAGGCGCCGGCCGTGGCCGCCACTCCGCACGAGAACACCAGGTAGATCGCGGAGCCGGCCATCGCGGCGGGCCAGTAGCCGGCGACGGTCGTCTCATCTGCGAACTGCACGCTGTACGCGACGACGCCGAGCAGCCCTGGAATGAGGAGCCACACTGCGGCTCGGCTGCGCCACGGGATGATCGGGCGCATCAGTCGTCCTCACTCGTGAACCGCGCGTACGAAGCGGTGATCGCCTCGGCGGGCGAGAGGTCTGCGAACGGCTCGGTGAACGACGCGACCGAACCAGCGAACGGCACCCGGCCGTCGACGAGGACGGTCACGTGGTCGTAGGTCGCGGCGACGTCCTCGGTCTGGTGCGTCGAGACGACGACGGACACTTCCGTCGGCAGGTTCTGGATCACCCGAGCGAACCGCGCGCGCTGTGCCGGATCGAGTCCGGCCGTCGGTTCGTCAAGCAGGATCCACTGCGCGCCGGACACCAGCGCGCCGGCAACGCCGAGCCGCCGGATCTGGCCGCCCGACAACGAGGACGCTCGTGCGTCGGCTCGGGTGGCGAGATCGACGGCGGTCAGGGCGGCCGTCGATCCATCCCAGGCGTCGGCGCGCGACAGGCCCTTCAGCCAACCGCAGTATGCGACGTGCTCCCGTGCGGTCAAGCCGGGGAAGGCGCCGCTCCGCTGCGGAAGCCATGCGACCCCGCGGCGGTACAGTCGGTGGTCTCCGCGCGTCCCCGGTTCCCCCAGTCCCTCGATGCTGATCGTCCCGGCGCGGGGGCGGAGCGTGTCGGCGACGAGCCCGAGCAGGGTCGACTTGCCAGCGCCGTTCGGCCCGAGCAGGACGCTCGCTCCGGTCGGGAACACCGTCGACAACCCGGAGAGCACCGTGTGGTCCCGCCGGTACCCGAAAGTCAGTTCGTCGATCTGTATGCCCACTGCGACCCCTTGAAACCTCGTACTGGTGTTTCACCGTACAGGGTGGAGGATCACCTCAGGACTACGAGGTGCGGCAGGCCTACTGAGTCAGCGCTGGCGGGCGGCTGCTTCGGTGGCCGCCTGCACGTAGCGCCGGCAGCTTCGGGACCGGTGGAGGAAGAGTGGCGTGAAGACGACGGCCGCAACGAGGAGCGTGCCGCAGAGGATCCGACTGAAGACGGCAGAGAAGGGGTCGTCGCCGACGAGGTTCGGGAGCTGCGGACCAACGACGCCGAGGCAGAGCAGCAGGAACTGACCGAGGGCGATCGGCTGGTAAGCGGCGCGGAGACGGGCGAGGTCGAACGCCCGTTGTGCGAGGTCAGAATCGGCCGGTTCGATCGGGGCTTGCTTCGCGATCGCCTGCGCGAGGGTCTTCCGGCCGAAGCGCGAGAGCCCTTCGAGGGGCGCCTGCATCTGCGGAGTCAGCCGGAGTGTGGTGGCGACGAGCGAGAACGCCCCCGCGAGTCCTCCGGCCGCCACCGTGCACCCGATCACCACGAGGGGCCATCCCGGGCCTCGGCGCGCGTCTCCGAGCAGGATGACGACCACGACGCCCACCATCAGGCCGACGATTCCGCCGGCCAGGATGATCCAAGCCGTCCTGCGCCAGGCTCGGCGGGCGATCACCTCCGGTGTCGAGTGCATCTCCGTTGCGGTGGTCATACGACGGAGACCGGAGTGTCGGTGCGGCGATCGTTGTCGGCAGTGGCGGCATCCGCGTAGCGCCGCGCTCGGCGGCCTCGGACGACCAGCAACGGCACGACGAACACCATTTCGATGACGAAGAGCGCGAGGAAGATCCGGCTGATGATCGCATTGCCATCGCCGGTGACGACCCGGGCGAACTGGGGAGCTGCGGCTCCTGCGAACAGCAGGAGGTTCTCGACGAGGATCAGCCCGTTGAACGCGGCGGTCGCGCGGGCGAGGGTGAGCGCACGGTGCTGCAGTTCCGGGCCTGCGTCGTCCGCGAGCGGAACGCCCGAGCGGATGGCTCCCTTGATGATCTTGCGACGGTCTCTCGTCAGGTCCTCGGTCGCCTGCGTGATGATCGACGACGCGCGTGCCGTGGCTGGGAGCAACGAGAGCATCCCGGCCAAGCCTACGAGCACGGCGACGCACGTGCAGATCGCCAGGGCGACGGTCCAACCGTCCTCGTCCCGCGAGGTTGCCCAACCGGCTACTGCCCCCGCGACCGCGGCGATCGACACGACCAGGGCGGTGCGACGCCACGCGCGCCGGATGATTCGTTCGTCTTCCCCCACTCGCTCACCCTACGGGGCGGGGCAGAGCCGTGTTCTGGAGCCGAGCACCTGTCGGACGCTGGCGGTGCGGTCGAGGTGGGGCGGGCCTCCAGGCCGGACGCCGTCAGGCGACGCCGCGCCGCGGACGGAAGACGCCCGCCCGGACCAGCCACACGTAGAGCAGGCAGCCGATGCACACGTCGAAGACAGCGTTGAGGAACGCGGCGACCAGGGCGACTGCGGCACCGATCGGAGCGGCGTACGGCACGCCGAGCAGTGCGAGGAGCACCGAGACCGCGGTCACGAACAGGCCGACCTGCTGAGCGAAGGTCGGGGGTTCCGGGGCCTCGAGTTCGGCGGGCGGGGCGAGGCGTGGGCGGACGGCTCGTCGGAAGAGTGCGCCGTAGGGGTGGCGGCGGATGCCGGCGATGCCTCCGACGGCGAACAGCACGACGATGACCGCGAGCAGCACGATGCCGGCGACCCACGTCTCGGGGATCAGCGTGAGGACGATCGTCGCGGCGAGGAGCACCGTGGTGATGGCGGCGCCGAAGCGTGGGGAGCGCGGGTCGATGCCGCGTGTGGGGTCGTTCGTGGTGGTCATCGGGACTCCTGGGTGCCGGTCGTGTCTGCGGTGCCGGTGGTGCCCGCGGTTCCTGCGGTCAGGACAGTGGCGAGGGCTGCGGCGAGCTCGGGTGGGCGGGGTGGGCCTCCGAAGCGGGTGTGGACCGAGCGGTCGGCGTCGAGCAGCAGGACCGTCGGGGTCTGCAGGACTTCGAAGCGGCTCGCGAGTTCGGGTCGCTCCGCGAGGTCGATCTCGATGCGGCGAACGCCCTCGTGTTGACCGGCGACGGCGGCGAGCAGCCGGCGCGTGGCCGGGCAACGAGCACACGTCGGCGTCGAGAACTGGACGAGGGTCGCGGCCGCGCCGTAGTCGTTGTCGAGCGCGAGGCCATCTGCGTCCTGCCTCGACGACGTGGCGGTGCCCACCGGTCGGGCTCGTCCGGTCCGGTGGCGGAGCAGGAGACCGAGGACCGTCGCGAGCGCGAGGACCCCCACGAGCACGGCCACTGCGGTTCCGACGTTCACACGGCGACGATACGCCCGGCTGACGAACTGCTGTCGAACGTGACCGGATGTGACCGCGAGGTGTGCGCGTCTCGCCGGGCTTGGCGGGTGCTCAGCCCTCGGGGAGCGTGCGGACCCACTGCTCGAACGCGGCGGCGTCGTCGTTGCTGAAGACGGCGGAAGGCCGCGACTCGTCCTTCGCCGAGTGCAGGAAAAGCATGCCGTCGGCGATCCCCGGCGTCGCGTCGTCGAGGACGGACGACTTCGCCGCGACGCCCTTCCTGGTGAGGAAGGTCAGCTGTTCGCCGTTCGTCGATTCTGCGATCGCCGATTCACCGTCGAAGAACGAGGCGAGCTCCATCACCAGGAACGCGGTGGCCCCGTCCTGCGTGGTGAGGGCGACGGCTGGCTTCGTCCGGCTCTTGCCGAACGGATGCTCGACCACCGTGGCCGTGACTCCCGACCCGGTCCACGGTTGCACCTCGGTCAGGGGGAGCCTGGCGGCGACCCGCGCCGCGGGTCGTTTCCGCGGGAGGGCGGCCTGGAACAGCAACGACCCGATCACGACCGCGAGGAACCAGGCGTACGGCGAGAACGTCTTCGTCGCGATGAGGACGAGGAATCCACCGAGGAACCCCGCCCCGACCAGGTTCGGCCACCACCTCGACTCCTGACGCAGGCCGAGCGGCCACACCACCGCGCCGTACACGAGTCCGACGACGGTTGGGACCCAGAAGGCCGAGGGACGGATGGCGCCGGCGTGGAAGTGCAGCCAGACGTCCGCGACCGCCATGACGACCGCCATCACGACGAAGAAGACGCGCTGTGCGCGACGGTCCCGCTCTCGAGTGCTCAGTGCGGTCATGTGGTTCCCCCGTGGTGCTCGTTCCCCGTGCTGCTCAGTCAAGCAGAACGCGTGGTCATGGTCCGACCGCTCGGGCCGTACCCTCGGTCGCGTGACTGACGACGTGACCGCGGGCCGCTACCGACACTTCAAGGGCAACGACTACGAGGTGCTGCTCGTCGCCCGGGACGTCGAGACCGAGGAGCCCGTGGTCGTGTACCAGGCGCTCTATGGCGAACGCGGGCACTGGGTTCGCACGCTCGCCGACTTCACAGCACACGTGACACGTGACGGGTACGACGGGCCGCGGTTCGTGCAGCGACCGTCATCACACGAGTGAACGTCGCCGGGAAGGCGTTCAGTTGCTGACGCCGACCCACAACTCATCACGTGCCCTGGTCATCCCGACGTAGAGCTCCCGGAGATCGAGGCGCCGTCGTTCGAGCGCGCTGTCCGGGGCGTCCTCGGGAGGGTCGACCAGCAGCGCCGAGGGGATGTCGGTGAGGAACACGTGCTTGAACTCCAAGCCCTTCGCGCGTTTGATCGTGCCGACCTTGATCGCATCTGAGGTCTGCCCGCGGTAGGACTCGACGGAAATCGCGGCGAGTTTGTCGCGGCGAAGCATCTTGAGGAGCCGATCGGCGCTGGCGTTGCTCGGTGTCAGGATGCCGATGTCGCCGGTGCGCGCCCGACCACGATCGATCGCTGCACGGAGCGCCTCGAGCAGGAGCCGGTCGAGCTCACGGTGGTCCGACGACCGGTGGAGCACCGGCTTTGGCCCCGACCGGGTGATCGCCGCCACGGTGTCCCCGGGAGCGTCTGTACCCTCGATGTCGGTGACGATGTCGTCGGCGACCAAGCGGCGCGCGAACTCCGCAATCTCTCGTGTGTTCCGGTGATTGACGTCGAGGACGACGCCGCGGCCCGCCAACGAGATCCCGACCTCACTGAGCGTGTAGCCGCCGGGGTAGATGGACTGTTGCCCGTCGCCGATGAGGGTGAGGCCGTCCTGACGATCACCGACAAGGGCGTGCAGCATGCCGACGGAGAGGGATGTCAGGTCCTGCGCTTCATCGATCAGGACAGCGTCGTACCGGTCGAGCGGCCGCTCGAGAAGCTCATCTCGTGCTGTTCGGATGAGGTCGGCCCAGTCCATGACCCGAAGGCTTCGCAGGTTTCGGTCGTACGCCTCCGCGAGCCCCCAGACGTGCTGCCTGAGTTCGACCGGCAGCCGGTACTTGCGGCCGACCCTGGCGACGGTTGCGTACTGGTCGAAGTCGAGCAGTCCGCGACCCTTGATCACGTGGTCGACCTCGTCGCGCCAGTAGTCGACGGAGAACTTGGAACTCCGGAGGGGATGGGACTCTGGAAGATCTCGCCAGGCGCGCCACCAAGCGCTGTTGACGAGGCCCTGATCGACCCGGAACGGGACCTTGCGCTCGGTCAGGATCCCGTGCGCGAATGCGTGGACTCCCGCGAACTCGACCTTCGCTGCGTGTGCCGGTTCGAGCCGCCGCAGGAGAGATTCGAGCACGGCCGGGAACGTTCTGACGTAGGTCGTGACCAGGACCCTCTTCCGGCTCCGGCGCGCGAGGTGGGCGGTGCGGTGCAAGCCGACGACTGTCTTGCCCGTCCCTGCCGCGCCGCGGATCCGCGCAGGTCCGTTGAAGCTCCGCCGGGCGATCCGTGCTTGAGCCGGATCGAGGTACGACATCCACGTCTCGATGGGTGCATCGTCCAGGTGAAGGAGTCCTTGGTGGAACGTCGCGAGGTCGAAGAGTGGAGCTTGTTCTGGTCGTTGTTCGATGAGGAGCGCCGAGGGAGTGGGGTCCGGGCTCGGAAGGAGCGCGAAGTAATCGCGTGCGACGGCAGCGACTCGTTCTGCGTCGGCCGGCGTGAGCCGCGCGCCGCGCCGGCGGATTTTGTCCACCAGTCGATCGACACCGATGACCTCGATGACGCCGACCTGCGCGGTAATTGTCGGCTGGAGGGTCATCGCCGCGATGCAGTGCACCTCGCTCGGAGGAAGGCCGACCTCGGCAAACGCCTCCTGAGCCCCGTCGAGAAGCGAGCCGAGTGAGTCGAAGGTGTCAGCCACGTCTTCATCGCCGCGGTGTGGCCGACCGTTCTCGATCGAGAACTCCCGCCAGGCCTTGGTGTCGACGATGAAGACGCCGGCACGACCGACCAGGATGAGGTCGACCTGAGCGTTCTTCGAACCGGGCCAACGTCGATCAGTCAGGAAGTGGAAACCGTCGGCGGTCAAGTCCGAGAGGAGTTGCAGGGTCTGTGCCTCCGTGCGTTCCGCCACCGCAAAGCGGGCAGCCTCTGCTCGGAGTGCAAGCGCGCCGGGCGGATCGGCAGCCGCTTCGGCCAACAAGTGCCGTGCTCGTGCTCCGGCCGATGCGCCCGCGACGCTCATGCTGAAAGTCCCTCCACGGGGCGAACAGCTCGATGGCCAGCCGGGTCCCCGTCCCTGATCAGCCACGAGCCAGTCTCGCGGGTGAGGCGTGCTCGCAACAGGCACCCATTCGGGCGACGCGATTCGATACGAGAGTGCGTCTTGCACCGCGGCGCGGACCGTTTCGGGACGACGGCGTGCTCGATGATCATGCTGCCTCCGCTGAGCGACCTCCGGACCGAAGATGCACACCAACATGTCAGATGATCGGTTGCCGGGCAAGGGGGAAGGGTGAACGTCGGCGCCCACCCCTAGGCTTTCAGCGCACCATAGAGACGGGGGAGCGCATGCAGATCGGCGTCGACGGGCACGTGCTGCTCAGCCCGAGCGACCTGAGCACGTGGTCGGCCTGCGAGTGGGCATTCCTGCGCCGCCTCGACGCCAAGCTCGGTCGCGGGGAAGCCCTGCCCGATGTGCACGACGACATGCTCGAGCGCACCGCACGGCTGGGGGACCAGCACGAGCTCGACTACCTCGACATCCTCAAGCAGACCCGCGACGTCGTCGAGTTCGACCGCCCCGCCCCGCCGGACTACGTACGCGCCGCAGCCGAAGCACGACAGGCCTTCGCCGACGGTGCCGACGTGCTCTACCAGCCGACGTTCCACACAGCGCCGACGGCAGACGCCCCCGGGTTCATCGGCTTCGCGGACTTCATCATCCGCAACGACCGCGGCGAGTACGAGGTCTACGACACCAAGCTCGCCCGGCACGCCAAGATCAGCGCCCTGCTGCAGCTCGCCGCGTACGCCGAGCAGATGCAGGCGCACGGCATCCCCACCGGGCAGCAGGTGCACCTGGTGCTCGGCGACCGGACGACCACGACGCACGACCTCGCCGACATCGCGCCGGTGTACCGCACACAGCGCGCCGAACTGCAGCGGGTCATCGCCGAGCGCATCGCCGCCGACGAGTCGCTGCAGTGGGGTGACCCGCGGTACTCCAGCTGCGGGCGCTGTGCGATCTGTTCGACCCAGGTGGCCGAGCACCGCGACCTCGTCCTCGTCGCGGGCATGCGCCTCGACCAGCGGGCGAAGCTGATCAAGCACGAGGTGCGGACGATCGACGACCTGGCGGTCCGCACCCGGGCAGTGCCGGGCTTGTCCCTCGCGACGCAGGATCGGCTGGTACATCAGGCGAGCCTCCAGATCGAATCGGAAGACGCCCGACGGGCGGGCGCCGACGGGCCGGGCCAGCCCGTGAAGCCGCGCTTCGAGGTCCTCGACGCCCGTGCGCTCGACGCGATCCCGGCGCCCGACCCGGGCGACGTGTTCTTCGACTTCGAGGGCGACCCGCTGCACACCGAGGACGGCGTGCACTGGGGCCTCGACTACCTGTTCGGCCTGGTCGACGACCGCGCTGAGTTCACCGCGTTCTGGGCGCACACCCTCCGCGACGAACGAGTTGCGCTGGAGCAGTTCCTCGCGTTCATCGAGGCCCGGCGGCAGCAGTACCCGGGGATGCACATCTACCACTACGCGGCCTACGAGCGGACGCACCTGCTGTCGCTCGCCGCCCGGCACGGGGTGGGTGAAGAGGCCGTCGACGACCTGCTGCGCGCCGGCGTCCTGGTCGACCTGTACCCGATCGTCCGCAAGGCCCTGGTCGTCGGCAGCCACAGCTACTCGATCAAGAAGCTCGAACCGCTGTACATGGGCTCGGACCTGCGCGAGAGCGACGTCACGAACGCCGCGGACAGCATCACCGCCTACGTCGACGCGATCGAGGAACTCCGGAACGGCGACGCCGCCGAAGGGCAGCGGATGCTCGACCAGGTCGCCGACTACAACGCCTACGACTGCCGTTCGACCCTGCGCCTGCGCGACTGGCTCCGCTCGCTGCGCACCGACGACCCCGATGCGGCCGACCCCGCGCTCGAGCTCGAGGTCCCGCCGATCCCGGTCGAGCGCGAGCCGAACCCGGTGTCCGTCGCCCTGGCCGCGCAGCTCGAGGACGTCGACGCCCTCGACCGCACCCCTGACCAGACCGCGCTGGCGCTCGCCGCAGCCGCGATCGACTACCACCGCCGCGAGGCCAAGACCTTCTGGCAGGACCACTTCGACCGCCTGCGGAACCCGGTCGACGACTGGGCCGACACCCGCGACGTCCTGGTCGTGGAGCGTGCGTCCGTCGAGCGTGACTGGGACACGCTGCCGCGTGCCCGCTCACAGTCGCGGGAACTCCGGTTGTCGGGGACGCTCGCGCCCGGCTCGCGGCTCCGGCCTGGAGGCACGCCCCACCTGGTCTACGACGACCCGCTTCCGCCATCGGTCGCCTCACCGGGCCCCGGGTCGAAGGGCGCGTCGTCGCGCGCCGTGATCGTGGACGTCTGGGACAACGGCGATGCCGTCGAGGTCCTGCTGAAGGAGGGCCTGCCCGTCGGTGGCGAACCGCACCACGAGTTCCCGGTGGCCCTCGCCCCGTCGGCACCGCCCCGCGCGAAGCCCCAGCCCGAGGCGATCGCCTGGTGGGGTCAGGCCGTGCTCGACGAGCTGCCGGCGATGCTGCCCGACCCGGCGCTCGACCTGCTGCGTCGGGTGCCCCCGCGTGGCCCGATCGTCCCGGTGCAGGGCGACGACACGGTGTCGGCCGTCGTGTCGACCCTGCTCGGCCTCGACCGGTCGTACCTGGCGATCCAGGGCCCTCCCGGCACGGGCAAGACCTACGTCGGCTCGAACGTCGTCGCCCGGCTCGTCCGCGAGCATGGCTGGCGTGTGGGGGTCGTCGGCCAGTCACACGCGACGTCGGAGAACTTCCTCGCCTCGGTGGTCAAGGCCGGCGTCCCGGCGGACCGGGTCGTGAAGGTGCCGAAGTCCGGCGCGACCGAGGACGAGCTCGACGCCGCGGCCTGGACCCCGGTGAAGAACGGTGCTGCGGTCGCCGCGTTCCTGTCCTCCTCCGAGGCCTCGGGTATCGGCGGTGTCGTCGGTGGCACGGCATGGACGTTCGCGAACGAGTCGACGATCGAGCGCCGTTCGCTCGACCTGCTCGTGGTCGACGAGGCCGGACAGTTCTCCCTCGCACCGACCATCGCGTCGTCGGTCGCCGCGACCCGGCTCCTGCTGCTCGGGGATCCCCAGCAGCTGCCCCAGGTGTCACAGGGCTCGCACCCGGAGCCCGTCGACGAGTCCGCGCTCGGCTGGCTCGCCGACGGCCAACACGTCCTGCCGCCCGAGTTCGGCTACTTCCTGGCCCGCACCCGCCGCATGGAGCCCGCGCTGACCGAATCCGTCTCTGCCCTGTCGTACGACGGAAAGCTCGCCTCGATGGTCTCCGGACGGCACCTCGACGGCATCGACGCGGGTGTGCACCCCGTGCCGGTCGTCCACGCGGGCAACACGACGTCCTCTACTGAGGAGGCCGCCCGGGTCGTCACCCTCGTCGGTGACGTCGTCGGCCGCACATGGACGGACGGTTCCGACACCCGTGCACTGACCGACGAGGACGTCATCGTGGTGGCGCCGTACAACGCGCAGGGGGCACTGATCCGGCAGGAGCTCGACCGCAAGGGCTTCACCGGCACCCAGGTCGGCACGGTCGACCTGTTCCAGGGCCGAGAGGCCGTCGTGTCGATCGTGTCCCTGGCGGCGTCGAGCGCAGCGGACATCCCGCGCGGCCTCGACTTCCTGCTCATGCCGAACCGGTTGAACGTGGCGATCTCGCGGGCGAAGTGGGCGGCGTACCTCGTGCACTCACCGGCGCTGACCACCGGACTGCCCCCGTCGATCGCGGGCCTGTCCCTGTTGTCCCGCTTCATCGAGCTCGTCGAGCCGTGCCCGCAGGCTGTCCGAGCCTGATCGCGAAGGCGGGGGACATGCTGGAGGACTGGGCGAGCCGACCCGCGCCGTGGCGCTCTCGGGCGTCGACGGCTGACCTCGTCGTGACCGTTTCGCTGTTCGTCGCGACGGCGCTGGCTGGGATCGCCGCTGTGCTCATCGGGTGGGTCTTCGCCGGACTGTCGCAGTACAGCTGTGACTGGGAGACGTCGACGCGTCCGTGCACGCCGTGGGTCGCGTGGCTCCCGAGCCTGGTCGAGAGCATCGTGCTCGTCGCCGTCTTCGTCGGGGGTGCGGTCGTCGCCGCACGGGTTCGGCGGACGAGGTCGCAGGGATGGGCGGTCGCTGTCGGCACCGCGACCGTCATGGCGATCGTGGTGTCCGTGACCTGGGTGGTCGTCGCGGAGCACGCCGGCTGAGTCAGCGCTGCGTGACGGTTCTGGTTCACGAACCCTGGGGATCGTGAACCAGAACCGTCAACCGCGAGAAACCATGGGCCCGCCCGCCGCGCTGTGACGCCAGAACGAGGGCTGGCCGGACCAGGCGTCGTCCTGAAACGGTGGAGGCATGGGGGAGCACACGATCACCGCGGACCGTCCGAGCCCGAAGGGAACGGCGCCGCTGACACTCCGCGCCCGCAAGCCCGGGTACGCCGTGATGCAGCAGTGTCTCGCGATCCAGGCCGACGGCCGCGCACTGACGACCTGGCAGCGGTTCTGGGGGCACGACCCGCTCCGGCCGGAAGCCCGTTCGTGGTTCAAGGGGGCGATCGGCGAGCGGCAGGTCGCGGCGCAGCTCGAGGAACTCGGCCCGGACTTCACGGTCCTGCATGCCGTCCCGATCGGGAGGGGCAGCACGGACATCGATCACATCGTGGTCGGTCCGACCGGCGTCTTCTCGATCAACACGAAGAACCACTCCGGTCACGCGGTCTGGGCGGGCGGACGCACACTGATGGTGAACGGCCAGCGGACGCCGCACGTGCACCGCGCGCTGGCCGAGGGAGAGCGTGCAACAGCACTGCTGTCGGCCGCAGCGGGCGGTCCGATCCTCGTGCAGCCGATCCTGGTGGTCGAGACTGCCGAACTCCGGTTCGGCAAGAAGCCGCCGGCCGCCGTGGTCCTCGAGCCCGAGCGTGTGGGGAGCTGGATCCGCGGCCTCCCACGTGCGCACTCCGACGAAGCCGTGCGCTTCCTGTCGATGCTGGCGGAGGAACGGGGCACCTGGCACGTCGATGCCGTGGTCATCAACGACACACTCCGCCACGTCCAGCGCTTCGAGCGACTCGAACGCGAGATCGCCGACGCTCGCTCCCGCCGCAGCCTCATGCGCCGGGCTCGGGTCGTCGCGGTCCTGGCAGTTCCGGCGGGTGGTCTGCTCGGGTACTGGTGGGCCGTCGCTGTCGCGGCGATGGCGGCTGCCTGACGACGATCGCGCCGAGCCTCTGACGCAGCGGTCAGTCGTCGCTGGTCGGGACGCCGCTCTGCATCTGCACCCGCATCTGGGCGAGGACATCGGCGTGCAGGAAGTTCGCCTCGGCCGCACTCGTGGGGTCAACCACGATGCCGAACTCCTCGGGGAGCGCGGACACGAGCTCGGACATCGGCACCGGACGCCCCTCGGCCTCGGGCAGACCGGCGGCGAGCTCGGCCGGGTCGGTGAAGACCGGCACGAACGGCTTGTCCCGGATCATGACGTGGGCGACGCTGCCGGCTTCCGGAGTGCCCGCCGGCTTCCAGGGGACCCATGCCGCGCTGCGCAGGAAGCCCGCGGGCGAGGCGGCCATCCGGCGGCGGAGTTCGGCGGCCGCGGTCGGCGGGGCCTTGTCGACCCCTCGGCCGAAGGCTGATCCGTTGGTCTGATCGGTACTCACACCAGCCATGCTGTCACGGTCGGCGGACACGGCGGGGCCGAGCCGCGCCTCCAGGCCGAAGCCCGGAGCACGCGGACGTGCGCCGGGCGTCGGAGGTGACGGTCTCAGTACGCGGCCGACTGCCCGCCGTCGATCGGGACGACCGTCGCGTTGACGTAGGACGCGTCGTCCGACAGCAGGAAGGCGACGACGGCGGCGATCTCGGGGGCCTCGCCGTAGCGCTTGGTCGGGTTGACCTGGATGAACTCCTCGGCGGCCTTGCGCGGGTTCTCGGCGTCGAGCTGCTTCATCGAGTTCTCGACCATGGGCGTCCAGATGGCTCCGGGGGCGATGGCGTTGATGCGGATGCCGTAGCGGCCGTACTCGACGGCCGAGTTGCGGGTGAGGCCGACGACGCCGTGCTTGGCTGCCGCGTACCCGGACTGGTTGCCGATGCCACGGATGCCGCCGACGCTCGCGGTGTTCACGACCATGCCGGAGCCCTGCTCGCGCATGACCTTGAGCACCTTCTCGAGCCCGAGGAACACGCCGCGCAGGTTGATCGACACGACGCGGTCGAACTCGGCAGCGGTGAAGGACTCGGTGGGGTTCTGCTTGCCCTCGATGCCGGCGTTGTTGAAGAAGCCGTCGATGCGGCCGAAGCGCTCGGTCGTGGCGGTGACGTAGGCGTCGACCTGGGCTTCGTCGGACACGTCGGCGACGGTCGTCAGGACCTGCGCATCCGGGGTGGCCTCGAGCACGGCGGCCTTCGTCGCCTCGAGTCCCTGCTCGGAGACGTCGACGAGGGAGAGCGCAGCGCCCTCGGCTGCCAGGCGGACGGCGGTCGCGCGGCCGAGGCCGGAGCCCCCGCCGGTGATGAGGACGACGCGGTCAGCGAAGCGGGTGGCGCCGGTGGTGGTTTCGGGCATGGTGGGAGGCCTCCTGAGGTCTTCGACGGTGAAGGGCTCGGGGTCCGCGGTGGGGCAGCGAGTCCGATCGATGCATCTGCATCGAGATACCTAGACTACACCTGTCGTTTAACGGCGGAGTCAGCAGGCGTCCAGCACCCGCACCATCGCGTCCCGCTCCGCCGGAGCCACCCACAGGCGGTACTTCGCCTTCACCGTGACCTGGTGCTCGACGTAGGTGCAGCGGAACGCCTTGTTGGCGGGGAGCCAGGTCGCCGCGTCGCCGGAGCCCTTCTGCGAGTTGGACCGCCCGTCGACGGCGAACAGGTTCACCGGGTCGTTCGCCAGCGCCTGCCGCTCGGTCTCGGTGAGCCGCTGCGCCCCGGTGCGCCAGGCGTTCTCGAGTGCGACGACGTGGTCGATCTGCACGAGCGTCGAGGTCGTGTTGCCGCGCACGAAGTCCACCCTCGCACCCGTGTACGGCGAGACGAGGGTGCCGGTGAGCACCTTGCAGCGGCCCTCGCGGGTGATGTCGGCGAGATCGCGGGCGAGGACGTCGTTCCGGGTGTCGCACCCGTTGCGGTCGACGTCGAGCCAGGCGCTGCCGAAGTCGCCGGTGCGGTCGTAGCCGGTGCCGGCGGCCTTGCCCTTGACGGGCAGGTCGGCGAGCTGGGTGCGTGCGCGGACCGCGTCGGCGTCGGCTCCGCGGCTGACGGTCGGACTGGAGGCGGGGTTCGCCCCCGACGACGCCTGCTGCGGTCCGATGGTGGTCGTCTCCCCGGCCGTGGGGTCGCCCGCAGCGGTCGTGCCCGCCGCGTCGGCGTCCGGCCCGAGGACGCCGGACGCGTCGAGCGCGTACCCGCCGACGGCGAGGGCCAGGACGACGAGGACGGAGGTCAGGGTGATGCGGCTGCGGCGTCGGCGGGACGTCATGCGGTGGGACTCCAGGTGGTGCGGGGCGGAACGTGGTGCGGGTCGAACGGGGGCGCGGGCGGCGGGTCAGGTCAGCAGCGAGCGGATGTCGTCGGCGGTGAGGTCGTCGGCGAACAGGGCGTCGTCGTCGATCATCGTGGCGAACAGCTCGGCCTTGCGAGCGGCGAGGGCGAGGACCTTCTCCTCGATGGTGTCCTCGGCGATGAATCGCTGGACGCTGACCGACCGGGTCTGCCCGATGCGGTGCGTGCGGTCGACGGCCTGGGACTCGGCGGCGGGGTTCCACCACGGGTCGAGCACGAACACGGTGTCCGCCTCGGTCAGGGTGAGCCCGAACCCGCCGGCCTTCAACGAGATGAGGAACGCCGGGGCGGTGCCCTGCCGGAAGCGCTCGATGACCTCGGGGCGCTTGCGGGTGGAGCCGTCGAGGTACTCGTAGCCGATGCCGCGGGCGTCGAGGGCGTCGGACACCATCCGCAGGAACGAGGTGAACTGGCTGAACACCAGGGCGCGACGGCCCTCCGCCGCGAGCTGTTCGAGTTCGTCGAGCAGCAGGTCGAGCTTGGCCGAGGGGATCGGGGTCGATCCCGACGTGACGTCCGAGTCCGCTGACGCTGACCCGGACGACCCGGACGACCCGGACGACACCAGCGCCGGCGACAGCGCGAGCATCCGCAGCAGCGTCAGCGACCGGAACACGATCATCCGGTTCTTCGACAGGTCGTCGATCAGGTCGAGGACCTTCAGGCGCTCCCGGTTCAGGGTGCGCTCGTACAGCTCCCGGTGCCCGGGGTCGAGCGTGACCCGGACGACTTGTTCTTGCTTCGGCGGCAGGTCGGCCGCGACGGCTTCCTTGGTGCGGCGAAGCATGAGCGGCCGGATCCGTCGACGCAGCCGCCCGGTGAGCTCTTGCCGGGCCTCGCCGCGGAGCTCGGGCGAGGCGAGGGGCTTCACGTAGTCGTCGCCGAACCGGGTCCAGGTGGACAGCAGCCCCGGCGCGACGATGTGGAACAGTGCCCACAGGTCGGTCAGGCCGTTCTCGAGGGGGGTGCCGGTGATCGCGAACTTCACGGGTGCCTGCAGCTCCGAGGCGACGCGGTGGGTCTGGGACTGCGGGTTCTTCACGAACTGGGCCTCGTCGAGCACCAGCGCCGACCACGGCAGGTCCGTCCAGGCGCGGGCGTCGAGCCGGAGCAGCGCGTACGAGGTGACGACGATGTCCGACGCAGCGGCGGTCCGGGCGACGAGCCCCGGGTCCTTCAACGACGTCGAGGTCACCGTCGCGACCCGCAACGACGGCACGAACTTGGCCGCTTCGGCCGCCCAGTTGCCGACGACCGACGTCGGTGCGACGACCAGGAACGGGGGCGCGTCGGGCTCCGCGGCACGACGGGCGGCGACCATCGCGAGCACCTGCAGCGTCTTGCCGAGGCCCATGTCGTCGGCGAGCACCCCGCCGATGCCGTGCGTCACCAGGAACGACAGCCACGCGTACCCGGCGTGCTGGTACGGCCGCAGGTCGGCGTGCACGGTGTCCGGCACGGGGACGTCACCCGGGGGAGTCGCCCCGAGCAGCCCCGAGGTGATCGCCTGCCACCGCTCGTCGTGCGAGGTCTCGTCGGCCAGCAGGTCGAACTCGGTCCACAGCCCGGCGTGCAGCGGCGTGACGGCGATCGGCTGGTCGGGCTCCCACTCGTCCAGCTCGCGGGCCTCGTCGATGAGCTCCTTGAGCCGGTCGAACGCGGGGTCGGCCAGCGACAGGTACGAGTTGTCGACGAGCTTGAGTCGTCGCTGCCGACCCGCGAGCGCGGTGAGCAGCGGCGTGAAGGGGATCTGCTTGCCGTTGACGCTGACGATGATGCCGAGGTCGAACCAGTCGTGCTTGTCCGACGGCATCGTCGTGACGCGGATGTGCGGCCGCCCGCTCAACCGCTCGTAGTCGAGCCGCTCACCCTGCACGACCGTGCGGACGCCGAGCGACGGCAGCTCGGGCAGGAACTCGTTCGCGAACACCGCGACGTCGGCCCCGTCGATGGTGCCGTCCTGGAACCAGTCCAGTCCGCCACCGGGTCCGGCAGGGCGGACGGGAGGCCCGGCCTGCGTCGCGTCGTCGGTCGGCGTCGACGACGTGGTCGGCTCCACCGCCGCGGCCGGGTCCGCGACGGGAGCGTCGTCGCTGCCCGTCGGATCGTCGGCGGCACGGAGCCCGGACAGGTCGGGGAGCGGGCCGTGCAGGGACACCGGGTCCTTCCGGCCGTCGACGTGCCAGCGCCAGTGCAGGTGCACGCGGTCGTCGGTGCGCGGGGCGCGGGCCGGCTCGAAGGTCGCGGTGAGCACGAGCTCGGGCGGGGTGCGCTCGGGCAGCTCCACCGAGCCGTCGGAGCTGACCAGCCCGAGGGCACCGCGCAACCGGGGTGACCAGTCGGCCAGGAACTCGTCGACCTCGGCGGTCGGCACGGTGATCCGGGTGCCTTCGACGAGCATGCGGCGCTGGTCCTCGGGCACCGGCGCCGGGGTCGGTGCGACGGCGACCGTGAACTCGGGGCTCTCGCGGAACACGTAGACGCCGTGGTCGCCGATCATCCGCGCCGCTCCGGGCACCACGGGCCGGCCGTCGAGCACGGCACTCGCACCGATCACCACGGCGTCGTCGTGCCGGCCGACGTCGAGCAGCACCTGCGCCTGCGTGCCGAGCACCGCACCGCCCTCGCGCTTGCCGGTGACGAACGCGATGTCGAGCGCCGCTGCCTGCTGCAGGAGCGGCCAGAGCAGGGGGCTCCGGAAGTCGTCGAGGTGCAGCCAGTCGCTCTCACCCGGCAGGCCCGCGAGCTGTCCGGCGCGGTGCAGGGCGGCGAGCTGCAGGAACCAGGCGTGCTGCTCGGCACCGACGCCGAGCCGGTTCTGCGAGTACGGGAGCGTGCCCCACGTCAGCTGCCCGCGCACCCAGTTGCCGGCGTCGCTGCGGGTCACCGGCCGGACGCCGAGCCGCACGCCGCGGGACGGCGCCGGCAGGGCGCGGCCGGCGGCACGGGCGCGCGAGGCGAGCTTGGCGGGGACCGCGTCACGCAACTCGAACTGCAGACCCATCCGGGTGCCCTGCGGGATGGGCGCCCGATCGTCGTCACCGGCGAGGCGGGCGAGGTCGTGCCTCCAGTCCGAGGGCGGCGGAGCCGGCGTCTCCGGGCGTGGGCCGGCGTTCGCGGCGAGGGCGCGGGCGTTGATGGTGAGGAGCGCGGCCGCGACGTGCTTGCAGTCACCGCCGAGCGGGCAGCTGCAGGTGCTGCGGACCGGGCGGACGAAGTCGCCGCGCGCCGGGGTGGTGTCGACGCGGAGTTCGTACGGGTCGTCGGCGGTGCCGGACACGATCGCGGTGACCGTGCCGTCGTCGTCGTGCCAGGTGGCGTCGTCGACCAGGCCGGCGCGGACGACGTCGCGTGCGCGGCCGAAGGTCTGCGGCCCGACGAAGCGGATGACGTCGACGGCGTCGATCATCGGGGCAGCAGGCACGGGACCATCGTGCCAGTCGCCACCGACGATCCGGGCCGCCACCCTGTGCGACGGACATCTGACAGGACTACCGTCCAACTCGGAGCGCGACGACTGCGGTCCACGGAACCGATTGGAAACGCATGCCGGACCGACTGCGGTGGGTACGCGATTCAGCCGACCACTGGAACGGGTGGATCGACGCCGAGGTCGTGTGCGACATCACCCGGACCGACACGTACACCGTCGATTCCCCGGACCACTCGTTGACCGGCGGGCACTCGTCCTTCGAGAGCGCGGCGGCTCAGGTGCACGGCTGGGTGCGCTGGACCGGCCGTTAGGCCGCGGAACGCAACCCGGTTGTACGTCCACCCGCTGCTCCCTAGCGTGAGAGGGCAGGCCGGGGACCACCCGGAGGTGACCACACCGCTCTGCTCCAGGAGAGAGAGGTGTTCCCATGACCGACACGACCGAGTCGCAGGCGCCCGCTCCGGGTTCCGATCCTGCTGCGCGCCCCGCTTCGCCGCGGTCGCTCGTCGCCGTGGCCGGTCAGGACACCGACGAAGCCATCAGCTCGCTCGCCGGCATGTACGCCGGCAAGGCCTGGTACTCCCGCGCCCTCGACCAGGAGTACTGGTTCAAGTACGTCGGTGTCGGTGACCAACGGCTGAGCGTCCGCCGTTCCCAGATGCACGGCTACCTGCGCGGTGACGTCGCCACCGAGGGCGAGGTCGTCGTCCAGTGGCTCGAACGCGGCGAGGCCCGCGTCGACGTCGGCCGCGACGAGGTGCGCATGCAGCCCGGCGTCCCGACGCTGTTCCCCGTCGAGCGCCGGTTCGAGATGGAGTACCAGGACTGGGACCAGCGCCTGGTGCACCTGCGCCGTGACCTGGTGCTCGACGTCGCCGCCGAGGACCACCTGGTCGACGGCACCATGGCGTTCGACACCACGACGACGCCGGACTCCGCAGCCCTCGGCCTGTGGCGGACCGCCGTGTCCGGCGCGCTCCGTGCGCTGCGCGAGGAGGGCGACGAGTCCCTTGCCTGGCACGAGGCGCAGCGTGACGTCGCCCGGGCCCTGTTCCGGATGTACCCGCTGCAGGCCGAGCGGTTCCCCGCGGGCTACGGCACCCGCAGCGACGGACGGCTCCGGGCCGCGGTCGAGTTCATCCAGGCGCACGCCCACCAACCGCTCACCGTCGCCGACATCGCACAGGCCGCGGGGCTGAGCATCCGGGGGATCCAGGAGTCGTTCCAGCGGGCGTTCGAGCGCTCGCCGATGACGTACCTGCGCGAAGTGCGGCTCGGACGGGTGCACGAGGAACTGCGGATCCTCGACCCGCAGGCGACCTCGGTGGCGGACGTCGCCCGGCGGTGGGGCTTCGCGCACATGGGGCGGTTCGCCTCGGTGTACGCGAACCGGTTCGGGGAGTACCCGCGGGAGACGTTGCGGCGTTGAGGGGCGCGGGCGTCGGCTGTGCTCAGCGCTTCGTCGGCTGTGCTCAGCGCTTCGCCGGCTCGGCCAGCTTGCTGTGCTTCCGCGAGTACCCGAAGTAGACGCCGAGCCCGATCGCGAACCAGATCGCGAACCGCACCCACGTCTCCCACTGCAGGAACGTGACGAGCCACAGCGACGCGATGACGCCGATGATGGGGATGACCGGCATGAACGGCAGCCGGAACTGGCGGTCCAGGTCGGGCTGCCGGTAGCGCAGCACCACCACGGCCGAGCACACCACGACGAACGCGAGCAGGATGCCGATGTTCGTGAGCTCGGCGACGACACCGATCGGCAGCACCCCGGCCAGGATCGCCGACGCGATGCCGAGGATCCAGGTCACCCGGGTCGGCACGTGCCGCTTCGGGTCGGTCTTCGCGAACCACTTCGGCATCAGGCCGTCGCGGCTCATCGAGAACCAGACGCGCGAGGCACCGAGCATGAACGTCACCAGCACCGTGACGATGCCGACGATGGCACCGATCGCGATGACGTTGGCGACACCGCCGAGCCCGACCGACGCGAACGCCGACGAGAAGCCCGAGGCAGGGTCGATGTCGGTGTACTTCTGCATCCCGGTGAGCACGAGGGTCGCCAGGACGTACAGCACCATCGAGATGCCGAGGGACAGCAGGATCGCCTTCGGCATGTGCTTGCGGGCGTCGGTGGACTCCTCGGCCGCGGTGGACATGGCGTCGTAGCCGAACACGGCGAAGAACACAGTGGCAGCGCCGGTCATCACGCCGCCGAAGCCGAACGGGAAGTACGGGGAGTAGTTGGCGCTGTTGATGTGGAACACCCCGAGCACGACGATGAGCACGACGAGCGCCACCTTGATGCCGACGGCGACGAACTCGAACCGTGCGGCGCTGCGGATGCCGCGCGTGAGGACGAAGGCGGTGAGCAGGCACAGCGCGATCGCGAAGACGTCGATCACGTGGCCGTCACCGGTGCCCGGGGCGCCGAGCATCCACGCGGGCAGGTCGATGCCGAACTGGCCGACCAGGAAACCGACGTAGCCGGAGATGCCGATCGCGACCACCGCCACGATCGCCGTGTACTCGAGCAGCAGGTCCCAGCCGATGAACCACCCGACGATCTCGCCCAGCACCGCGTAGCCGTACGTGTACGCGCTGCCGGCCTTCGGGATGAGCCCCGCGAACTCGGCGTACGACAACGCGGCGGCGGCGCTCGCGACCCCGGCGACCAGGAAGCTGATCAGCACCGCGGGTCCGGCGACGCCGTTCGCGACGGTGCCGGCGAGGGTGAAGATGCCGGCGCCGATGATGCCGCCGATGCCGATCGCGGTGAGCTGCCACAGACCGAGGTGCTGTTTCAGGCCGCCCTCGCCCCCGGCCTCGTCATCGATCGTGTCGATGGGCTTCCGTCGGAACAGGGTGCGTGTCGTCGTCGTCACCCGCCCATGGTGCACCCGGAGGCGATTCCGCGCACGCACGCGGCTGCACCGCAGGCACCGGGCGTACACCTGGAGCATGCGCCACCCGAAGAGGACCGAGCCCGGCCCCGGCCAGGAGTCCGTCTGGGACTACCCCCGCCCACCCGCCGTCGAGCGGGTCACCGCACGCGTCGTCGTCCGTCTCGGCGGTACGGTCGTCGCCGACACGACCGACGCCGTCCGCGTGCTCGAGACCTCGCACCCGCCGGTCTACTACCTGCCGATGGCCGACCTGGCCGAGGGCGCGCTGGTCAAGGCGCCGGGTTCGAGCATGTGCGAGTTCAAGGGCCTGGCGCGCTACTTCGACGTCGTCGGTGGTGACGGGACGGTCGCGAGCCGCGCCGCCTGGAACTACCCGACGCCCGTGCCCGGCTACGAGTCGCTGCGGGAACGCGTCGCGATCTACCCGTCAGCGATGGACTCGTGCGAGGTCGGCGGCGAACGGGTCCAGGCCCAGGACGGCGACTTCTACGGCGGCTGGATCACGGCGGACATCGTCGGGCCGTTCAAGGGCGCGCCCGGCACGCTCGGCTGGTGACCCGGCTTCGTCCGGCGGGGCGGCCCTGACCCGGGGTGTTTCGTTTCGTGCGCTACGGGGCGGACCCGACCCGGGCCTCCCGGACGGACCGCGTCAGCGGTTGGCGTACGGCGACCAGAACGGCGGCGGGAACGCGCCCCCGGTCACGATCACGAGCACCTGCCAGACGAGCATGACGAGCCCGACGCTCCCGATCACGATGCCGATCCACGACCACACCTGCACGGCCCGGCGACGACCGGCGATCCGGATCGCCCGCCAGCCACTGAGCACGCACACCAGCCCGAACACCGCACCGAGCAACACGTGCTGCACGGTCGACTGTGCGGGCACGATGATGCCGAGGTAGAACGCGACCGGTCCGAGCACCACCGCGAAGGTCGCCGGGGCTGCCGGCGGTTCGTGGTCTCGAGCGACTGCTCCCATGGACCGCATGTTAGCGAGTGAACCTCGCTTCGAACACGTCCGAGTCGCGCAGCGCGGGCACCCGGTCGCGGGAACGGGCACCATGGAGGCATGCGTTCCTTCTTCCGCGTCCTGCTCGGCCTGGCCCTCGTCGTCGCGGGCACGAGTCACCTCACCTTCGCGCGCAAGGAGTTCACGGCGCAGGTCCCCGAGTTCGTCCCGCTGGACGACGACACGACGGTGCTCGCGTCAGGGGTCGCGGAGATCACGCTCGGCTCGGCCCTGGTGCTCGCTCCGAAGCCGGCCCGCCGCTTCGTCGGCTCGGTCGCGGCCCTGTTCTTCACGGTGATCTTCCCCGGCAACCTGTCGCAGTGGGTCAACCGTCGCGACGCCTTCGGCCTGGACAGCGACGAGAAGCGCTTCGTCCGCCTGTTCGGTCAGCCCGTCCTCATCGCGCTCGCCCTCTGGTCGACGCGCGGCCGGCGTTCCTGATGGGCGCGCCCGCGCGGCAGTCCGGCCCGGCCCCCGGGACGGGTCCTGGGGCGGGTCCTGCGTCGGGTCCGGATCCGCTCGGGTCCGGTCCGGCGCGCTTCGGTCGGGAGGCCCGGCACCCCCTGGCAGGACGCGCTCGCGTCGCGGACGTGGTCGCCTCCACCGCGCTGCTCGTCGTGCTCACGGTCGGTGCGTTGGCAGCGGGGTGGGGGATCAGGCTCATGTCGCTGGCGTTCGTGTCGTGCGCGGCGCCGGGGAACACCTGCAACGAGACGCTGGGTGACTCGGTCGTCGTCGTCGGACCGATCATCGTGGCGGCGGTGCTGGTCGCGACCATCGCCGTCTGCGTCCTGCGGCTCGTGCGGCGTCGGCTGACCTGGCCGGTGGTGCTCGTCGGCATGGCGGCCATCGTCGCGGTGTTCTTCGCCTCGCTGCTGCTCGTCGACAGCTCGGTCACGCACGGCATCTGAGGGACTCTTCCCTCACAGGCCGGGCTCGTGGAGCGGCTCTCCACAGAACCCGGACCGCGCCTCGGGTGGGGGCTTCCGGTTCGCCACGCTGGAGTCATGCCTGACACCGAGATGCTCGACCGCCTGATCCGTGAACCCGTCCGCACCGACGACGACGTCGTCCGACTCGTCGAAGCCGTCGTCGAACGACCGCTGCGCCGGCAGTGCTGGGTGCTGTTCCTCGACGACCGGGGGATGTCGATCCCGTTCCTGTTGCCGATCGCCGACCTGCCGTACTCCCCGGACGAACACGTCGACGACTTCGCGGCCCTGATCGCCGACATCGTGGCGCAGCTCGGGGCCGTCGACGTCGTGCTTGTGTGGGAACGCCCCGACGCCGACCGGCTCTACCCGGTGGACTGGGAGTGGGTCGACGCCTGCGCCTGTGCCCTCGACGAGCAGTCGGTCCGGCTCCGCGCCCAGGTCGTCGTGCACTCCGGGGGAGCCGCGATCGTCGAGTTCGACGAGGAGACGCAGGCGGTGGCCTCGTGAGCGATCAGCCCTGGGGAGCGACGTCCGGCACGTCCTGGCCGGTGAGCTCCTCGACGATCGCCTTCGCTTGCGGCCACGACTTCGCGTAGTGCTCCGGGTCGGAGTTGATCTGCACCGCGTGCGCCATCTGCGTCGGGCTCATCGTCTTCCAGCCGGGGACCTTCACGAGCTTCGTGTAGAACATCGTCGCGGCCGTGTACGGGTCCATTCGCTGCTCGTACGTGCCCCACGCGCCGTTGTCGCGCTGCTGGAACAGGCCGCGGCTGTCCGGGCCCGCGGCGTCGCCGTGGTCCAGGTTCACCAGGCTCGACTCGCCGATCGCGGTCATCACCCCGACGGCCTGGGTGTGGGGGCCGATGCCGAGCGCCTGGGCGGCTTCGATCACGTGCGCGGCGTTCACCAAGCGGTCCTGGCAGAAGCCACCGACGGGTCCGGCCGGCACGACCATCCCGCCGATCGTCTTCGAGGCGACGGCCGGGCACGCGGGCGTCGGGGTGGCGGCGCTGGACTTCGCGATGCCGGCGAGCGAGTTGACCGCGATCACCACGAGGACGACCACGCCGATGCCGACCGCCACGATCCCCGCGCCGAACACCGAGGCGAGGGTGATGCCGACACGGCGCATGACGGGACCTCTCGAGGGGCTGGGCGGGTGCTGGGCGGGCGGAGCGGGAAGAGCAGCACGAGCGTACGGGCGCCTCCTGGGAAGCCTGCGGCGGCCCGCCGTGATCGCCCGTTCGGAGGTTCGGGGGTTCGGTCGTCAGCGTTCGGGGTTCGGGGTCCGCGGTTCGCCGCCGGTTGCTCGCCGCCGGGCGGGTACGTCCCTGACAACGAGTGACGGTTCTGGTTCACGAAGCGGGGGCTTCGCGAACCAGAACCGTCACGGGTCACTCGTGCACGGCGGTCACCGCTCGCGTCGACCGTCCTGCCGACCCCGACCCTGACCCTGACGCAGGCGCCAGCCTCCCGCGGACAGCGACAGCGCGGCGATCACCGCGATGACGATGGTCCAGATGACACTGGTCGCGTCCATCAGACGTCTCGGTGGTCCTGCGGCGGCCGCTGCACCTTCGTCGGCTCCGTCACGAGTCCGGTCGGGGCCTTCTCGGCCTGCTTCCGTCCGTGGGTGAACCAGGTCAGGATCCAGAGCAGCACGCCCAAGGCCAGCAGCGCGCCGGCGATCTGGTACTGCTGCGGGTCACGACCGGACGAGAACGGCAGGACGAGCCAGAGGCACGTGATGATGCCGATGACCGGGATGATGACGCCCGCGCGGAAGTGCTTGTGGTCGACCTTGTCGCGGCGCAGCACGAGCACGGTCACGTTCACGACGGCGAACACCGTCAGCAGCAACAGCGAGGTGGTGCCACCGAGGACGACGACGATGGGGGAGTCGGGGTCGAGCGAGACCCATCCGATCAGCAGCAGCGAGATGAGCGTGGTGAAGACGATCGCGGTCGACGGGGTGCGACGGGCGGGGGAGATGCGGGACAGGAAGCCCGGCAGCACGCCCTGCTTGCTCATGCCGTAGAGCAGGCGCGACGCCATCATCATGTTGATCAGGGCCGTGTTGGCGACGGCGAACATCGAGATGAAGGGCAGCAGGTCGGCGATCGGGAAGTCCGGCGCGGCGGTCTGCACGACGGTGACGAGCGGGGTCTCGTTGCCGGCCAGTTCACCGATCGGCACGACGGCCACGGCGCAGATCGACACGAGCACGTAGATCACGGCGGTGATGCCGAGGCCGGTGAGCATGATCTTCGGGAAGATGCGCGAGGGGTCCTTGGTCTCCTCGGCCATGTTGACCGAGTCCTCGAACCCGACCATCGCGAAGAACGCCAGCGACGTCGCGGTGCTGATCGACAGCAGCAGGGACTTGTCCTCCGGCGTCTCGAACATCACGACCCGCGAGAAGTCCGCGTTGCCGCCCGCGATCGCCCAGAACCCGATCAGGATCACCATGACGAGACCGGACAGCTCGACGAGCGTCAGCACGACGTTCGTCTTGACGCTCTCGCTCACCCCGCGGAAGTTGATGAACATCACCGCGAGCATGAAGCCCATCGCGATGAGCATCACCACGCCGTTCGGCAGCTCGATGCCGAACCCGGCGCCGAGGTTCGCTGCGAACGCCCGCGATGCCGTCGACGCCGATGTGATCCCTGAACACATCACGATGAACGTCACGATAAAGGTGACGAAGTGGATGCCGAACGCCTTGTGCACGTAGAGCGCGGCACCGGCGGTCTGGGGGTACTTCGTCACGAGTTCGAGGTACGAGAACGCCGTCAGCAGCGCGACCGCGAACGCGATGAGGAAGGGGAGCCACGCTGCCCCGCCGACCTCGGCCGCGACCTGGCCGGTGAGCGCGTAGACACCCGTGCCGAGGATGTCGCCGACGATGAAGAGCAGCAGGAGCTTGGGACCGATGACCCGGCGGAGCTCGTGCTGCTCCTGCTGTGGGCGGTCCGTCTTGGTGGTGGCCATGCGTCACCCTTGCGCGCGAGACGCCTTCCTGTCCAGTCCCACAGGAAGGTTTCTCGCGATCGCAACACGGTCGCTCGGCGACGGATACGCTCCGGCCATGGACCAGCAGTCGAACACCACCGAGGAGCCCATCGAGTTCGCGGACTTCAACGCGAAGCTCCTGGTGCTCGACGTCCTCTGCTACGACCTCGACGTCCTGGACCCCTACGACCCGGACGCCGAGGACGAGACCGACGAGGACCTCGACGTCGACGGGCAGGACGACCGGGCGCGCGAGTACTACGACGACCTCGACCTGCTGCCGTCGCACCTGTCGCTCGTCACCGAGGTCACAGTGGACTCCGACCTCGAGGTGCTGCAGGACGTCCACCCCGGCTGGGTCGGCTCGGACGACCGCTTCGACCCGCAGAACTGGGACGACCTGCTCGACCTGCCGGAGCTCCGCACCGTGTACGCCGCCGCACCACTGCCCGCCCACGTCGCCGAGCGGCTCGCGGCCAAGGGCGTCGAGGTCCGATCCGCCTGAGCGGGACGCGACCGGGTCGCGACCGGGACGGACCGGGCGGACCGACGGCTAGCGGTCCAGCGCTCGCAGCTGTTCGGTGAACTGCTTCGCGCCGCCCTGCGCCGGGTGCCGCACGGCGGTCGCCTCGATGCCGGCCAGGGCGAGCGCTCCCTGCGCCTTCCGACCGACGGCGACCACCCGGACCCGGTCCACGCCGCCGAGGGCCTCCAGCAGCGCGAGGGCGACGGGCGCGCCCGAGCGGACCTCGGCGGGCCGCGGCGTGCGGTTCGTCAGCCGGTCCGGCGCCACGAAGGGGTGGTGCGGGAAGATCGCCCACGCCACCGGGAGCGCACCGCGCCAGCCCTCCAGCGCGGCGTGCACGACGCGCGACGAGGCCTCCCACGGTGCCGTCGGCTCCGGCGGGACGCCGTACTCGGGTCCGAGCTCGCGCATGCTCGTGAACGGCACACCCGTGTTCGTCATGCCGCGCCACCCCGGTGCCTCGGCCACGAGCAACGTGTCAGCCCCCGGCCCGGACTGCTCCAGGTACCGCGTCAGGTTCGCTCGCCGGAGTCGTCCCTCGGGCGATCCGACGTCGTAGAGCGCCTCGGCGTCAGACTCGACGGGCACCGCGTCGAGCGCCGCCCAGAACGCGGCGAACCGGCCACCCGTCCCGCTCACGAGCGCCCGAGCACCCGGCGGTAGACGTCCTCGAGCCCCGCGGCCGACCGCTCCCAGCTCAGGCGCTCCGCGTGCTCCCGGCCCGCAGCGGCGAGCCCGGCGGCGTACGGCGCATCCGTCAGGATCCGCTCGATCTCGTCCGCCCACTCCTGCGGGTCACGGGACTCGAGCACGACGCCCGTCTCCCCGTCGACCACGGCCTCGCGCAGGCCCCCGGCAGCGGCGGCCACGACCGGCACCCCGGAAGCGGAGCCCTCGAGCGCGACGAGCCCGTACGTCTCGGAGTGGGACGGCACGAGCACGGCTGCCGCGCCGCGGAACAGGAACGCCAGGTCGGCGCGCGACTGCGGCCCGATGAAGGTGACGTGGTCGGCGATGCCCCGCGCGTCGGCGAGCCGACGCAGTTCGTCCACGTAGTCGCCCGCCTCACTCGAGACGTCGCCCGCGATGACCAGGGTGGGGCGGGCCTCCAGGCTGATGTCCGCGATCGCCTCGATCGCCAGGTCCAGGCCCTTGAGCGGCTGCACGCGCGCCGCTGCGACGACGTAGGGGGTGGCGGCGCGGCGCGCACCGACGGCGGCGGGGCGGAAGACGGACCCGTCGACCCCCGGCGGCACGATCCAGATGCGGGCGTCGTCGCCGCCGAGCCGGGTGCGCACGGTCGACGCTTCGGCCTCGGAGACCACGACGACGGCGTCCGACTCGCGGGCGAGTAGTTCCTCGCCGGCGATGCGGCCGGCCGACTCGGGACGTTCGCCCTCGGACAGCGGCGTGGCCGGGTCGGCTGCGATGGAGTGGAACGACTGCACGTGAGGGATGCCGCGCTCACGGGCGACGGGCAGCGCGGCCGCGCCGGAGAACCAGTGGTGCGAGTGCAGGACGTCGAACGGCCCGAGCTGCTCCAGCTCGTGGCGGAACGGTTCGATGAACGCGTCGTGCTCGCCCTTCGGCACCGGCTCGGCCGGCCCCGCGGACAGGAACCGCAGGCACACGCCCGGTACGAGCGACACCGAGTCCGGCTGCGTCGGGGCGGACCGGCGCGTGATGATGTCCACGTGGTGGCCCAGATCGGCCAGTGCCTCGGCCTGGTGCCGGACGACGACGTTCATGCCGCCGACCTCGCCCGAACCGGGTTCGTCTCCGGGGGAGGTGTGCAGCGACACCAGCCCGATGTGCAGGGGTTCGGTCGTCGCGCTCACCGCTCAACCCTAGCCGCGCGGCCTCCGCTGCGACGGGCGTGCGGGTGCCACCACGACGGGCCGTCCTGGCGGGTCTGGAACACGTGCGCGCCCCGGCGTAGCATTGGTGCATGCCCAAGCGAATGGTTCGGACCGTCTCCGGCTCGGAGCGCGTCAAGCGGACGCGCGCCGTCGCTGCGGTGATCCACTCCGGGCGACTCGAAGGCTTCAAGGACAACCCCGAGTGGATCCGGTACATGGACCGCTTCGCGAAGGGCGAGATCAGTCGCGAGGAGCTCCGGGCTTTCGCGCACCGTCGGTGAGTCCTCGACCCGACGGCGGGTACTACGACGACCAGTACGTCCTCCGCAACAAGTTCGGGGCCACGAGCCGTGATCAACTCGCGGAACTCGAGGTCCCCGAGGTGCAGGACCGAGAGTTGGACCTTCTGCTCGGTGAGGTTCCCGGACTCGCGGGGCTCCTGCCATCGGAACGGGTGCGCCGTATTCACGCCCATCTCTTCCAGGACGTCTACGTCTGGGCAGGTGAGTACCGGCTCGACGGCATCGCGAAGAACCCTGACGAACCGTTTCTGGTGCCTGAACTGATCCCCGCACGGATGGCCCGACTGGACGATGAGCTCGCTTCGCCCCGGATGCCGGAGCGTCCTCTGGACTTCTTGACCGAACAGTTCGCGACGCTCAACTACATCCATCCCTTCATGGAGGGCAACGGGCGAACCCAGCGGGAGTTCTGGCGCGAGTACGCGGCCGAGCGCGGTGTCGTGCTCGACTGGCGGAGGGTCACGACGAATGAGAACCATCACGCCGCCCGCCGGTCGATGCTCGGTGACTTGCAACCCCTTCGCGAACTCCTCACGAAGGTGATCTGCACGGCGGCTGCAACGGGCGAGATCTGATCCTTCTCGCGCCGTCAACGCTGCGACGGGCGCGCGGGCGCCACCACGACGGGCCGGCGGCCCGCCTCGTCCAGCGGGTCGTTGGGGAGGCCCGGATCACCTCCCAGGATCTGCACGCGCTGGTCGCCGTGTCGCTCCCAGAACGCCGCCGTCCACGCGCACAGCGCCCCGTCGAGCAGGTCCTCGCGGTGCTTGTGCGTCGGACCGTGCAGCACCGACGGGTCGGCGAGCCGCTGCGTCAGCGGGTGGGAGTCGAGCAGCAGCGGCGGGTCGAGCGGGGTCTCGCGCAGCCGCCGGACCAGCTCGTCGAAGGCCTCGGCGCGACGGGCACGTGCCTCGGCGGCGGGGATCCGGAGGTCGAGCCGTTTGTACCGGGGCCGTTCCTCGTCGTAGCCGAGCTCCTCCACGCCGACCAGCGTCGTGTACGGGTAACACTCGAACATCGCCGGACCGGTGCGTCCCCGCATCGAGTCCGTGTCGGAGACGTACCCGACGCCGAGTGCGGTCAGCCGGTCGAGCAGCGCTGAGCCAGCGCTCGCCGCAGATGCCTGGTTGGTCGGGTTCGCGGCGACCTTCCACCGGCCGTACCGCTGCCCGACCTGCCGTTCGGACTCGCGGATGCCCGTCGGGTTCGTCACGACGAGCGAGGCGTCCACGGCGATCAGGGATCGTGGCCCGAGGTGCTCGGCGATCCAGTCCGCGACGGCGTCGACCCCGCGGGCCCACCCGGCGTCGGTGATCGTGCCGTCGGAGTCCATCGCGACCAGCCCGGTCTCGTTCGCGGCCTTCCGCTCGGAGCCGAGTCCCCACGCGAGGTCGATGCCGAGGTACGCGTTCACCCGCCCCATCCTGCCGGGTGCACGGTTCATCCTCACAGCGCGGCTGCCCCGGAGTGGGGGTGCAGCGGTCGACGGAGAACGAGGCACCCTGGATCGTCGTACCGAACACGAGGGGATGTCGCAGGATGCGCTGGTCAGCACTACCGACGAAGGCGAAGGCTTCGGTCGTCGTCGCGATCGCAGCGGTGATCTGGGTCGGAGGCGTGGGCACCGCTGGTGCTGTGGTCGGTGCCGCCGTGACCAGTGCCAGCCAGGACACGGCTGCCCCGCGAGCCGTCGCCGACGTCGCCACGACCCCGACACCCAGCGCGACGCCGACCCCGACCCCGACGCCGACCCCGGTCGTCGAGGTGTCGGAGGTCTCGAAGGACTTCCCGATCCACTTCCGGAAGACCACCATCGACGTTCCGACCCTGGCGAAGGGCCAGACGCGGCTGCAGACGGCGGGTGTCGACGGCGTGCTCACCCGCACGTACCGAGTGACCACCACCGACGGCGTCGAGACGGACCGAGTCCAGGTGTCCAGGACCGTGTCGACGGCACCGGTGCCCGAGGTGACCGCGATCGGGTCGTACGTCGAGCCTGCTCCGGCCCCCGCGGCCCCCGCGGCCCCCGCGGCTCCCGCGCCTGCGCCGGCTGCTCCTGCTCCCGCGCCCGTCGAGCAGGCGCCCGCGCAGTCGCAGGACTTCATCACGCCCGGGGCGTTCTGCGCCGATGCGCAGGCCGGTGTCGTCGCGCAGGCGGCGAACGGCAACTCGTACACCTGCGGCGGCAAGGGTCCTGATGCGAACGGTCACTTGCACTGGAACGTCATGTGATTGCTGCCCGCAAGACACCGGTGTTCGTGCGCTGAACACCGGCGTGCGCGTGTTCGACCAGGAAACACCGGTGTCTTGCGGGAACGCGGCGGGCGGTCCCGGCTGCGGGCGGGCGGCCGGCACGCGTGTACGGTCCGCTGCATGGCGAGCGAAGCGACGACGGTGCGGGTGCCCGGCCCTGACGGTGACCGCGAGGTCCGGATCAGCAGCCCCTCGCGGGTGCTCTGGCCCGAGGCGGGCATCACGAAGCTCGACCTCGCGGAGTACCTCGTCACGGTGGGCGACGCCTTCGTCCGGGCGAACGGCGACCGGCCGATCTCGCTGCAGCGGTTCCCCGGCGGCGTCGACGGCGAGCAGTTCTTCTCGAAGAACCCGCCCAAGGGTGCGCCCGACTACGTCCGCTCGGTCACGGTGACCTACCCGAGTGCCCGGTCCCACCCGCAGCTCGTGATCGACGAGCCGGCCGTGGCCGTGTGGGCCGCGCAGATGAACACGGTGGTCTTCCACCCGTGGGCCTCTCGTGCCGAGGACAGCGACCACCCGGACCAGCTCCGCATCGACCTCGACCCGCAGCCCGGCACCGACTTCGGCGACACGGTGCCGGTGGCCGAGGAACTGCGGAAGGTCCTCGACGAGGTCGGCCTGACGACCTGGATCAAGACGAGCGGCAACCGCGGCCTGCACGTGTTCGCGCCGATCCGCCCCGAGCACGAGTTCCTCGACGTGCGGCACGCGGTGATCGCCGCAGCACGCGAGCTCGAACGCCGGATGCCCGACCAGGTCACGACGGCGTGGTGGAAGGAGGAGCGAGGACAGCGGATCTTCGTCGACTTCAACCAGGCGAACCGCGACCGCACGATGGCCGGTGCCTACAGTCCCCGAGCTCTGGCGCACGCATCGGTGTCGACGCCGATCGCGTGGGAGGAACTGCGCACCGCGGACCCGACGACCTTCACGATCCGCACGGTGCCGGAGCGGCTGCGGACCACGGGCGACCCGTGGGAGTCGATGGGGGAGCAGCCGGGCAGCATCGCGCCGCTGCTCGAGTGGTGGGAGCGGGACCTGGCGAACGGCGAGGGGGAGCTGCCGTTCCCGCCGGACTTCCCGAAGATGCCGGGGGAGCCGCCGCGCGTGCAGCCCTCACGAGCGAAGAAGCCGAGCTGAGGCCCAACGGCCGAGCAGCCGAACCTCAGGCTGCAGAGGAGACGTCCCGCTGACGGTCCGGGTCCTCGACGCGCGTGGTGTGCGTCGGCAGCCCGATGCTGGCGGTGTGCAGGCGGGTCAGCCGCGACCAGGTGCCGCGGTGCACGTCGGTGATGCCGTCGACGATCACGAGCCGAGTCCGACCGTGACGAGTGCGAGCGCCGTGGCGGTCACGCCGGCGATGGCGCTGATGACCGCGCTGAGCTGCAGGACGCGCTGGCGCCGTGCCTCTCGGACTTCTGTGAAGGGGCTCCGCCGAGGGTGGCGGACAAGCGTGCTGGTGCTCATGTCGATCCGCTCCGATCCGGGCATCCGGACTGGACGCCTCGTGCTGCTGAGATCATCCTGGCACGGCTTCGCTAGTTCGGCTAACTACTTTTCCGCAAACGTGACAGAACAGCGACAAACGGACACCGCAGTGCGTTCCGTCGTCAGGACAGCACGTCGTTCAGGTCGTACGCACTCGGCACCTCGAGCTGGTCGAACCCGCACGACGTCGCCTCGCGGTCGGGCCGCCACCGCTCGAACTGCACGGTGTGCCGGAACCGGTCGCCCTCCATCTGGTCGTACCGGACCTCGAGCACCAGCTCCGGCGCCAGCCGGACGAACGACGTGTCGCGACCCGACGAGAACCGCGACCGTTCTCCGTCACCGGTGACGGGCCTCCCGTCCGCATCGCGGAGCACGACGGGCTCGAGCTCGTCGATCAACGCGGCCCGGCGCTTGTCGGAGAAGGCGGAGACGCCGCCGACCTGGCGGAGCTCGCCGTCCGCGTCGTACAAGCCGACCAGCAGCGACCCGACGCCGGAGCCGCTCTTGTGCACGCGGTAGCCGATCGCGACGACGTCGGCGGTGCGGTGGTGCTTGATCTTGAGCATCGAGCGCTTGTTCGGTTCGTACGGCCGCGCTCGCGGCTTCGCGACGACGCCGTCGAGCCCGGCGCCCTCGAAGGCGGTGAGCCACTCGCGCGCCTGCTCGACGTCGAGTGTGGTGCGGGTGACGAAGAGCGGGTCGGTCATCGCGTCGCCGAGCTGCTCCAGGCGCTCGCGGCGCTCGTCGAAGGGGCGGTCCACCAGCTCCTCGCCGTCCACCGCCAGCAGGTCGAAGGCCACGAACTGCGCCGGGGTCTCGACGCTGAGCTTGGCGATCCGCGAGGCTGCCGGATGGATGCGCTGCGACAGCGCCTCCCAGTCGAGGCGCTCGGCACCGGGCTCGCCGGAGCGCAGGATCACCTCGCCGTCCAGGACGACCGGGTGGTCGCGGCCGCCGAACTGGGCGTGGAACGCCTCGACGAGCTCGGGGAAGTACCGGGTGAGCGGCTTGGCGCCGCGGCTGCCGATCTCGACGTCGTCACCGTCGATGGTCACGATGCCCCGGAAGCCGTCCCACTTCGGTTCGTACCGCAGCCCGCCCTTCGTGCTGTCCGGGTCGGGGACGGTGGCGACGGCCTTGGCGAGCATCGGTGCGATCTCCATGGGTCCTGTCTACTCGCGGGCGGTGGCGGGGCTGCGCACTTCGTGAGCAGGAATGGTCGGGTCCGGCTCGACGACCCGACATCTTCTGCTCACGATGCGCGGCCGGGAGGCCCGGATCACCCCGGGCAGGTCGGCCAGCGTCGGTAGGGTGGCCGGCGTGACGACCGTGCCCCCACCGGCAGCGCCGGCCCCGGAACCGATCAGCCCCGTGCAGGCCGCCGCGCTCCGCGACGGCGTCCTGCCACCGGTCGAGCAGGTCCGGCCGGGCATCTGGACCCTCGCGGTGCCGTTCCGGTTCGGGGTGCCCGACGCGACCCTCGTGTACGTCGTCGAGGGGTCGGACGGCTCGCTCGCGGTGATCGACCCCGGGTGGTCGGTCGACGGCGGGCTCGACGAGCTGCGGGACGGGCTCGCCGCGATCGGACGGACCCTGGACGACGTGTCGCTCGTGGCCGTGACGCACCTGCACGCCGACCACCTGGGTGCCGCAGCGGCCATCCGCCGGGCGACGGGAGCACGCGTGGCGATGCACGGCCTCGAGGTCCGTGCGCTCGAACGGGAACGCGCCGACGCCGAGCGGAACGACGCGGACATCGCGACGTGGGGCCTGCCGGAGCACCTGCGGGCCGGGGTCGTCGAGGCCTGGGGCAGCGGACGCCGGATCGGGATGGGCCGGATCGAGTCGCCGTACGCCGACGTGCTGCTCGAGGACGGCGACCTGCTGCCGATCTCCGGTCGGACGATCCGCACGCTGTGGACCCCGGGGCACACGAGCGGGCACGTGTGCTTCCTCGACGAGGCCGACGGGCTGCTGTTCTCCGGCGACCACGTGCTGCCGCGGATCAACTCCGGCATCGGGCTCGGCGGCCGGACCGGGACGAACCCGCTCGGCGACTACCTGGCGTCGCTCGCGCGGCTCGACCCGTACGCCGACCTCGAGGTCTGCCCGGGGCACGAGTACCGGTTCCGCGACGTCGTCACCCGCGCGCAGACTCTGGCTCGGCACCGGGAGGAACGCTCCCGCCACGTCGCCGCGGCCCTCGACGCACTGGACCGTCCGACGCTGTTCGAGGTCGCCGCCCGGGTGCCCTTCAGCGGCGGGATCGAGTCGATGACCGGGTTCCTGCTCGCGAGCGCGCTGACGCAGACGGCCTTCCACGCGGAGCTGCTCGGGCGGGCCGACGAGGTGCGGCCCGCCTGACGAACGCCGCGGCCGCGCGGGTCAGCCGAGCGTCGTCGCCAGGCGCTCGATCGTCGTCTTCGCGTCGGCGAACTCCGCGGCGGCGTGCTCGGCCAGCGGTGCGAGGTCCGGCAGCCGGTCGGCCAGGGTCGCGCTGACGGTGATCGGGTACAGCTTCATGCCGAGCGCGGTGCCGAGCACGATGTGCAGGACGGGGGAGCCGTGGTCCCAGCCCTCGGTCGGAGTGCCGGCGTCGTAGGTCGCGCCGCGGCTCACCACGGTGACGACGGGTCGTCCGGCCAGGGGCTGCACGCCGCCGGTCAGGATGCCGGGCACGTGGATTCGGTCGATCCAGGCCTTCAGGGTCGACGGCACGGTGTAGTTGTACAGCGGCGCACCCACCACGACGACGTCGGCGGCCAGGAGCTCGTCGATGACCTCCTGGCGCAGGGCGTCGGCTTCGGGCGCGACGGTCTCCTCTGCGGTGCGGTCGGCGGCGGCCCAGTGCAGCGCGGAGCTCTCCAGGTGGGGGAGCTGGTCGACGTGCAGGTCCCGCCGGACGACCGTGTACTCCGGGCCTCGGGCGCGCCAGGCGTCGGCGAAGGCCGCGGTCAGTGCGCGCGAGCGGGAGTGGGACAGGTCGGCCGAGGAGTCGATGTGCAGCAGCATGGGCATGTCGCCAACGCTACCGGCGCGGACCCGGCCGGGCGCGGATGCGGAAACGGCCCCGCCTGCTCCGGTGGAGGAACAGGCGGGGCCGTCACGGGCCTCCCGTCCACCGCGCGGGCACGCGACGGACGGGAGACGACTCAGGGTGTCAGCGCTGGGTGCGACGACGACGCGCGAAGCGGGCGCCGATGAGGCCGGCACCGGCGACGAGCAGGCCCAGGGCCCACGGCAGTGCGTCGGTGGTGTCCGACCCGGTGTAGGCGAGCTGGCCACCGGTGTTGACCGGGGCGACGGGGGCCGCTGCCGGCGCGACCGGGGTCGGGTCGGCGATGCCGGCGACCGCTGTCGGCTGGACGTCGACGGCGAACGAGGTGGCGAAGTCGCCGGCGGCGACGGTGAGGTTGTGGATCGAGGCGTGCGGGAACGTGACGCCGATGAAGCCGAACTCACCGATCTCGGGGTCTGCGGCGATGACGTCGGTCGAGACGTCCGACGTCACGGTGGGCGTGATCGACTCGTCGTCCTCGCCCAGGACCTCGTTGCCGAACCGATCGACGACCGTGCCGGTCACGATGAGCGTCCCACCCTGCTTGATCGTGGGACGACCGCCGTCGACCTCGGTGCCGACCTGGCCACCGTCGCCGTCACCCTGCGTGATGACGGTGTAGACCTTGCCGTCCGGGTCGATGATCCACGTGGTGCGCTTCTTGGTGTCGTTCTCGTCGAAGTCGAAGGCTCCGGCGCGATCGGTCGTGTAGACGAAGAGGCCGAGCGGCGCACCGGCCTCGACGTTGAGCGAAACGTACTGCGTGGTCGTCTCGGTGCCGCTGGTCGCCGTGACGGCGAAGGTCCAGTCCCACGCCTCGGTGGTGACGCCACTGAGCTCACCGGTCGACGCGTCGAAGGTCAGACCGTAGGGGAGCTGGTCCGCGGGGGACATCTCGTCCTCGGGGTACTCCTCCGCGTACTCGGCGTCGTCCTCGTCGAACCAGGCGAGGCTGTACTTCGGCTCCGGGAAGCCCTGCGCACGGAAGGTGTGCGAGAAGGCGTCACCGGCGGCGGTGCTCAGCTCGAGCGGGCTGTCCTGCGTGGCGCCGGCCTTGGTGGGCTGGCCGTCCTCACCGAGGAACGCCGGGGTCTGCGTCACGGCGGCGGTGGCCTCGGACTCGACCGTGGAGGTCTCGGTCGCGCCGGGCAGCGTGCCCGTCACGGCGACCGTGATGGTCTTGCGGACGTCGGTCGGGTCGACGACGTAGCTCGCGGCCTTCGACAGGACGTTGCCGTCCTGGTCGGTCCACGAGTACTTGTACCCCGCCTCGTCGTCGAAGCCGGTGACGACGGCGACGAGTCGGGTGCCGACCTTGGCCGTGCCCTCGATGGTGACGGTGGCGTCGGCGGCCTTGGCCGTGACGTCCGGCTTCGGGGTCTCGGTCGGCTTCGGAGCCTCGGTGGCGGCTGGCGCGGTGGTCTCCGGCGCGGCGGGCTCGGTGGCCTCGGGGGTGGGTGCCGGGGCTTCCTCGACCGGAGCCGGGGTCTCGGGCGCGGTCTCGACGGGCGGGTCCGTCGGCGTGGGCGTCTCGTCGGAGACGACCGGAGCGGGCGTCTCGGCGGCCACGATCGGCTGCGTCGTGTCGAGCGTCTCGGCGTTGGCGGCCGTCGCGGTCATGATGCCGAGGCCGGTGGTCAGGCCGACCAGGGCGACGGTGGTGCCGACGGCGCAGGCGCGACGGACAGTGGAGGTGCTGCGGTGCACGGGATCCCCCAGGGATTCGGTCCGGGCTCATCGCCCAGATCATGTGAATTTGCCGAGAATGTCGGCGTTCTCGGATCGTAGCGGGATGACGTTGCCGGGCTGTGACGATTCACCGGAATGTGACCCGGGTTGGGGGTGCGTGCGGGAAACCGCCGGACCCCCGCACGCGCGGCCTGCCCTGTGGGCTCGGAACGACGGACGGGAGGCGCGGTGCGGGCCCGCACCGCGCCTCCCGTCCGTCCGGGGCCGCGTCTCAGGCGCGACGGCGACGCAGGCGGTGGACCAGCAGACCGCCGCCGGCGGCGAGCAGGCCCAGCGCCCACGCGAGCGGCCCGGAGGCGTCAGCGCCCGTGTAGGCGAGGTGCCCACCGCCGCCGACCGTCGGGGTCGTGTCGCCGACGGTCGCGACCGACGGCCGCACGTCCACGTCGAACGTGGTCGAGACGTCGCCGAGGGCGACCGTGATGGTGTGCGGCGAGGCGTGCGGGAACCCGACGCGGGGCTCCCACTCGCCGTACGGCAGCGTCACTTCGTCGCTGGCCACGCTGCTCGTCACGACGGGCTGCGCGCCGTCGGACTCCTTCGTGCTGTTCCCGAACGCGTCGAGCGCCGTCACCCGGACGACCATCGTCGCCCCCTGGGCCACCGGGACGGCGTCGACCGGGATCGACTTCGGGCTCTCCGCGAAGATCTCGCGCAGGCCCTCGGCGTCGCGGAGCCACCCCTTCGGCGACCCGATCGTGCCGACGAGCAGGCTGAGTTCCTCCGTCGCGGCGGGACGGATGGACAGGTGGACGTACTGGGTAGCAGCGCGGGACCCGTTCATGGCCATGACCTGGAAGTCGTACTCGCCGGCCACCGTCGGGGCGCCGCTCAGGATCCCGCTCGTGTCACCGACGGCGAGGCCGAGCGGTGCGATCGGGTGTTCGTTGCCCGGGACGGGGAACGCCGTCGGGCCGGTCAGCAGGACGTAGTGCAGCTCCGTCGACGACCCCGTCGCGGTGAAGGTTCGCTCGATCTGCTCGCCCGCGGTGGTCTCGATGCGGATGGGTGACTCGGGCGTCGAGGGCTCGGTGAACGTGATGGTGTCCGGGGCGGCGGGCTCGTCGGTGTCCTCGGCGCCGACCACGACCTCGAACGACGTGGAGACGCCCCCTTCGGAGACCGTCACGGTCCGGGTGCCGGTGCCGCCGAAGGTCACGGTGTTCGAGGAGTCCCCGTCGTTCCACACCGCCGAGTCGGAATCGTCCGTGCTCGTGACCGTCGACCGGGGGTAGTCCGGACCAGGCGTGGTCCGGTTGCCGTACGCGTCGACCGCGAGCCCGGCGAGCGTGAGGGGGGTGTCCTCGGCGACGGGGATGCTCGGCACGATGCGGACGCGGCCCTGACCCGCTGCCTGTTCCCAGATCGTGCCGTCGGTCTCGACCTGCCACAGCCCGTTGTAGTCGGGGGTGGCGACGCCGAACGTCACGCCCACGGGGTCACCGGGAGCGACCGTCAGCTCGACGTACTGCGTGATCTCGGTCGAGCCGCTCAGGGCGACGACCTGGAACCGGAAGGTCCCGGCTTCCTTCGGGTCGCCGCTCAGGACACCGGTGTCGACGTTGACCCAGTAGTCGGAGGACGGGGCGTCCTGGATGGCGTAGCCGACGGTGCCGTCGCCGCCGGTGGTCTCGAAGGTGCGTGTGAAGGGCGTGCCGCTGGTGGCGGTGAGCTCGATCGGGTCCTCGGCGGTGGACGGTTCCGTGAAGGCGAGGTCGCTGCCGTCGTCGGCGGCGGGTGCCGCGGGTGCCGCGGGTGCCGCGGGCGCCGAAGGTGTCGCCGGTGCGGTGGGTGCCGTGGGCTCTGGTGCCGGCGTTTCCGGGACCGCAGTCGGCGTCGGGTCGGTGGACGGGCCTCCCGGCTGCTCGTCGGTGTCGACCGTCGTGACGGGCGTGGCGGGTTGGGCCGGCGTACCGGGCTCGGCCGGCGTACCGGGTGTCGCCGTGCTCGTGGCGGTCGTGGGCTCGGCCGCGACGGCGGTCGCGGCGCCGATGCCGAACGCGGACGACGCGGTGACGATGGCGACGGCTGCGCCGATGGCAGCGACCCGTCGTGTGGTGGAGGTGCAGGGCTGGTTCATGGGATCCCCCTCGGATGCCGGTCGGGGCACCGGGAGGTGCCCTCATCCAGGAGATGTCTGCGTCGACGAGATCCTGACGGATGCACAGGTCTCGATCCGGTCACAGCGCTGGCTGGCGCGAGCTGGCTGGCGTGCGCTGGATGACGTGCGCGCCGGCGGATCAGTCGCCGACGGCCGCCGCCGCGCGCTCGAGCGCGTCACGGAGTGCGCGGACCGCCGGGGACGACGACCCCGCGGACCGCACCACGGTGAAGATCGTGCGTCGGGGCCCCTCCGGCAGCTCGAGCAGCCGACAGGTCGTCGTCCGACCGGTCCACATCAGGTCCGGCATCAGGCTCACCGCGTTGCCCGACTCGACCAGGCGGATCTGCGTCTGCAGGTCAGCGGTCTCGTACCGGACGTCGGGCTCGAAGCCCCAGCGCCGACAGACCTGCTCCGCGAAGTGCCGCGACGCGGTGCCGCGGGGTTCCATCACCCAGGGCATGGTGCGGGCGTCCTCGAGCGACGACACCGGGCGCAGGGCAGTGTCGAGCGGGGGCAGGGCGAGCCGGACGGCGTCGGTCGTCAGGTCGGAGCGGTCGAGCCCGGGCAGGTGCGGAGCGGCGTGGGCCGGGTACTGCTCGGCGATGACCATGTCGAAGTCACGAGCCCACGTCTCGTTCAGTGCGGTCTCCGGTTCCCGCTGGACCATCTCGACCCGGACGTCGGGGTGTTCCGTGGCCATCTCGTGCAGGGCGCTCGGCATCAGGGCGAGGGCCGCGGACTGGAACACCGCGACCCGGACGCGGCCCTGCACGGACGACAGGGTGTCCTCGACCTGGGACTGCGCGTGCTCGAGGACGTCGAGCACCTGGCCCGCCGCGGCCACCAGCACCTCGGCCTGCGGGGTGAGCTGGAGCCGACGCCCGGCCTTGCGGAGGAGCTGCACGCCGGCCTCCCGCTCCAGGGCGCTCAGCTGCTGCGAGACCGCCGACGGGGTGAAGTTCACGGCCTCGGCGACGGCCGCGATCGTGCCGCGGATGGACAGCTCACGGAGGAGCACGAGACGGCGGACGTCGAGCATGGTCCGACGCTAGCCGGATCAGGACCGGAACGGTAGCGGAACTGAACGGTATCCATCAGGAACGCTCACTTCCGCTACCGCATCCCGGACCTCCACACTGAACCCATGACGACGCTGCACGAGGACTCCGCCATCGACCACGACGCCCTGGCGGACCAGTCCGTCGCGCTCGTCCGACAGTGGCTCGCCGAGGCCGAGTCCTACCCGGTCGACGGCTCCGCGAAGCAGCTCGCCGGCGTGCTCGCCGACCCCGCCGGACTCGACTTCGCCGTCGGGTTCGTCGACGGGGTCGTGCGACCGGAAGACCTCGCCGTCGCCGCCCGCAAGCTCCGCCAGATCGCCCCGGACGCCCCCGGGTTCCTGCCCGCCGCGCTCCGCGGACTCGTCCGGCTCGGCGGCGGCATGGCCCCGATGCTGCCGAACGTCGTGGTCCCCATCGCCCGACGCGTCCTCCGCAACATGGTCGGCCACCTGATCGTCGACGCCACCGACTCCAAGCTCGGCCCGGCCATCGCCGGCATCAAGCGCGACGGCGTCCGCCTCAACGTCAACCTGCTCGGCGAAGCCGTCCTGGGCGAGCGCGAAGCCGCCCGCCGACTCGAGGGCACGCACAAGCTCCTGGCCCGCGACGACGTCGACTACGTCTCCATCAAGGTGTCCTCGACCGTGCACCCGCACTCGCCGTGGGCGTTCGGCCACGCGGTGGACGACATCGTCGAGCAGCTCCGACCGCTCTTCCAGCGTGCCGCAGCCGCCACCCCGGCCAAGTTCATCAACCTCGACATGGAGGAGTACAAGGACCTCGACCTCACCATCGCGGTCTTCACGAAGCTCCTCGACGAGCCCGAGTTCCTCAGCCTCGAAGCCGGCATCGTGCTGCAGGCGTACCTGCCCGACGCGCTCGCCGCGATGCAGGAGCTGCAGGAGTGGTCCGCCGCCCGCCGTGCCCGCGGTGGTGCCGGCATCAAGGTCCGTCTGGTGAAGGGCGCGAACCTGCCGATGGAGCAGGTCGAGGCCTCGGTGCACGGTTGGCCGCTCGCCACCTGGCACACCAAGCAGGACTCGGACACCAACTACAAGCGCGTGCTCGACTGGGCGCTCACCCCGTCGCGCGTCGAGAACGTCCGCGTCGGTGTCGCCGGGCACAACCTGTTCGACGTCGCGCACGCCTGGCTGCTCGCCGGTGAGCGCGGCGTGCGGGACGGCATCGAGTTCGAGATGCTGCTCGGCATGGCGCAGGGGCAGGCGTCGGCCGTGAAGAACACCGTCGGTTCGCTCCTGCTCTACACGCCGGTCGTGCACCCGGGCGAGTTCGACGTCGCGATCGCCTACCTGATCCGTCGCCTCGAAGAGGGAGCGTCGCAGGACAACTTCATGTCCGCGGTCTTCTCGCTGGTGTCCTCGCCGCCGCTGTTCGCCCGTGAAGAGGAGCGCTTCCGCGCCTCCCTGGTGCCGCTCGCGACGCCCGAGGGCCTCGAAGCACCGGCCTCACACCGGGTCGCCGACCGCTACGCCGCCGTCGGCCGCCCCGGCCCCGGCCACTTCGAGAACACCCCGGACAGTGACCCGTCGGTCGGCGCCGTCCGCGCCTGGGGCGACGCCATCACCGCACGGGTCGCCTCGTCGACGCTCGGCGTCCGCGCCGTCCAGGAGGCCCGGGTCGACTCCGCCACGGCGCTCGACACCGCGCTCGGTCGCGCCAAGGCCGCCGGTGCGGTCTGGGGGACCTGGTCCGGTGGTGCACGTGGCGCCGTGCTGCACGCCGTCGGCGACGCACTCGAGGCGAACCGCGCCGCCCTCATCGAGGTCATGGCGTCGGAGACCGGCAAGACCATCGACCAGGCCGACCCCGAGGTGTCCGAGGCGATCGACTTCGCGCACTTCTACGGCACCCTGGCGTCCTCGCTCGACGACGTCGACGGTGCGACCTTCACGCCCGCGGCGCTGACCCTGGTCGCGCCGCCGTGGAACTTCCCCGTCGCGATCCCCGCCGGATCGACCCTCGCTGCGCTGGCGGCCGGGTCCGCCGTCGTGCTGAAGCCCGCGCCGCCCGCCGAGCGCTCCGGGGCCGTGCTCGCCTCGATCATCGAGACCGCGCTCGACGCCCACGGGGCCCCGGCCGACGTGCTCGCGTTCCTGCAGGTGTCGGAGAACGACCTCGGGCAGCAGCTCATCGCGTCGCCGATGGTCGACCAGGTCATCCTCACCGGTGCGTACGAGACGGCCGAGCTGTTCCGCTCGTTCCGCCCCGACCTGCCGCTGCTCGCCGAGACCTCGGGCAAGAACGCCGTGATCGTCACGCCGTCGTCCGACCTCGACCTCGCCGTGAAGGACGTCGTCGCGTCCGCGTTCGGGCACGCCGGCCAGAAGTGCTCGGCCGCGTCCCTCGTCGTCATGGTGGGCTCGGTCGCGAAGTCGAAGCGCTTCCGCAACCAGCTGCTCGACGCGGTGGCCTCGCTCACGGTGGGCTACCCGACCGACGCCGCGACGCAGATGGGTCCCGTCATCGAGCCGGCCTCGGGCAAGCTGCTCGACGGCCTGACGAAGCTCGGCGCGGGGGAGTCCTGGGCCGTCGAGCCGAAGCAGCTCGACGAGACCGGCAAGCTCTGGAGCCCAGGTGTCCGACAGGGCGTCCGCCGCGGCTCGGAGTTCCACCGCACCGAGTACTTCGGCCCGATCCTCGGCATGATGACCGCCGACTCCCTCGACGAGGCGATCGACATCGTGAACGAGGTCGACTACGGCCTGACCTCGGGCCTGCACTCGCTCGACCCGGCCGAGATCGGCACGTGGCTGTCGCGGATCCAGGCGGGCAACCTCTACGTCAACCGCGGCATCACGGGCGCCATCGTCCGCCGCCAGCCGTTCGGCGGGTGGAAGAAGTCGGCCGTGGGCGCCGGCACGAAGGCCGGTGGGCTGAACTACCTGCTCGGGCTCGGGTCGTGGACGCCGGCACCGGCGGTTGCTGCATCCGGTGTCGCCGTGTCGGGTCCGGTCTCGGCGTTCGCCCGGGCTGCCGAGGTCGCGTCGCCGATGCTCGACCGTGCGCTCGCGTCCGACGAGCAGGCCTGGTCGACGCTGTTCGGCACTGCGACGGACGTCTCGGCGCTCTCCGCCGAGCGGAACATCGCCCGGTACCTGCCGTTCCCGTCGGTGCAGGTGCGCCTGGCCGCGGTCGCCGACGCGGACGCTGACGCCTCGGTGATCGAGCTCGTCCGCGTCGTCGCAGCCGCACTCCGGGCGGGCACGACGATCGAGGTCTCCACGGCCGCGACGCTGCCGTCGTCCGTCGCCTCGGCGATCCGGTCGCTGCCGATCGTGCGCTCGCTGTCGCAGACGGTGTCCGACGGGGCCTTCGCGAGCTCGGTCGCCTCGGGTCCCTCGACCCGGGTGCGGCTCATCGGTGGGGACACCTCGGCGCTGTACTCCGCCGTCGGTGGTCGTCCGGACGTCGCGGTGTACGGCGGCCCGGTGACCGAGGCCGGGCGGCTCGAGATCCTGCCGTTCGTCCGCGAGCAGGCGGTGTCGATCACGGCGCACCGCTTCGGCACGCCGAACCACCTGACCGACGACCTGATCTGACCCCGGACCGCGGCGCTGGCGTTCGGGTCCAGCGCCGCTTGCACGACCGAAGTGCCCCCGAACCGCGCGATCGCGTGGTTCGGGGGCACTTCGGTCGTGCGGCGTGCGGAACGCCGTGCACGGGGCTGTCCGGTCGCCGCACCGCCTCGGGTGCTTCGGAGGGACCGAGCGTTGCCTCGGGTGCGCGTCGCAACCACGGCGCGCAACCCATGAGGAGCTCCACCATGACCGAGCCGTTCGCACGCCCGACCGCCCTGGCCCACGTCCGTGTCACCGTGACCGACATCCACCGGAGCAAGGCCTTCTACCAGCTGCTGCTCGGCACGGATCCGGCGATCGACTTCAGCGACCAGGTCGACGAGCCGGGTGTCCGCGAGGACCGCGAGCGTTTCTACGGCGGATCGGTGTTCCGGCTCGGTGACCAGGTGTTCGGACTCCGTCCGGTCGCTCCCGCAGGGCAGACGTTCGATCCGGACACCGTCGGCCTCGACCACGTGAGCTTCGTCGTGGGTTCGGTCGACGAGCTGCACGAAGCGGCCGCCCGACTCGATGCCGCGGGTGTCGAGCACGGCGACGTCACCGACCTCGGCGACGCCGGCATGGTGATCCTGTCCGTGCAGGACCCTGACGACATCAACCTCGAGCTGGCTGCCCTCAAGGGCTGAGGTCGTCAGTCGGCGACGGCGGGCTGCTGCGCGACCATCGAGCCGGTCACGAGCTCGCGGAGCTCGGCGGGCAGCGGGATCGGACGGCGGGCGCCCTCGCGGTCGATGATGACGTGCACGAACTCACCGGTGGCGAGCAGGGCGCCGTCGGACTGGCGGAACAGGCCGAACTCCCACGACAGGCTCGTGGTGCCGAGGTGCTTCGAGCGCATCCCGACCTCGATGACGTCCGGCCAGACGGCGGACTCGACGAACCGGCAGCTCGACGACACCAGCACGGCGATCCACTCCGACGAGAACGGGTCGAGCCCGGCGGCCTCGCGGAACCAGTACGTCGACGCGTTGTCCATCGCCGAGTAGTAGATCGTGTTGTTGACGTGCCCGAACATGTCGTTGTCGTTCCACCGGGTGGGGTAGGAGCGGCGGAACGGGTACTCGTCGATGGTCATCGGTCTCCGATCGGTGGTGCGGGTGTGGCGTGCACCGCGTCGGGCCGCAGGACGTACTCGAACGCCGCACGGGCCCGGTCGGGATCAGGGGTCTCACCGGAGATGAACTCGGCGTAGGTGAACGACTCGGAGATCCGGACGAGCAGCCGTGCGAGCTCCTCAGCCGACAACGGTGCCGGATCGAACGTACCGGACGACTCCTGCTGCTCGATGAGAGCGTTCACCCGGGCGACGAAGCGGCTCTGCACGTCACTGTCCGAGGTGGTGAGCAGACGCATCGCCCGAGCGGGTTCGCGCGTCAGGAACGCCCGGAAGTACGGGGCGTCGATCAGGTCGGCGGTGAACCGGTCGAGCACGACGACGAGCCTGGCAGCTCCGGTCGCCCCGATCTCGTCGGCGGCATGGGTGGCCCTGTCGATGGTCGGGACTGCGAGGGACCACAGGATCTCGGACAGCAACCGGTCACGGTTGCCGACCCACCGGAACAGCGACGTGCGGTCGACGCCGAGTGCGGCAGCCAACGCCCCCATGTCGATCCGTGAGCCGGCGATGAAGGTGTGACGGGCCTCCCGGAAGGCGCGCAGCGCAGAGTCTGATGTGTACACGCGATCCTCTCTTGCAACGTTTTCGAGAATGATGCATCGTGGTTCCCATGTCAACGACGATGCCCGCGACGCCCCTGCTCGAATCGGACTTCTACGGCTTCCAGCAACAGCTCACCGAGCAGGAGCGCGCGTCGCTCGGGCAGCTCCGGCAGTACCTCGAGCGCGAGGTCGCGCCCATCGCCGACGAGTACTGGGCGCGCGCCGAGTTCCCGATGCAGGTGATCGCGCCGCTCGCCGAGCTCGGCATGTACGGGCCCGGCGTCCCGCTCGTGCGGCAGTTCGAGAACTCGGCCGTGTACCGCGGCTGGGCGGCCCTCGAACTCGGACGCGTGGACGCGAGCGTCGCCACCTTCATCGGCGTGCAGTCCGGCCTGGCGATGAACTCGATCGCGGTCGCCGGCAGCGACGAACAGCAGCGCGAGTGGCTCCCGCGGATGGCCACGGGCGAGATCGTCGGGGCGTTCGGGCTCACCGAGCCGTACTCCGGCAGCGACTCCGCGAAGGGCCTGCGCACCACCGCCCGGCGCGAGGGCGACGAGTGGGTGCTCGACGGCGAGAAGCGCTGGATCGGCAACGCCACGTTCGCCGACGTCGTCGTGATCTGGGCGAAGGACGTCGCCGACGGTCAGGTCAAGGGCTTCCTCGTCACCACCGACACCGCGGGCTTCACCGCGACGAAGATCGAGGACAAGATCGCGCTGCGCGGCGTGCAGAACGCCGACATCGTCATGCACGACGTCCGGGTGCCCGAGTCGCGCCGGCTGCAGAACGCGACGTCGTTCCGCTCGACCGCCGAGGTGCTCCGACTGACCCGCACCGAGGTCGCCTGGCAGGCCGTCGGCATCGCGGTCGGTGCGTACGAGGCCGCGCTGGCCTACGCCCGCGAGCGGATCCAGTTCGGCAAGCCGATCGCCGCCCACCAGCTCGTGCAGGACCTGCTCGTCAAGTCGCTGTCGAACATCACGGCCTCGATCGCACTGTGCACGCAGGCCTCGGCCATGCAGGACGCCGGGGTCGGTGGCGACGAGCACTCCGCGATGGCCAAGGCGTTCGCCACCGCGAAGATGCGGGAGACCGTCGCCTGGTGCCGCGAAGTACAGGGCGGCAACGGCATCGTGCTCGACAAGGGCGTGGCCCGGTTCTTCGCCGACGCCGAGGCGATCTACTCGTACGAGGGCACGCGCGAGGTCAACACCCTGATCGTCGGACGGGCGATCACCGGGCAGGCCGCGTTCGTCTAGCGGCCCGCCCGGCTTGCGCCGGCTCGCCGGGCGCGTGCGCTACCCGAGCAGCGCCGGCCGCTCCCACTCCTGGTCGAGCACGTGCTGCCCCAGGAACGCGAACACCGTCTCGTACCAGACCACCGCGTGCTGCGGAGCGAGCACCCAGTGGTTCTCGTCCGGGAAGTACAGGAACCGGTGCGGCATCGAGCCGTCCGGTCCCGCGTGGTGCTCCGCGAGCTCGGACCAGAGCCGCAGCCCCTCGCCGATCGGCACCCGGTAGTCCTTGTCGCCGTGGATCACGAGCATCGGTGACGTGATGTCGGCCACGAACCGGTGCGGGTCGTTCGCCGCGATCCCCTCGGCGTCGAAGATCGACGACCAGTACTGCGACGAGTCCGTCGTGCCGTTGAACTGGTCGAGCGCCCACAGGCTCGCGTGGGTGACGATCGCCCGGAACCGGTCGGTGTGCCCGGCGACCCAGTTCGCCATGTACCCGCCGAACGACCCGCCCATCGCGGCGGTGCGGGTCGCGTCGATGTCCGCCCGCGCCTCGGCCACGTCGGTGATCGCCATCAGGTCGGTGTACGGCGCCTGCCCCCAGGCGTTCCAGCCGCGGTTCACGAAGTCGAGTCCGTATCCGGTGGAGAGCGCTGGATCCGGCAGCAGCACGGCGTAGCCCCGGGCTGCAAGCAGCATCGGGTTCCAGCGCCAGGACCACTGGTTCCACGAGTTGAGCGGTCCGCCGTGGATCCACAGGACGAGCGGGTGCGGCCCGTCGCCCTCGGGCACGACCAGCCAGCCGCGCACGCGGGCGCCGTCGGCTGCGGTCGTCTCGACCTCTTCCAGATGGGCGGGCACGTCCGGCAGGGGCGCCGGAGTCGCCAACGGGGTCACCGTGCCGTCCGTCGCGATCCGCACCGGGTGCAGCGGGGCCGCCCAGGAGGCCCGGAGCGCCACGACCACGCCCGTCGCCGCCGCCACGCGCAGGCTCGAGTACGCCCAGTCGTCGTGCGTCAGCTGCTCGACGGCGCCGCCGTCGAGGGGGATGCGGAAGACCGGCGCGCGGCCGTCCTGGTCGGCGACCGCCAGGAGCGCGCGGTCGCCGTGCTCGAACACGAGTTCGCTCGGCCAGCGGTCCCAGTCGGTCGCGACACGGCGGGCGTCGGAGCCGTCGATGCCGGCGACCCAGACCTCCTGCTGGTTCGCGCCGGCCGGTGTGGAGCGGACGGTGCGGACCCAGGCGATCGTCCGGCCGTCGTGGCTGAGCGCCGGCATCTCGTGGTCGACGTCGACGTCGTCGAACAGCACCGTGCGGTGGCCGTTGGACAGGTCGATGGTGACGAGCGTCGAGCGGTCCCCACGGGCCTCCCGGACGCCGACGGATGCCAGCAGGACCGAACCGTCGGGCGTGAGCGCCCCGTTGACGTGGTCGAGCGAGCGTCCGGGGGCCGGTGTGCGGTCGACGGGCTGGACGGGCTCGGCGCTGGCGCCGACGGCGTCGCTGCCGGTGTCGCTGTCGCTGTCGGCCGTCTCGAGCGTCAGCACGTGCGTCTGGGCCGGCCCGAGGTCGTGGTCCCAGTACCGGACCGGGTAGGTCTCGTGCAGGATCGCGCGGACCTGCTTGTCCTTCCGGCTCTTCCGGAGCTCCGCGTCGGCCTCGAGCACGGTCGCGGGGTCGGAGCCGGCCCCCGGCAGCAGGTCGGCGGTCAGCGCCACGACGTCCGACGAGGCCGCGGTGGCCAGGACCCCACCGACGCCGCCGGCCAGGCGGGTGAGCGGACGTGCCTCGCCACCGTTCGCAGGCAGCACCCAGAGCTGGGCTGTCTCGAGGTCGGTGGCGTCGGCGTCGGGCCGGGCGGAGACGAAGAGCAGGTCGCCGGTGCGGGTGAAGGCGATGCCGCCCTCGCCCCTGGCGGAGCGCGTGAGGCGGACCGGGCGTGCGGCGGGTGTGCCGGCGTCGTCCGCGTCCTCGGCCGGGGCTGCTGGTACCTGCCAGATCGACCGGCGGTACCCGGTGCCGTCGGGGTCGAGGGCACTGACCGTCAGGGCGACGCGGGTGCCGTCGGGGCTGATGTCGATGCCGTCGACGCGGGGGAGCGCGATGTACTGGTCGAGGTCGGAGAACGGGGTGCTCATGCGTGCACGCTCGCCAGGTCCTCGGCCCAGAAGGCGGCGACCTGCTCGGCGACCACGGTGCCCTGGGCGTGGCCGGCTTCGGCCGACGGTGCCTGGGTGGCGAGCGAGAGCGAGTTCGTGCCGAAGGCCTGCTGGGACGCGCTGTCCGCCACCACGACCTCGACCGACGAGCCGCCGGCCCGCAGGGCCTCGACGGCGACGTCGAGCCAGGGCCCGCACGGGGACGGGCCCTCGGGGCCGCAGGCGATGACGAGCACGCGCTCGTACCCGGCGGCGGCGTCGGCGTTGGTGCCCGAGCGGACACCACCGTCGACGTACGGGCGGCCGTCGATGGCGACCGGCGTCCAGACGAAGGGCACCGAGCAGCTGGCCGCGACCGCACGGGGGAGCGGCACGCCGTCGGCCGCCGTCAGCAGGCGGAAGGTGCCGTCGGTGGCGTCGACCGCGGTGACGGCGAGCGGCTTCTCCGGCCACTCGGTGGACGGGAGCGTCTCGCCGAAGGTCGCTGTCCGCTCGTCGTCGCTCTGACCACCGACGACCTGCTGAGCGGCCTGACCGAGTCGAGCCCGGGCGTCCTGCTCGCCGGTCGCACCCTGCAGTGCTGCGCCGATGTGCTGCTGCACGGCCTCGACGTCGATGGGGGCCGGCTCTTCGTAGGTGGTCGGCGCCGGGGTGTGCTGCTGGTCGTAGGCCTGCTGGACGGCACCGTTCCGGACGAACGCGCCGACGACGCTGCCGGCGCTGGTGCCGACGACGAGGTCGGCGGCGTCGAGGTCGACGCCGGCTTCCTGCAGGGCGACGAGGACGCCGACTTCCCACGCGATGCCGGCGACACCTCCGCCGCCGAGGACGAGGGCTCTGGATCCGGGAACGGGCGTGCTGACGTCGGTCATGGGTCCTGCTTACCAGCTGCGTGCGACGGGCCGGTGGAGGCCGATGGATCCTGTGGAGAACCCGCCTGTGGACAACTCCGTCCGCGTCGGTGGCGTGACCTAGCGTCGTGGCCATGGGGCAACAGCGTTCAGGACGGGTCGGCACGGTCGTGTGGCCGATCGTGGTGGCTGCTGCGCCCACCGCGGCGTTCCAGCTGCCGAACCTGTTCGTCACGCCGTCGGTCCGACTGTCGCTCGTCGCGTTCGGGCTCGTCGTGCTCGTCGGCGCCGTGACCGTGCAGGTGGTCCGGACCCGGCGCAGCGACGCCGCCCGGTCGGTGGCCGAGGACAACGCCACCGCGGCGGAGCTCGAGCAGTCGACGGCGGTCCGGTACGCGTTCGGCCAGATCGCCACCCGGCTCGTCCGGTTCACCGAGCTGCCCCGATCCGAGCGCCACGGTGAACTCTCGGTGGTCGCCGACCGCGTCGCCGTGGCCCTGGCGTTCTACCTGCTGCCCAAGGTGCCCGACGTCCGCGCCAACGTGTACCAGCTGTCCACCGATCTGCGTGCGCTCGAGCCGATCGGTCACGGTGGGGCCGGCGACACCGCCGGGGTCTTCCGCGCCGGCACGCCCTACGGCGACCGCAACCTCGAGTGGGTGCTGGTCGGCGGATCACCCCGGATCGTCGGTGACCGCTCGGCCGACGTCGACGTCGACCAGGACCTGCCGGGCTTCGAGCCGCGGTACACCTCGTACGTCTCGGTGGTGATCCGGTCGGACCAGTACTCGTTCGGCATGCTCACCGTCGACTCTCCGGTCCCCGACGCCTTCACCGAACTCGACGCCAAGAACATCGCGATGATGGCGTCGTTCATGGCCGTCGCGTTCTCGCTGACCTACTCGTTCCCCGAGCGCGACCGCAATCCAAGGAAAGGCCCGTGATGCTCACACGCTCTGTCGGACGCTCGACGTACGATGCCCCCATGACGACCGTGAACCCTGCTCCGCCGTCGTTCGGGCGTGCCCGGATCTCCTCGCCGAACTGGAACGACACCACCACCGACGCCGACTACGAAGACCTCGACGTCATCGCCGCCAACATCGAACGCGAGCGCGCTGCAGCCCGGCTCCGGGTCACCGCAGCCATCGCCGCGCGTCTGGGTCGCTGACCCCTCCCGCATCGTCCACGACGAACGGCTCCCACGCATGCGTGGGAGCCGTTCGTTTTAGCCGGAGCCGGAGCCGGAGCCGGAGCCCGAGCCGGCTCCGATGTCGCAGCTACGGCGCCTCGGTCACGTCGATGAGCACCTTGCCGACCGTGTCCTGCTCGACCGCGTCGTGCGCCTGGGCGGTCTGCCCGAGCGTGAAGCGGGTGAGCGGGAGCCCGGCGTCCTCGCCGACCGGCAGCACACCGTCGTGCAGCGCCTCGGTGACGTCCTCGGCTGCCGCGGACAGCGCCTCGTCGCCGATCGTGTAGAGCAGCAGGAACTGGTAGCGGGCGTTCACGCTCATGTTCGGGCGGATCGGCAGGCTCGCCTCGTCGCCGCCGTTGTTCGCGTAGATCGACACGACGCCGTGGTTCGCCAGCACGTCGGCGACCAGCGCGGCGTTCTGCGGGATCGACACCTCGACGACGATGTCGACACCGTCCGGCGCGATCGACCGGATGCGCTCGGCGGCGTCCTCCTCGCGGTAGTTCACGACGTGGTGGGCGCCGGCCGCCGTGGCGAGGGCTGCCTTCGCGTCCGAGCTGATCGTCGTGATGACGGTCGCTCCGGCCCAGCGGGCGAGCTGGATGGCGGCGTGCCCCACGGCACCGGCGCCGCCGGCGACGAGCACGGTGAAGCCGTCGAGGGCTCCGGGTCCCAGTCGTGCGGGGCCGTCCTCGTGGGTGGTGAGTGCTCGGTGCGCCGTCATCGCGGGGACGCCGAGCGAGGCGCCGACGTCGAACGAGACACCGTCGGGCAGCGGGACCACGCGCGACTCGGGCACGACCGTGTACTCCTGTGCCGTGCCGGTCGGCCGTGACGCCGCCGCCATGAACAGCCAGACGCGGTCACCGACGGTCAGCCCGTCGACTCCGGGGCCGACGGCGTCGACGACACCTGCGCCGTCCTGGTTCGGCGTGATCTCGGGGAAGGGCAGTCCGTCGCCGTACGTGCCGCCGGCACGGGCCTTCCAGTCGGTCGGGTTGACGCCGGAGACGACGACGCGGACGCGGACCTCGCCGGCTCCGGGCTCCGGGATCTCCCGCTCGACGAGTTCGAGGACGTTGCTGGCACCGGGCTTCGTGTAGACGATCGATCGCATGTCCCCAGGCAACCACTCGTCGCCGTCGGGGATTCCGAGTGCGGGGTGCTCAGTGCGCGTCGTACCCCTCGCGCGCCTCGGCCACGTCGGGCATGTGCGAGGTGGCCCAGTCCTCCAGCGGCACGAGCACCGTGCGCAGCGATCGCCCGAGCTCGGTCAGTTCGTACTCCACGTGCGGCGGGATCTCGGGGAACACCGTTCGCGTCACCATGCCGTCGCGTTCGAGCGCCCGCAGCGTCTGGGTGAGCATCTTCTGGGAGACCCCCTGCACCCGGGCCGCCACCGCCGAGTACCGTGCGGGACCGTCGGCGAGGGCGCCGATCGTCAGCACGCTCCAGCGGTCGCCGATGCGGTCGAGCAGCTGCCGGCTGGGGCAGTCCGCCGCGTAGGGGCTGTACTCGAGTGCTGACATGGTGTCCTCCGCAACGCACCGCCAGGTGCCTACTTACTCAAAGAGAGTAACTCTTGTACGGTGACTGTCAACGTCACCGACGCCCAGCACGTCCACGAAGGGAACACCATGACCAACATCGTCGTCTTCGGAGGCACCGGTTACGCCGGCTCCGCCATCACCCACGAGGCACTCTCCCGCGGCATCACCGTCACCGCGGTCGCCCGCGACACGAGCAAGCTCGAGCCGGCCGAGGGTCTCACCCTGGCGCAGGGTGACGCGTTCGACGCCGACTTCGTGTCCGAGGTCACCAAGGGCGCCGACGTCGTCATCGTCTCGCTCCACGCCGTGCAGGCCGACGGCAGCGAGCTGAAGGACAAGTTCCAGCACTTCGTCGACGCCGCCGCTGCAGCCGGTGCGCGGCTCGGCATCGTCGGCGGTGCCGGCTCGATGCGCGTGTCCGAGGACGGCCCCCGCCTCTTCGACACCGACGGCTTCCCGGACGCCTTCAAGGGCGAGGCGAAGAGCCACGCGCAGATCCTCGACGCCCTCCGTGCGTCGGACACCGACGTCGACTGGTTCTACGTGAGCCCCGCCGCGGCCTTCGGCGGCTACAACCCGGGCGAGCGTCGCGGCACCTACCGCGCCTCGGACGAGGTCCTGCTCGCCGACGCCGAGGGCAACTCGGACATCTCCGGCGCCGACTACGCCATCGCGTTCGTCGACGAGATCGTCACCCCGGTGCACCACCAGGCGCGTTTCGGCGTCGCCTACTGAGGCACTGCCCCTCGCGGGACACCGGTGTTCACGCAACACACCGCGGGATCCCGCGGTGTCGAGCGTGAACACCGGTGTTTTGCACACCGCCGGACCCGACCAACGGGCGGACGGGAGGCACGGGGCGGGGCCGCCACGGGCCTCCAGGCCGGCGGGTGGTCACCGCCAGGGCCCGCGTCAGTGCGCGACGATCGCCGGCACCGGTAGGTGGTGGCGCATCCGCACCGCCAGGTGCAGGCCGCCCCGGCGGGCGAGCACGAGCGCGATCACGGCGGCGGCCGCAGCCGGCACGCCTCCGGCGACCATCATCCCCACGTGCGCACCGAAGCGGTCGACGATCTGGCCCATCAGCGGCCCGCCGATCGCCTGTCCACCGAGCAGCACGAGGACGTAGAGCGACATCACCCGGCCGCGGATCGCCACGTTCGACGACAGCTGCACGAGCGAGTTCGACGCGGTCTGAAACAGCAGCTGCGACATCCCGACAGCAACCAGCGCGACGGTGAACGGTGCGATCGCCGGGATCGACCCCGAGACGACGAGCAGCAGGCCCGTCCAGAACACCCCGCCGACGATGGTGCGGAGCCGGACGACGGCCCTCCGGGTGGAGAGCAGCGCACCGACCAGGGCGCCGATCGCCACGGCGGAGTTGAACACCCCGTAGCCGCCGGCGCCGACGTCGTACACCTGTGACGCGAAGGCGGACAGCAGCACGGGCATCGTCAGCGCGAACACCGAGAAGAACGCGACGAGGATCACCGGCACGATGATCGTCGGCTTGTGCACGGCGTAGCGGAGGCCCTCCACGAGCTGCCCCTTGCCGCGGGGCGCCGGCGGTGTGCGGTGCAGTTCGGAGACCTTCAGGAACCCGAGCGTCACGACGACGGCGACGCAGGCGATCGCGTTCACGCCGAACGACCACCCCGCACCGACCGCGACGAGCAGGGCCCCGGACAGCGCCGGGCCGATCATGCCGCCCAGCTGGAACACCGACGAATTCACGCTGATGGCGTTCCGCAGGTGCTTGTGCCCGACGATCTCGGTGACGAACACCTGCCGTGCCGGGTTGTCGATCACGGTGACCATGCCGACCAGGAAGGCGATCACCCAGATGTGCCACGCCTCGACGACGCCGGCGAGCGTCAGGACGGCGAGCAGCGCGGACAGCACCGCGAAGGCTCCCTGGGTGATCATCATGAGCGCGCGCTTCGAGAACCGGTCGACCAGGACGCCCCCGAGCAGCCCGAACAGCAGCATCGGCGCGAACTGACAGGCGACCGTGATGCCGACCTGCGCGACCGAACCGGTCAGCTGCAGCACGAGCCAGTCCTGCGCGATCCGCTGCATCCAGCCGGCGGTCATCGCCACCAGGTTCGTCGCCGTGAACAGCCGGAAGTTCGGCACGGACAGGGCGATGAGCGTGTGGCGCCACGGCGGTCGCGTGGCCTGGATCGGGAGCGGTTCGGTGGGCGGGGGGAGGGTCGTCGGTGACGCGCTCACGGTGCGGGGTTCTCCGGACGTCGGTGTGGATCTGGTACCCCAACGAAACTACGTGGCGCCGGGCCATTCGATACCCCTATGGTGGCTATCACTCCATTGCGATGTCGAATGAGGTCGCACCGACGGAAGGCGCGACGTGCTCGATCCGGTCCTGTTGCAGACGTTCCTGGCCGTGGCGGAGACCGGCAGCTTCACGCAGGCCGGGACCCGGCTCGGCATCAGCCAGCCGACGGTGTCCCAGCACGTCCGGCGCCTGGAGACCGCGGTGGCGCGCACCCTGGTCGCCCGGGACACCCGCGGCGTCGCCCTGACCGACAACGGGGACGCGATGGCCGGGTTCGCACGGACGATCCTCGCCGCGCACGCCACCGCCGACGCCTACTTCTCCGGCGCGGCCACCCGCGGGCGGCTGCGCTTCGGGGCGGCGGACGACCTCGCCATCACCCAGCTGCCGCGGATCCTGCGGGACTTCCGACGGCTGCACCCGCAGGTGAACCTCGAGCTCACGGTGAACCAGTCGGCCCCGCTGCTCCGCCGGGTGCACGCCGGCCAGCTCGACCTGGTGTTCATCAAGCAGACGGCGGGGGAGTCCGCCGAGGGCACCCGGGTCGCGACCGACCAGATGGTGTGGATGGCGCAGGACGGCATCGCCCTGGAACCCGGCGAACCCGTCCCGCTCATCGCGTACCAGGCGCCGAGCATCAGCCGGCAGATGGCGATCGACGCCCTCGAGGCCGCCGGCCGCACCTGGCGGATCACCTGCAACACCCGCGACGTCAACGGGGTGCTCGCCGCGGTGCGCGCGGGCATCGGCGTCGCGGTGTTCCCGCACTCGCTGATCCCGGCCGACCTGGTGAAGGTGTCGCAGCGGCTCGGGCTGCCGGACCTGCCGGCGGTGGACTACGTCCTCATCGCCAACCCGACGGTGCAGCGGGAACCGATCGACGCGCTGACGAACGCGATCCTGTCCCGCGGGGTCGTCCGCGCCGTCTGAGCGCGTGCATCGGCGGCGAGACGCCGGCGTGTTCGGGCTGGTGTCCGCAGCAAGACGCCGGCGTGTTGTCTCGACGCCGCCGAGCCGCCGAGACGCCGCGACTTTCGGGGGCGTCTCGACGTCGACGCGGCGTCCTGCCGAGACGACGGCGTCTGAGCGCTCGCCGCGCTACGGGGCAAGCGTCGGGGTCGTGCCGGTGCCGGTGACGTCCGGCAGCGTCACGCCCGCGAGCGGCAGCAGCGCCGCCGCGACCGCCCACAGCAGCACGATCGTGCCGACGCCACCGAGCACGGCGCCGAGCAGCGCGACCGGCCGCTGCCACGTGGCCGTCCGGTCGCGAAGCGTCACGATCGAGAGGACCAGCGCGAGCAGTCCGAGCACCACGCCGACGCCGTGCACGGTCGCGGGCGCGGTGAACCACCAGGCCGCCAGACCGATCGTCGCGATCCCGGCGACGGCGCCGAGCACTGCGCCGGCGGTCGCACCGAGCGCACGGCGTGGCCCCGGCAGGGCGGCTGCGGCCACGGGCTGGTCGAGCAGTTCGGTCGGGAGGCCCGCCTCGCCCCCGCCAGCACCCTGCGGCACCGGGGTGGGTGCGACCAGGGCCGTGGTCGCCTGGGCTTTCGGGGTCGCGACGGCGGTGCCGCCGGGAGCCGCGGTGGTGGGCGCCGCGTGCAGCACGGCGTCGAACGACCCCGCGGCTGCGGGTGTGGGTGCTGCCGACCGTGCGGCGGCCTGCTGGTGGGCGAAGCGTCGGGGTGTCCGGTAGCCGATCGGGCCGACGGGCTCGGGTTCGGTGCCCTCGACGACCACGTGTTCGAGGCCGGGCACCGAGAACCGGGGCTGTCCGGCGACGGGCACCGCGGGTGCGGCGGTCGGCGGTGCCTCCGGCGAGGGGGTGGTGAGCGGTGCGACGAGTGGTGCGGCGTCCGCCGAGGCGGGTGCGGCGGCGACCGGGGAGACCGGCACCACGAGCCCGGAGGCGGGGACCGACGACGGCGGCACCGCGGGGGTCTCGAACGGCACGGTGTGCACGTTCGGCGACGTCGGGGCCGGGGGCAGCAGTTCCTGCTGCGGCGGGAAGTCGGGCACGGGGGCGTCGGCCTCGACCAGTGCGGCGATCGACGCGGGCTCGGACGTCAGTGCGTGCGCGGCCGGCGCATGCGCGGCGGGTGCCTGCTCAGCCGCGGCGTTCCCCGCCGGGGCGACCGTGGTCGGTGGGACCGGCGCCGCGTGGGCGGCGCGTGACGAGGCGGGGGTGGGGCGGGCCTCCCGGCCGGAGGCGTTCACGTGACCGGCGGCGGCGACCCGCTCGGGCGCGACCTCGTCGACGGGCGGCGCGGTCACCCAGGCCGGGACGGGCCGACGGGGCCGGTCCGATTCGGGCATGCGATGCGCTGCCACTGCGGCGCTCCTTCCGTCGACTGATCCATGCTCAGTTGTAGCGGCAACCGCTGTGTGGATCGCAGCCCCAGTTCGGGGTCGCCGCCGACCGAGGACGACATCGCCGACATGACGACGATCTTCGACCGGGCCTGAGCGGGCTTTTCGCGCCCGGTCGTTTCGCGCTGAGCGACAGGTCACGGGCTGCGGAGCCCGTGAGGTGTCGCTCAGCGCGAAACTGCGTCGGGGGCGCGTCGCTAGCGCGTCGCGGCGGCCAGGGCGTCGCGCAGCTCGGCGGCGGTCATCCGCGGGCCGTAGCCGGGAGTGTCCCGCTGGATGCGCCAGCCCTCCGCGAGCGGTCCGGCGTCGACGACGTCGAAGCCGAACGCGTCGATGAGCTGGGCGACGGTCTGCTTGGCGGAGTCGTCGTCGCCGGCGATGACGAGGGCACGACGATCAGGGGTGCCGGCGGGCGTCGCGTGGCCGGTCAGGTCGTCGGCGCCGATGTGGTTGAACGCCTTCACGACACGGGCGCCGGGCAGGTGGTCCTGCAGCATCTCGGCCGTGGTCGTGGACTGGTCGTCGAGGGCGGCGATGTGGCCGTCGCGCTCCCAGTAGTAGTTGTTCGTGTCGATGACGACCTTGCCGACGAGGGGCTCGACGGGGATCGTCTCGATCGCGGCGAGCGGCACCGTCACGACGACGATCTCGCCCGCTGCGGCTGCCTCGTCGCGGGTCGCTGCGCGTGCGCCGTCGCCGAGTTCCGTGACCAGGTCGGTCAGGGTCTCCGGGCCGCGGGAGTTCGCGATGACGACCTGGTGGCCGTTCCGTACCGCGAGTCGAGCGAGCTGGGATCCGATGTTGCCGGCGCCGATGATTCCGATGGTTGTCATGGTGTCCCTGCAACGCTGCCCGCCCTCGTGCATTCCCCGGGGCGCGAACGCCCCGCCGGGAGCATGATGGCGGCATGGACCCCGAGTTCCGCGACGAGACCGACCAGGACCGCTACGCGATGTACGTCCGCGGCGAGCTCGTGAGCGTGCTCGACTACCGGGTGAACGGTGACGCTGTTGCCTTCCCGCACACGTACACGGTCCCGAAGCACCGCGGCCACGGCTACGCGGCGCAGCTCGTCGAGTACGCCGTCGCCGACGTCGAGTCGTCGACCACGAAACGCATCGTCCCAATGTGCTGGTTCGTCGGCAAGTGGTTCGACGAACACCCCGAGAAAGCCGACCTGCTCAGCCGCAGTGCCGCGGACTGAGCACCGAACGAAGGGGCTCCCGTGCCCACCATCACCCCGTTCCTCTGGTACGACGACCAGGCCGAACAGGCGGCCGAGTACTACGTCGGACTGTTCCCCGACAGTCACGTCGACAGCGTGAGCCGGATGCCCGACGGCCGTGCGCTCGTCGTCGAGTTCACGTTGCTCGGTGCCCCGTACCGCGCGATGAACGGCGGCCCCGGGCACCCGCACACCGACGCCGTCTCGTTCCAGATCGACGTGGACACGCAGGACGAGCTCGACCGGCTGTGGGACGCCCTGCTCGCCGACGGCGGGAGCCCGACGGCGTGCGGCTGGTTGACCGACCGCTGGGGTCTGGCGTGGCAGGTGACCCCGTCGATGCTGGGGGAGTTGATGAGCGGATCGGGTGATCCGGAGGCGAATGCCCGCGTGTTCGAGGCCATGATGCAGATGGTCAAGCTGGACATCCCCGCACTGCAGGCTGCCGCGGGCGGTCGCTGACCCCACTCTCCGCGGACCCGCCGGTAGTGTGACCGGACCAGAAGACCGCCGGCCGGCGCCGGCACAGACAGGCTGGAGCCACCATGGACCACCCGAGTTCGAGGGTCCGCAACAGCGACATCAGCCGGGCGTACACGGAGCTCGCCCGCATCACCCGTCGGGCGAGCATCCGGGCCCGGGGCTCGGACCAGGTGTTGAGCGTCGTCGACCAGTCCCTCGTCGACTTCGTCGTCCAGCACCCGGGCTGCATGGCCATCGACATCGCCCGCTACCTGCGGCTGAACCGTTCGACGATCTCGCGGCAGCTGTCCGGGCTCCTCGCGACCGGGCTGGTGCGGACGACCGACGGCGGCAGCGGCAACGCGAAGCCGCTCGAGGCGACCGACGCCGGCCGCGCAGCGCTCGAGCGGTCGGTGCAGCTGCACCGGGACGCGCTCGACGAACGGCTCGCCGACTGGTCGGACGACGACATCGCACTGCTCGCCGGGCTGCTGGAGCGCCTCGGCGCCTCGGACGAGGCCGGGCTCCCGATGCCGGCACCCACCGAGTCGTGACGACGTCGTTCGTCCTGCTGTCCGACACGCACCTGCCGAAGCGCGCGAAGGACCTGCCGCCCGGGCTGTGGGCCGACGTCGACGCGGCCGACCTCGTGGTGCACGCGGGGGACTGGGTCGACCTGGCCACCCTCGACGCCGTGCAGGCGCGGTCCCGCCGCTTCGAGGGCGTGCGGGGCAACAACGACGGTCCGGAGTTCGACGACCGGCTGCCGCTCGTCGCCCGGTTCGGTGTCGAGGACCTGCGCTTCGCCCTGGTGCACGAGACCGGGGCATCGACCGGTCGGGAGCGCCGGATGGACGCCGAGTACCCGGACACCGACGTGCTCGTCTTCGGCCACTCGCACATCCCGTGGGACACCGTGGCGCCGTCGGGGATGCGCCTGCTGAACCCCGGTTCGCCGACCGACCGCCGTCGCCAGCCCGACCACACGTGGATGCGCGGCACGGTCACCGGCACCGAGCTCTCCGTCGAACTGGTGCGGCTGCCCCCGGTCGCCGGCTAGCCCCGGTCGCGTGCCTGCGTCGGCGCGCCCCGTTCCCGAAAGCGACAGATCCCTGCGGAACTTCTCCGGACATCTGTCGCTTTCGCGGGGTGTTCGACGGCCGTCAGCGCAGCAGTGTCGCTTCGGCGGCACCGACCGCGCCGCCCGCAGCCGCGGTGGCCCCGGCACCAGCAGCCCCTGCCAGCGGCATCCGGAAGAACGCGAGCTCCCACTCCGCCGAACGCCGGAACGCCCGCGCCATCCGCCCCCGCTCGTCGGGCGTCGCCGCACGGGCTGCCTCCTCGACGAGCCGGGTCGCCTCGGCGCTCGACGCCGCGAACCCCGGGTCCCCGTACGCCGTGATCCAGTCCGCGAAGGCGTGCCCGTCCGGAGCGACCCCGAGCTGCGACCCGACCCAGGCGTAGACCCGGAAGCACGGCAGCACCGCGGCGGCGAGCACCGCACGGGAGCCGGAGTCGGCGGCCTCCTGCAGGTGCGCGAGGTACCCGCCGCACGTGGGGTGCACGGGATCGTCGGCGTGCGAGCCGGCCAGCCGACGGTGGTGCAGGTCGCGGGCCTCGTCGGCGCACCCCTGCGCAGCCGCCGCCCAGAACGCAGCAGCATCACCAGCGCCAGCACCGGCACCGGCAGCGCCGCCCCCGAGTGCCGCCAGGTGCCGCTCGTACGCCCGCAGGTAGTGGACGTCCTGCGCCAGGTAGCCCGCGAACACCTCCGGCTCGAGGGTCCCGTCCCGGAGCCCCACCAGGAACGCGCAGTCGATCGTCTCCTGCAGCACCGATGCCGCATCGGCCCACCACACGTCCGTGTACGACAGCGCCGGCAGGGCTGCCCGCGCCTGCGCCCCGTGGTCGACCGGGCCGTTGCCGCTCCCGACCGACAGTGCGTCGGCCCCGCGCAGCGCCGCCGTCAGCCACTCCTTCGCCACCCCGACCGCGAGCTCCCAGTCGCCGTGCCGCGCGGCGAGCGTCGCGATCGCACTGGAGAGCGAGCACCCGGTGCCGTGCGTGTTCGTCGTCGCGACCCGGGGACCCGTGAACACCCGCACGGTACCGTCCGGTGCCACGAGCACGTCGTCAGAGGTCGGCCCCTCGTCGTGGCCGCCCTTCGCCAGCACCAGGACGTCCCAGCGCGCCGCCACCGCACGCGCCGCCGCCAGCGACGAAGCCGACGCCGACGCACCACGACCGGGCACACCGGACCCGGCCAGTTCCGCCAGCACCACGAGCTCGGCCCGGTTCGGCGTCACCAGGTCGGCGAGCGCGAACAGCGCTCCCATGGCCGCGGCCGCGTCCTCGTCGAGCAGCCGGTCCCCGCTCGTCGCCACCATCACCGGGTCGACGACGACCACCGGCGGCCGGTGCTCCCGCAGCCAGTCCGTCACGACCCGCACGACGTCGGCGGTGCCGAGCATCCCGATCTTCACCGCGTCGACCACGACGTCGTCCGACACCGCGTCGAGCTGCTCCCGCAGGAACCCGACGTCCGGCACGTGCACCGACCGCACCCCGTGCGTGTTCTGCGCGACGAGCGCCGTCAGGACCCCCATCCCGTACCCGTCGTGCGCGGCGATCGCCTTGAGGTCCGCCTGCATCCCGGCCCCGCCCGTCGGGTCGGTCCCGGCGATGGTCAGCACCCGTGGGACGCTCATGCGTCCGCCCCGTGGTGCGTGGCGTCGGCCTGGAGGGACGGATCGCCTGCACCTGACGGCCTCGCCTCCGTCCCGTGGTCGGGTCCAGGGCCCCACGCGGCCACGTACGCCGCCGCCGCGGATCCGGGGTCGGCCGCAGCGCAGATGCCCGACACGATCGCGACCCCCGCGGCACCGGCAGCCCGGAGCGGCGCGACGTCGTCGAGGGTCACCCCGCCGATCGCCACGCACGGCACGTCGGTCGCGGCGGCCAGCCGGGCGAACCCGTCGTGGCCCAGCGCCGGCGGGTGGTCCGCCTTCGTCGCCGTGGGGTGCACGACCCCGACGCCGAGCAGGTCCACGGTGCCGCGGGGGAGTCGCTCGACGGCAGCCAGGTGCGCGAGCGTGTTCGCGGTGAGGCCCACGTGGGCGTCCGCTCCGAGCAGGGCACGGGCGGCGGTGACGGGGACGTCGGACTGGCCGAGGTGCACGCCCGCGACCCGGTGTCCCGCGTGCCGTGCGGCGAGGGCGACGTCGAGCCGGTCGTCGACCACCACCGTCGCACGGTCCCCGACGGCGTCGGCGACCGCCGCGGTGAGTGCCAGCAGGTCACGCGCCGAGGCGTCCTTGTCCCGTACCTGCACGATCCGGACCCCGGCGTGCACGGCGGCACGGACGACCCCGAGCACCCCGATGCCGTGCCGGTCGGCCAGGGCACCGTCGGTCACCAGGTAGACGCCGAACCCGGCGGACTGCAGCCCGCTCATGCCGACACCGCCCGGGCACCGACAGGAGCGGTCTCGACCGTGATCCGGGCCTCGCGGACGACGTCCTCCGGGGTCAGCGACGCCAACCGGTCGAGGAACAGCGGCTGGAAGGTCCCCGGCCCACCGGCATCCCGCGCCGCGAGCTCCGCGGCGATCGTGTGCACGGCGGTGGCGGCGACGGCAGCGGCACCCGCGTCCTCCGGCGCGACCGACGTGAACGCGGCGACGACCGCGCCGAGCGCACACCCGCCACCGGTGATCCGCGTCAGCAGGTCGGTCCCGTTCGCCACCCGGACCACACCGATGCCCGGCGCGACCAGCAGGTCGACCGCACCCGACACGGCCACCGCGGCCACGAGCCTCCCGTCCGAAGCAGCGACGGACGCGACCCGGGCGTCCTCCGTGCCCACCGTGCTGTCGACCCCGCGGCCACCGGCCGAGTCGCCGAGCAGGGCGAGCACCTCGGAGGCGTTGCCCCGCAGCACCGTCGGGTGCAGCGCGAGCAGGTCGCGCGCCAGGGCGGTGCGCACCGGCAGCGAGCCGACCGCCACCGGGTCGAGGACCCACGGGGTCCCCGCGTCACGGGCGGCGTGCACGGCCTCCAGCGCGGCGACCCGCGGTTCGGCGTGCGGGGTACCGGTGTTCACCAGCAGGGCATCGGCGACGCGGGCGAACGGCCCCGCCTCGGTCGCCACGTCGACCATCGCGGGCGAGGCCCCGAGCGCGAGCAGCACGTTCGCCGTGACGTTCTGCACGACCGTGTTCGTGATGCACTGCACCAGCGGGGCCCGGGCACGCACGGCCTCGAGCAGTTCGGCGGTTCGGTGGGCCCAGGCAGGGGAGGGCGCAGCGGTTTCCATGGACGATCCCTTCGCGAGTACGAGCTCGAGCAGGTTCGACGGGTGTGATCTCAGCCGCTGGATGCGGCACCCCGTGTCTCGAGCGACACCGTACACGACGCCCGGTGACCACTTCGAGGCCCGCTCCGGGCACCGTGTGCCAGGGTTGGAGCGTGCCAGATGCAACGCCCCCCGGGCCCCCACCCGGCC